>NZ_JBEZDT010000002.1:0-337866 GCF_040648455.1 Catellatospora sp. NPDC049133
CACCATCGCCGCCAGCGAGCACCGCGCCCAGCTCGCCAACCGCGAAGCGGCCCGCGAACGCCTCGCCGCCCTGCTCCGCGAGGCCCTGGCTCCCCCGCCCCCACCCCGCCGCCCCACCAAGATGAGCAAGGGCGCCAAACAACGCCGCCTACAGGCGAAGAAACACCGCTCCGCCATCAAACAACTCCGCCGCGGCGCCCACGACTGAGGTCAGGCGCGGGTTTGGCGGACGTCGGTGTTGACGGGGGCTTCGACGGCGAGGCGGAGGAAGAGGTCGCAGGCCGTCTGGGCCTGGACGCGGCGCTGGTAGGCGCGGCTGGCCACGGCCACCGAACCGGGGCCGGTCTCCAGTCGCCAGGCCCAGGCCAGCCGGCTCACCCGGTGGATCACCGGTTCGGCCTCGGTCGCGGCCGCGCGGACCTCGTCCACGGCGCGTAGGCAGGCGTCGACGTCGGGGAAACCCACACCCGACCGGCCCAGGTCACGGTTGTTGCTGGACAGCAGCCGCCAGGTGACGCCGGCACACGCCCGCTCGTAGAACTCGAACCGAGCGGTCAACGTCATCTCCAGCGGTCGGTGAGCCGATCACTCGACCTTTTCCCGGCAAGATGGACGGATGCTGACTTTCCCGTGAACAGCACGTCCCCTTCTGGGCGAAGAGACGGTCACAGGACCTCGCCGCGCAGTTGCGGGAACACCTTGCCCACCTTGCCCAGCAGGTAGGCGCCGTACGTGCCGGTGAAAGCGCGCAGGTCCTGGCCGTCCCAGCGGGGGTGGCCGTCCGCGCCCGCCCGCGCCCGGCCCGGCAGCGGCGGCACCTCGGCCGAGAAGTCGGGGTCGAAGAAGAACGGGAACGACAGCCGCTCGTTGCCGCTGACGTTGCGCACCCGGTGCGGCGTCGAGCGGTACCAGCCGCCGGTCAGCCGGTCCAGCATGTCGCCGATGTTGCAGACGAACGTGCCGGGCACCGGCGGCGCGTCGACCCAGCCGGCCGGCGTACGCACCTGCAGGCCGCCGTTGCCGTCCTGGGCCAGCAGGGTGAGCAGCCCGTAGTCGGTGTGCTCGCCGACGCCCCAGCCGTCGTCCCCGGCGGGCGACGGCGGGTAGTGGAAGACCCGGAACAGGATCGTCGGGTCGGCCGTGTACCCGCTCGCGAAGTAGTCCTCGGGCAGGTCCAGGCTCACCGCCACACCGCGCATCACCTCCTGCGCGACCGCGGTCAGCGCCGCCAGGTACGCCGGCACCACCTCGGCCAGCTCCGGCACCTGCCGGGGGTACAGGTTGGACCCGTGCAGCGGCAGCCCGGCGACCACACGGGGGTCGTCGGCGGACAGCTCCGCGCCGAAGTACAGGCCCTCCTTCAGGTCCGGCCGCCCTGAGGTCAGCTCGCCGCCGACGGGGAAGAAGCCGCGCCAGGCCCGGCCGCCCCGGGCCATGGCGATCTCCGTCTTGACGTCCTCGGGCAGCGCGAAGAACGCCCGCGACGCCGCGTCGAGCCGCCGCAGCAGCTCGTCCGGCACGCCGTGCCCGGTCAGGTAGAAGAACCCGCTGTCACGGCAGGCCGCGCGGATCCCGGCGGCCACGGCGGCGCGGTCGGCGGACAGGTCGATGATCGGCAGAGAACCACCCATCCGATCATTCTGGCAGCCCGCCGCGGAACCGCGCCGCCGCTGCTCAGCCCTGCCGAATCGCGGTCTGGTCGCAGCCGGGCGGCCGGTAGCCGTACACCGGGTCGAGCGGCAGCCGGTAGCCCTCGCCGAACACGGCCTCGCCGTCGGTCCACAGCAGATTCGTGCCCCGGAAGCACAGCGCCTGGGCGTACCCGTCCGGCGACAGGTCGATCCGGTTCAGCACGCGGCCGTCCCCGGGCGAGAACCTGACCACGGCGACCACCGTGTAGTCGGGGGCCGCGGGGGACTGCACGATCTCGATTCCGGCCGTGCCGTCCGCGGCGGGCAGGACGAAGGGGATGAGGTCACGCTCACCGGTGTCGCCATAGGTGATCTCAAGGGAAACGGCGCTCTCGCCCGCCCGGAGCACACTTCCCAGCTCCACGGTGAACCTGCGGGTTGCCCAGGTCATCGGATCGACCCGGTCGAGGGTGACCGTGGTGTCGGTGATCCGGTCACCGAGCCGCAGCAGCTCCCCGCTGTCGAGCACCGCCGCGACGGGCCTGGCCCGCTCGGAGGTGGGCAGCACGTAGACGGTCCAGTCGGCGGTCCGGACGAGCACCTCGGCGCGATCGGTGAACCGTGAGACGAGCAGCCAGGTCCCGGACGGCGACCAGCGGGCCTCGCCGACGGGGTACGGCAGCTCCCGCACGGTGGTCGCGGTCAGGTCCCGGACCACCGTGCCCTGCGGCGACGACCAGGCTACCCACCGGCTGTCCGGCGACAGCACGGGTTCCATGGTGAAGCCACCGGTCGGCCGGGGCGGCAGCCGGTAGCGGACACCGTCGCCGCCGAGCAGCTCGTACACGGGGTCGTCCGAGACCCGCTTCGCCAGCAGCAGCGCGCCGCCCTGGACACCCCGGTCGGCGGGCAGATCGACCCGGGCCTCACCGGGCGGCACCCGGGTCGGCAGCGGCGTCACCGGCGAGCGCGACGGGGCCGGGGCCGACGGGCTCGGTGAGCTCGTCACCGGTGGTGGCAGGGCGGCGGGGCCGAGCAGGGCGAACCAGCTCACGGCCAGCAGCGGCACGGCCACGAGCGCCGTCGCCGCGCCCGCCAGCCGGGTCCGTCGACGGCGTGCCGTCGCCAGGGCGGCCGGCGCGTCGGCGTACTGCCCGGCCTCCTCGGCGACCAGCGGCAGCGAGCGCCGCAGGTTGGTCAGCGCGAGGTTGGTCTGGCTCTTCACGGTGCCGACCGAGCAGCCCATGAGCGCGGCGGTGTCCGCCTCGGACAGGTCCTCGTAGAAGCGCAGCACCAGCACGGCCCGCTGGCGTGGGGCGAGCGTCGCCAGCGCCCTGGTGAGCGCGACCCGCTCCACGACCCGGCCCGGCTCGTCGGGACCGGCCCGCTCGGGCAGTTCGGCCATCGGCCGCGCGGGCCGCCTGCGCCACCACGAGATCTGCTCGTTGACCATGATGCGCCGGACGTACGCCTCCGGCTGGCCGTACTCCCTGATCTGCCGCCACCGCGTCGCGGCCTTGGCCAGCGCGGTCTGCACCAGATCCTCGGCCGCGTGGTGCTCGCCGGTGAGCAGGTACGCCGTGCGCGACAGCGCCCCGCCCCGCGCGACGACGAACTCGTGGAAGCCGTCGTATCGGCTCATCCGTCACCTCCACCTCCCCCTACGTGGCAGCGGGCCGGAAGGTTGGGATCATCTCGCACGGCCGCGGTCACGGCACCATCGAGCTGAGCTGGGTGGAACGGCGGCAGCCCGCGGGCTCCGCGACGCGGTCGAGTTCCATCAGCACCGCCATGCTCTCGGGCACCTGGGCCCGGCGGATGCTCACGAAGTCCGTCCACAGCAGCTCCCCGCCGCGGAAGCACAGCGGGAACGCGATCCGGTCCGGCGGCAGCGAAATCCGGCGCAGCACCCGGCCATCGACCGTGGAGAACTGCAGCACCGCCACCACCTGGGCAGATCCATGCGGGGCAACGCCGACCACCTCCACCGCCGCCGAACTTCCGGGTGCCGAGAGGACCGACCACCTGTAGATCCATTCCTTGGCCCCGAGCCGGTCGGCCACCTCGACGGTGATCGGGCGCACCGCCCCCGCCCCGAGATCGACCACCTCCAGCGGCGCGGCCGTCGCGGTAGGATCGCCGGCGGGGCGCAGCAGCTCGCCGCTGTCCAGCACGACCTGCGCCGCCCTGCCCCGCAAGCCGGGCGGGACCTCACGAGCCGTCCAGTCGGGCAGGTGGTAGAGCGTCTCGCCACCGAGATACGCGGGCAGCAGGAACCACTCACCGCCAGGGGACCAGAGCGGGGCGCTCGACGTCGGCGACAGCTCACGCACCTCCGTCCCGGTGAGGTCGCGGACCATCGTCGCCGCGGTCGTCGACCAGGTCAGCCAGCGCCCGTCCGGCGACAGCGTGGGCGTGCTCACGTAACCCGCTTCCGGCGCCGGCACCGTGTAGTGGCGGCCGTCGACCGTGACCAGCACCGTCCAAGTGCTCGACGACGTCTGGTCGTGGTACACCTGCAGCACCGCCGGTCCGGTGCCGCGGTCGGCGGGCAGCGGCTCGGTCGCGGCCTTCGGGTCGAGCCGGGACGGCAGCGCCGGCAACGGCTTGGCCGGGGTCGGGACGCCGGACGGCGGGTTGGTCACCGGGGGCGGCACGGTGTCGGGGCCGCGCACCGCGTACCACATCAGGCCGGCCAGCAGCGGCACCACGAGCAGCGCGGCCGCCACCGTCCGGCCGGTCCGGCGGCGGCGGGCCAGGGCCAGGGCCGCCGAGCTGTCGGCGTACTCACCCGCCTGCTCGGCGTAGTGGGGCAGCGCCCGGCGCAGGCGGCCCAGCGCCAGGTGGGTCTGGCTCTTCACAGTGCCGACCGAGCAGCCCATCAGCGCGGCGGTGTCCGCCTCGGACAGGTCCTCGTAGAAACGCAGCACCACCACGGCGCGCTGCCGCGGGGTCAGCGTGGCCAGGGCCTGGCCGAGGGCGACGCGCTCCACGACCCGGCCCGGCTCGTCGGGACCGGCCCGCTCGGGCACCTCCGCGACCGGTCGCGCGGGCCGCCTGCGCCACCACGAGATCTGCTCGTTGATCATGGTGCGCCGGATGTACGCCTCCGGCTGGCCGTACTCCCTGATCTGCCGCCACCTGGTCGCCGCCTTGGCCAGCGCCGACTGCACGAGATCCTCGGCCGCGTGGTGCTCACCGGTCAGCAGGAACGCCGTGCGCGACAGCGCCCCGCCGCGCTCGACGACGAACTCGTGGAACCCGTCGTACCTGTCCATCCGCCACCTCCGCCCCCAATACGCGGCAGTGTGGCCGGGGGTTGGAGGTCATCATCCGGCAGTGCGGCGCGCCCCGGTGCCGAGCGAGGCGAAAGAGTTTCGCGTTCGCTATGCTGCCGGTCACATCGCCGTGAATCCAGGGAGTGGCAGCGTGGACGCAGACGTCATCGTGGTCGGAGCCGGGCTGGCCGGGCTCGTGGCCACCGCCGAGCTGGCCGACGCCGGCAAGCGCGTCATCCTGCTCGACCAGGAGCCGGAGGCCTCGCTGGGCGGGCAGGCGTTCTGGTCGTTCGGCGGCCTGTTCCTGGTCGACACCCCCGAGCAGCGGCGCATGGGCATCAAGGACTCCCCCGAGCTGGCCTTGCAGGACTGGCTGGGCAGTGCCGGGTTCGACCGCGAGTGCGACGCCTGGCCGCGCAGATGGGCGCAGGCGTACGTGGACTTCGCCGCCGGGGAGAAGCGGTCCTGGCTGCACGCGCAGGGGGTGCGTTTCTTCCCCGTGGTCGGCTGGGCCGAGCGGGGCGGGTACCTCGCCGACGGGCACGGCAACTCGGTGCCACGGTTCCACATCACCTGGGGCACCGGGCCGGGCGTGCTCGCTCCGTTCATCCGCCGGGTCCGTGCCGCGGTGGACATGGGCCTGGTCACGCTCGCGTTCCGGCACCGGGTCGACGAGCTGACGATGACCGCCGGAGCGGTCGACGGCGTACGCGGCGCGGTGCTGGAGCCCAGCGCGGCCGCCAGGGGCGAGGCCAGCTCGCGTACCGAGGTGGGTGAGTTCTCCTACCGCGCGCAGGCGGTGGTCGTGACCTCCGGCGGCATCGGCGGCAACCACGACCTGGTGCGGCGCAACTGGCCGCAGCGGCTGGGCACCCCGCCGCAGCGGCTGCTGTCCGGCGTGCCCGCGCACGTCGACGGCCGGATGCTCGGCATCACCGAGGACGCGGGCGGCAACCTGATCAACCGCGACCGGATGTGGCACTACACCGAGGGCATCGAGAACTGGGCCCCGATCTGGGACAGGCACGGCATCCGGATCCTGCCGGGCCCGTCGTCGCTGTGGCTGGACGCGACCGGCAAACGGCTGCCGGTGCCGCTGTTCCCGGGCTTCGACACGCTCGGCACGCTGGAGCACATCATGGGCACCGGGCACGAGTACACGTGGTTCGTGCTCACTCAGAAGATCATCGAGAAGGAGTTCGCGCTGTCGGGCTCCGAGCAGAACCCCGACCTGACCGGCAAGAGCGTGCGGCAGGTGCTCAAGCGGGCGCTGCCCGGCGCGCCCGGCCCGGTCGAGGCGTTCAAGCGCAACGGGGCCGACTTCGTCGTCGCCGACACCCTGGACGAGCTGGTCGCGGGCATGAACAAGCTGACCGGGCAGGGTCTGCTCGACCTCGCCGAGGTGCGCTGGCAGATCGAGGCGCGCGACCGCGAGTTGACCAACACCTTCACCAAGGACCTGCAGATCACCGCGATCCGCGGGGCGCGCAACTACCGCGGGGACAAGCTGATCCGGGTGGCGACGCCGCACCGGCTGCTGGACCCGAAGGCGGGGCCGCTGATCGCGGTCCGGCTCAACATCCTCACCCGCAAGACCCTGGGCGGGCTGGAGACCGACCTGTCCGGCCGGGTGCTGCGGGCCGACGGCACGCCCCTGCCCGGGGTGTACGCGGCCGGCGAGGTGGCCGGGTTCGGCGGTGGCGGCGTGCACGGCTACCGCTCGCTGGAGGGCACCTTCCTCGGCGGCTGCATCTTCTCCGGCCGCCAGGCGGGCCGCGCCGCCGCCGCGGCCGTGTGACCGGGCCGTGGCCGACCACACCCGGCCACGGCCCTCCTCCCCCGAACGCCGCGCCCGGCCGCCCCGCGGGCTCCGCTGCCCCGGCGACCCGGCACCCGGCGCGGCTAGCTCCGCCCCCGCGTAGCGCACCTGCTGCGTTAAGAAGGGCACCTTCTTCTACGCAAAGCGATAAGAATGTGCCCTTCCTTTCGTGCGGGGCGGGAGAATGCGGGGGTGACGGAGACAGCGGTGGGGGTCGTCGTGGCGACCCGGAGCGGGCGGGTGCGGGGGCGGGTCGACGACGGGGTCGCGGTGTTCCTGGGTATTCCGTACGCGGCTGCGCCGTTCGGGGAGCACCGGTTCACGGCTCCCGCGCCCGTGACGGCGTGGACGGGGGTGCGCGACGCGCTGGCGTACGGGCCGACCGCGCCGAAAGCGCCGTTCCCGCCGCCGATGGACCGGCTGCTGGCCGACCCGTCGATCCCCGGTGACGAGTGCCTGAACCTGAACGTGTGGGCCCCCGCGGGCGCGGCCGGGCGGCCCGTCATGGTGTGGATCCACGGCGGCTCGCTGCGCAACGGGTCGAGCTGCCTGCCCGCGTACGACGGCCGCAACTTCGCCCGCGACGGCGTGGTGCTCGTGTCGATCAACTACCGGCTGGGCATCGAGGGCTTCGGCGTCTTCCCCGACGCCCCCGCCAACCTCGGCCTGCGCGACCAGATCGCGGCGCTGACCTGGGTGCGTGACAACATCGCGGCGTTCGGCGGCGACCCCGGCAACGTGACCGTGTTCGGCGAGTCGGCGGGCTCGATCTCCATCGGGGCGCTGCTGACCAGTCCCCACGCGCAGGGCCTGTTCCATCGGGCGGTGCTGCAGAGCGGGGCCCCGGCCGCGCAGCCGCCCGAGGCCGCGGGCCGGTCCACCCGGCTCATCGCCAAGCGGCTGAAGATCCCGGCGACCGCCGAGGCGTTCGCGCAGGTGGACCGGGCCCGGCTGCTCGCCGCGCAGGTCTCGATCACCCGGGGCGGGCCGCCGATCGGCAACGGCAACGGCTTCACGCTGACCGTCGACGGCGACGTGCTGCCCCGCGACCCGATGGTCGCGCTGCACGGCGGCGCGGCCGCCGACATCCCGGTGCTGCTGGGCTACAACGCCGAGGAGTACCGGCTGTGGTTCGTGCCGACCGGCCTGGTCGACCGGATCAACCGGCTCACGCTGCGGCTGGCCCTGGCCAAGTTCCGGGTGCGGGCGCGCACCGCACGGGCCTACCGGGCGGCCCGGCCCGAGGCCACGCCGGGCGAACTGCTCGGCGTCATCGCCACCGACCGGCTGCTGCGCCGCCCGCTCAACCTGCTGGCCGACGCCCGACCGGGCGACACCTGGCTGTACGAGTTCGCCTGGCCGTCGCCGGTGGAACGGCTGGGCGCGTGCCACGCCCTGGAGATCGGCTTCGTCTTCGACACCCTGGGCACGCCCGACGGGCTCCCGCTGTCCGGCCCGAACCCGCCGCAGGAGCTGGCCGACGCCATGCACCGGGCCTGGGTGGACTTCGCGACCACCGGCGACCCTGGCTGGTCCCGCTGGGACCCTTCCCGCCCCGTGATGCGCTTCGACGCGCCCACCCCGCTGCTCGTCCGCGCCCCCAACGACGACGAGCTGCGTTCCTGGTCCTAGCGGCGGGTCCGGGCGAGCTGCGCGGCGAGCAGGGCGGGGGCCTCGGCGAGGGAGGGTCCGTACCAGGTGAGGTGGCGGCCGGAGACGAGGGCGCAGGGGGTGCCGGGGAAGGCCTCGGGGCCGTCGTCGCCGGTGAAGGCATAGGGCTCGTCGGGCAGCACGATCAGGTCGGCGGCCTGCGCATGCAGGTCGGCGACAGACGGCCGGGGGTAGCGCTCGGGGTCGTCGGCGTAGACGTTGGCCACGCCGAGGCGGCGCAGCACGTCACCGGCGAAGGTGCCGCCGCCCAGCACGATCCACGGCCGCCGCCACACCGGGACGACCGCCCGCCGGGTCGCGGTCGGGGCGGGCAGGGCCGCCCAGGCGGCGCGGGCCGCGGTCAGCCAGTCGGGCTCGCCGGGCGCGCCGAGGGCGGCGAGCAAACGGCCCAGCTCGTCGAGGGCCTCGTCGACGGTGCGCGGGTAGGTGACGTACAGCTCGACGCCCGCGGCGCGCAGCGCGTCGGCGTCCTGCTCGCGGTTCTCCTCGACGTTGACCAGCACCACGTCCGGGCGCAGCGCCAGGACCCGGTCGAGGTCGGGATACTTGCTGCCGCCCACCCGGGCCACGTCGAGCCCGGCCGGATGTGTGCACCAGTCCGTGGCCCCCACCAGGGCCCCGGGCAGCGTCGCCGCGACGGCCTCGGTCAGCGACGGCACCAGGGAGACGATCCGCATCCGCCCGACCCTAGTGCGCCGCCGGGTGCTCGAGGTCGTCGACCAGCCACGGGAACGTCTCCCCGCCGGGCAGCGGCTTGCTGAACAGGTAGCCCTGGCCGTAGGGGCAGCCGATGTCGGCGAGGATGTCGCGCTGCTCCTGCGTCTCGATGCCCTCGGCGATGACCTCCAGGCCGAGCGTGTTGGCCAGCTGCACGATGCCCTCCACCAGCGCGCGCTGCTGGGCCGAGAGGGCGATCTCGCCGACGAACGACTTGTCCAGCTTCACCACGTCCAGCGCCATCTGCCGCAGGTAGCTCAGCGACGAGTAGCCGGTGCCGAAGTCGTCGATGGCCACGCGCACGCCCGCCTCCCGCAGCTCGGCCAGGTCGGCCCAGACCTCCTCGTCCTCGTGCAGCAGCAGCGTCTCGACGATCTCCAGCATCATCCGGTGCGCGGGCAGGCCCGCCTCGTCCAGCTCGCGCAGCAGATCGGCGACCACGCCCGGGGTGCGGAACTGGCGGGCCGAGATGTTGATGCTGACGTACGGGCTCAGCCCGGCCCGGGTGGGCCAGCGGGCGGCCGTGGCCAGCGCCTGGCGCACCACCTGGGTGCCGATCGGCACGATCAGCCCGGACTCCTCGGCCAGCCCGATGAACTCGCCGGGGGCCAGGGTGCCGCGGCTGGGATGTTCCCAGCGCACCAGCGCCTCGAAGCCGACCGTGCCGCCGCCGGTCAGCCCGACGACCGGCTGGAAGCGCAGGCTGAACTCCTCCTCGGCGACGGCCCGGTCCAGGTCCGCCTTCAGCTGGAGCCGTTCGACCAGTGCCTCGTGCAGGGCCGGCTGGTACCGGCGCCACTGCCCCTTGCCCTCACCCTTGGCCGAGTACAGCGCCAGATCGGCGTGGCGCAGCAGCTCGTCGCCGTCGTGGGCGTGTTTGGTGGTGGCCACGCCGATGCTGGCCCCGGCGGGCACCCGCTGGTCGCCCACCGGCACGGGAACCGACAGCACCCGTACCACCCGTTCGGCCACCGCCTCGATCGCCCCGGTGCCGGCGGAGTCCTCGATCAGCGCCGCGAACTCGTCGCCGCCCAGGCGGGCGGCGGTGTCGTGCGGGCGCAGCACTCCTTTGAGGCGTTCGGCGACCGCGGTCAGCAACTCGTCCCCGACCGGGTGGCCCATCGTGTCGTTGACATCCTTGAAGTCGTCGAGGTCGATGAAGAGCACCCCCGCGATGGACCCGTTGCGGCGGGCCCGGTCCACCGCGAGCGTCACCCGGTCGATGAACAGGGCGCGGTTGGCCAGCCCGGTCAGCGAGTCGTGGAACGCCCGGTGGGTCAGCTCCCGCTCCAGCCGCCGGCGCTGCGTCACGTCCCGCAGGGTGATCACCAGCCCGGCGACGGCGGGGTCCTCGCGCAGGTCCCGGCTGGAGACCTCGACCTGCAACCGCCGGTCCCCGAAGCCCCAGACGGTCCAGTCCGTGGTCTCGCCGCGCCGCTCCTGGCGGGCCCGCATGAGGAAGCCCGCGCTGCGCTCGCGCTCCTCCGGGACGACGAGGTCGAGCAGGTGGTTGCCTTCAAGGGCCTCCCGGCCGAACATCGCCGCCGCGGACGGGCTGCAGTAGCGGATCTCGTCGTCACCGCCCACGATCATGATCACGTCGGCGGTGTTGTGCACCAGCGCCCGGAAGTAGGCCTCGCTGTCACGCCGGTTGACCTCGTCGTTCAGCATGATCCGGGACAGCGCCAGCGCCGCCTGCAGGGCGAGCACCTCCATCGTGCCCTGCAGCGTGTGCAGCACGTCCTCATCGGCCGCGATCAGCAGCGTGCCGATGCTGTGCCCACCCGAGGTGCCGTCGGCCGGCGCGAGCGGGCAGCTCAGCACGGTGTCGAAGCCAGCCAGCTCGTCGGCGTGCTCCGCGGGCAGCTCACCGGTGCGGCACAGCACCGCAGGCCGGGGGCCGTCGCGCGGCGGCTGCGCGACCGGGGCCTGCTCGTTCTCCTCGACGGCAAGGATCACCCGATGCTCGGCGTGGCTGGGCATCAGGTTGGTGGCGGTGTCGCGTACGACGTCGGAGACCTGGGCGATCTCGGTGGCCGCCACCATGCTCACACCGGCCTCGCGCAGCAGGCGCTCACGGGCCAGCGCCTGCCGGTGGATGCGCATGGCGTCCAGCAGCCGGATCAGCACCAGCACGAACATCGCGATGCAGAGCAGCGCGATGCCCTCGGCGTTGCGCACCGGCCCGCGCAGCGCCTGGAAGAGCAGCACCATCGGCGGGATGAACGAGGACAGCCCCAGCACCACCACGCGCCTGCCGCTGAGCTCGGCGGTCGGCGCGGGCCGGGGCTCGGTCAGCCAGACCATCGAGGGCAGCAGCGCGGCCAGCCCCCAGCCCCAGTAGAGCAGCATCCAGCCGACGTCGAGCGAGCCGCCGATGTGCCAGAAGCCGTCGAGGCGGGCGAACAGGTGCAGGTTGTCGCTGACGAACATGCCGATGCCGCCCGCGGCCAGCAGCGCCACCGGCGCGCTCCAGCGCGCGACCAGCACGATCCGCACCACCATGGCCAGCAGCAGCAGGTCGGCCAGCGGGTACGCGACCGCGGCGATCTGGTCCAGCGCCGTCAATCCGGGCGTACGGAAGCGAGGCTCGATGATGAACATCCAGGCGAGCAGGCCCAGGCCCAGGATCAGGGTCACCGCGTCGAGCACTCCGGCCCGGTCGCGCATCGCCCAGCCGGACCTGGCCAGACCCATCAGGCCCAGGCTCATCACGACGAACATAACCAGGTAGATCATGTCGACTATGAGGGGCACGTCGTAGGGCGCCATGTAGTCGCTGTTGAGCACGGCGGAGAACAGGTCCCCGACGGCGAACAGCACCAGCGCCGCGGAGAGCAGGTACCACGGGCGGGGCCGACGGGGCCGGTTGCGGCGCACGCCGTAGGCGATCGCGGCCGCGCCGCTCAGCCCGAGCGCGGCCCACAATCCCACCTGCCACGGCCTGATGACGTAATAAAGCACGCCAAACAGCACCATCCAGGCTGTGAAGAGCACTGAAACGGCGCGAGACGACACAATTCCCTCCGGATAACACTATTACGCGGCTGGTTCCCTGACGTGGCAACGCGAAAACCAACGATTCGGGCAAAGCGGCGCACGATCGTCGATCGTTTTGAGCGGCCCCCGCGAGACCGGGTACTCTGACCGCCTGCCCCCACGGCACCGAGGCTGTCTCACATAAAGATCTGCCGAAGCCACCGTCGCGCATCCCCGACGACGGCACGGCCGCCCGGCCCGCTGCTCCCCCAGCAGCGCCGCGGCACGCCGGTCCGTCCGCGCGGCAACGACGGAAGGAAGCACCTCCGTGACCCCCACCGCGCCCCGACAACGACGGCGACGCGCCGCCCACCTCACGCTGCTGCTGGCCGCCGTGTTCCTGGTGGTGAGCGGGCTGTCGCCGGCGGCGCCCGCGTTCGCGGAGCCCAACGAGGGCAGCTCCCAGTCGCTCAAGCAGCTGCGCGAGAACCTGGAGGTCGCGGCCAAGGGTTACCTGGAGGCGCAGGCGGCGCTCGACGCGGCCGAAGCCTCGCAGAAGGCGCTGACCACCGAGCTGCTCACCGCCGAGGCCGACCTGGAGCGGTTGCGGGTGTTCGTCGGCCAGTACGCGTCGGAGGCCTACAAGACCGGCCGGCTCGGCATGGTCAGCCTCATGGTCAACGGAACCGACCCGGGCTCCCTGCTGGCCAAGGCCAACGCCATGGACCGGATGACCCAGCGCGACGAGGCCCGCATGCGCGACTTCCGCACGCGCAAGCAGGAGGTCACCGCGAAGAAGGCCGCGATCGACATCCAGCTCAAGCTGCAGCAGGACGCGGTCAAGGAGATGGAGAAACGCAAGAAGGCCGCCGACCAGGCCCTGCGCGCGGTCGACGGGCGCAGCTCCAGCGGCTACATCAACCCGAACTCGCCGCTGGCCAAGCCCGCCCCGCGCAACTCCGACGGATCCTGGCCCAGCGAGGGCTGCACGATCAAGGACCCGACCACCAGCGGCTGTATCACCCCGCGCACCCTGTGGGCGATGAACCAGGCCAAGGCCAACGGCTTCAAGCGCTATGTCTCCTGCCACCGCTCCGGCGGCGGCGGCGAGCATCCCAAGGGCCGCGCCTGCGACTTCGCCTCGGCCACCGGCGGCTTCACCAACTACTCCGCCAGCGGCGGCGACCGCACCTACGGCAACAACCTGGCCTCGTTCTTCATCAAGAACGCCAGCCGGCTCGGGGTCATGTACGTGATCTGGTACTGCAAGATCTGGATCAACGGCGCCTGGAAGACCTACGACTCGGCCGGCTCCAACTGCGGGGACAACCCCGCCGGGGACCATACCAACCACGTGCATCTGTCCATGCTGTGATCGGCGCACAGGGGGCGCTTCTCGAAAGAGGAGCGCCCCCTGTCGTATGTCCGGCGGCTTGTCGCGGATCGGTGGCGTAGCCGGCCCGCGAACGGGCACAGTGATGACATGACGAACGTCGGAGATCCGCCGCAGTACTTCTGGTGCATCAAGCACAACCGGGTCGAGAGCGGCGACGGCAAGTGCGCGGCCAAGTTCCTGCTCGGGCCGTACCCCTCCCCCGCCGACGCCGAGCAGGCGCTGGCCAAGGTCAAGGAGCGCAACGAGGAGTGGGAGGAGGAGGACGCCCGCTGGCAGGGCGACCCCTCCTGAGGCGCTGATCAGCGCGGGACGGCCGCCGCCTCGCGGAGCAGGATGGTCAGGTCGGCGGTGGCCGCGCGCTGCCGCCGTCCGGCGTGCTCCAGCTCGAAGGTCAGCCGCACCACCACCTCGGCGAAGCCCTTCGGCCGGGAGCGCGTGGACAGCAGGTCGGCCCCCATCCGCACCAGCGCGCCCACCGGCACCGGGGCCCGCAGCCGCAGGTTGTCCAGACCCTGGTTGACGGTCATGTCCACGCCCTCGACCCGCCAGATCTCGGCCAGCAGGGTCGGCGTCAGCGACATGGTGAGGAAGCCGTGCGCGATGGTGCCGCCGTACGGCCCGGCCGCGGCCCGCTCGGGGTCGGTGTGGATCCACTGGTCGTCCCAGGTCGCCTCGGCGAACAGGTCCACCTGGCGCTGGGTGATCTCGTGCCAGGCGCTGTGGCCCAGGAAGCTGCCGACCACGTCGGCTAGGTCGCGCACATGCGTCACGGTCTCCGGCACGCCCGCGATCCTATGCGGACATCCCGCCTTTTGTGACCGGTGCAGGAGGCACAACCGGCCGATGCGCTGAGTCGGATGTCCGGGACGTGTGCGAAGCTGCCTCGGACTCGTCGGCTCGCGTCAGCGAGACGAGCAGCAATCCTTCCGACAGCGCGTTTCCCTCGCGCGTTCTTTTTGGAGGTCTTCGTGGCCTGGTTCATCGGCCAGTCGCTCCTCATGATCCTGACAGCGTTCCTGCTCGGCCTGCTGGTGGGCTGGCTGCTGTTCAGCAGGCGCGGCAAGTCCACCCCGGCGGAGCAGCCGGCCGCGGCCGGCGCGCCGTCCACCCCGGTCGTCGCGGAGACTCCCGCGCCGGTCGCCGCGGCCCCCGTGGCCGCCGAAGCCAAGGCGGAGAAGGCCAAGCCCGCCAAGAAGGCGTCGAAGAAGGCTGTGCCCGCCCCGGCCGCGCCCGCCGACGACGAGATCGAGGTGCAGCAGCGGCCCGTGTCGCTGGTCGCCCCGATCGCCAAGCCGGAGTCGGCCGCCGAGCCGGAGCCGGTCGCCGCCGAGCCGGTTGCCGAGCCCACGCCGGAGCCCGTCGCCGTGGCCGCCGACGAGCCCGACGACGCCGTGGAGGCCGCGGTCGAGGCCGCCCAGGACAAGGCGTTCAAGGTCGAGGCGTCGACGCTCACCCCCATCGAGAACATGCTGGTCGCCGCGGGTGACAACCTGCAGCGCATCGAGGGCATCGGGCCCAAGATGGAGGCCGCGCTGACGGCCGCCGGCATGGGCACGTACGCCGCGGTCGCCGCCGCCGACAACGCCGCCCTGCGCAAGGCCATCGAGGACGGCGGGCTCAGCTTCGCGCCCGCCCTGCTCACCTGGGCGCAGCAGGCCCAGCTGCTCGCCGACGGGGACGAGGAGGGTCTGGCCGACCTGCAGCGCCGCCTCGTCGCCGGCCGCGACACGGGACGGGAATGAGCATGGCGGACAACGCTCGCAGGTTCCACCCGGTGGTCGGGCTGGCGGTCGCGGTGCTCGGCCTGGCCGGCATCGTCACCGCGCAGCACCTGCCCATCCGCGAGACCGTCCAGGACGATCTCACGACCCGCTCCGAGCAGGCGCTGGCCGCCGCGGGGCTGTCCGCGGTGGAGGTCGACTTCATCGGGCGCGACGGCACGCTGAAGGCCGCCTCGGCAACCGAGGCCGATCAGGCGCTGGCGATCGTGCGCAAGCTGGAGGGCGTACGCGTCGCCGTGGCCGAGGTGCCCGCGGTGGCCGCACCGGCTCCGTCGCCGTCGCCGTCCCCGACCGCCGCGGCGACCCCGCCGACGGTGGTGCTCACGCTGTCCGGCGGGCGGGCCGTGCTCACCGGCACGGTGCCCACCGAGGCTGCCCGCACCCGCCTGGTGCAGGTGGCCACGTCGCTGGCCGGCACCGGACCGGTGGACGACCAGCTGAAGATCGACCCGAGCGTGACCGACGCCGGGATCGACGGCGTGGCGAACGTGGTGGCCGCGTACGGTCCGGGCGCCAAGGACGTGTCGGTGGAGCTGCGCGGTGGCAACCTGTCGCTGGCGGGCACGCTGGCCTCGCAGGCGGCCAAGGACGCCGTGGCCGCCGCTGCGGCCCAGGCGGGCTCGGTCGTGGTCGACCGCACCGAGGTGGCCAAGGTCCAGCAGGAGCTGGTCAAGCTGCCCGCGGTGACCTTCCTCGACAACAGCACCACGCTCACCCCCGCGGGTCGGGCGGCGCTCGGCCAGGCGGCTCGCATCCTCACCGCCAACCCGCAGGTCAAGGTGCGGATCGAGGGCCACACCGACAGCAACGGCACGGCCGCGGACAACCTGGCGCTGAGCCGGGCCCGCGCCAAGACGGTGCTGGACTACCTGGTCAAGCAGGGTGTCGCGGCCGACCGGCTGACCGCCCAGGGCTACGGCGAGAGCCGTCCCGCCCGCCCCAACACCAGCGAGGCCAACCAGGCGGTCAACCGCCGCGTGGAGTTCATCGTCCTGCCCTGACCCGCAGCTCACCGCTGGTCGGACGAAAGGAAGGGCACCTTCACAACGCTATGCGTTGTAGAAGGTGCCCTTCCTTTCTCTCATTCGGCCCCGGTGTAGCGGAGGCGGTAGATCTTGGCGGCGGGGGTGTCGGGGGACGTGGTGTCGGCGTCGGGGTAGAGGGCCGTGAAGTAGAGGCCGTCGGGGCCCGCGGCGAGGCCGACGACGCTGGCCTTGCCGGTGCCGTTGTACTCCAGCAGGGTCTTCGGCTTGCCGACCTTGTTGCCGTCGAAGGTGAACTCGACGATGCGCTTGCCGTTGTCCTGCGGGCCGCTGGCGAAGGTCGGGCCGCTCTCCGCGACGAACATGTGCCCGTGCTTGCTCTTCGGGAAGCCCGAGCCGTGATGCACGTCGGGGTCGATGAAGGCGATCGAGGTCGGCGCGGTCGAGGGCGACCAGATGTAGAGCTTCGGCTTGAGCATGCTGTCGCGGGTGCCGTCCCAGCCGTAGTCGACGCCCTTGTCCACCCGCGACAGCCGGTCGATCGCGGTGCCGTTCTCGACCTGGTAGTAGCTGCCGTCGGCGCGCCACGCCCCGCCGAACGGATTGCGGAAGCCGGAGGCGTAGACGTAGTCGCGGGCGGTGATGCCGTCCTCGGCGTCGTAGAACGGGTTGTCGGCCGGCGCGCTGCCGTCCAGGTTCACCCGCAGGATCTTCCCGCGGAACGAGTTCAGGTCCTTGGCCGTGTACGCCAGCATGGCGTCGCCCATGTGCACGTAGAGCTTGCCGTCCGGGCCGATGGTGAGCTGCGAGATCTGGTGCGCGGCCGACTGCGGCTCGGCGGGCATGTCCAGCAGCGTCGTCTGCTTCGCCGCGGTGAGCCCGCCGTCCTTGCTGGAGAAGCGCACCACCTTCGGGTAGTGCACGCCGCCGCGCTCGTAGAGCACCGAAGCCAGCACGTCGCCGTTGGCCGGGTCGACGGTGATACCGGTGACGCCCTTCTCGCCGGTGCCGGGGAAGGTGCCCCGCGGGTCGAAGTTGAGCAGGTTCTTCGCGTAGACGCCGGTGCTCAGGTCCCCCTTGACCACCTTGATCTGGCCGTACAGCTCGGTCACGTAGAACATCGGCTGTGCCGGGTCGCCGGTGTGCCCCGGGACCATCGCCAGGTGCACGGGCAACTGGAAGCCGCCGGCCACCTCCTCGACCCGGTAGCCGTCCTGGCGTACGTGCCAGGTGCCGGCCCCGGCCAGCGGGGCGCGCTGCGGCAGGGTCCGGAACGCGCGGTAGCCCCAGGGACTCCAGCGCTTTTCCTTGTCCTTGGTGTCGTCGCGGTAGCGCACCCGCAGGTCGTACTCGCGGTCGGGGGCGAGGTCGCGGCGGGCGGCGAAGGAGTTCTCGAACTCGCCGTCGCCGAGGTGGGCGTGGACCAACTGTGGGCCGTCCAGGCAGGGCGAGTGCCAGACCCGCTCAGCGGGATCGACGGACCAGAGCTCCCACTCGGTGCAGACGTGCTTGACCTTCTTGCCGTTCTTGCGGGCCGGCATCGGCGCGCTCTCCATGTGCACGTCGGCGCCGCTGACCAGGTGCCCGTCGGCGCGCGGCTCGGTGACCGCGGGCGCACCCGGCAGTGCCGCCCCGAGCGTGCGCACCGGCCGGGCGGGCTGCGCGGGAGCGCCACTGCTGTACGCCTGCTGGAAGGAGAGGTAACCGATGCCGCCCAGCACGACGGCCACCACGGTGGCGGTGATCAGAAAACGTCTGTTCTTCATCTCTTCCCCACATCGCGGACAAGTCGGCGAATCCGGGCAAGAGTACCGGCGCGACGCCGGGCGGCAGGTGTTACACGCCCGGGGTCGCGCCGGTTGGCAGTGAGCTCACAGCGGCGGCCGGACGGTCACCACTGGTACATGTCGCCGTTCTCGTCGAGCATGAACCAGGCCCCGTCCATGCCCTGGCCGTTGGCGTCACCCGGCCTGTCGGTGCCGAACCGGTAGAGCGGCAGGTCGCGGTAGGTGGTCTGCATGGTCCCGTCGGGCCGGACGTGGGTGGACAGCAGGAAGCCGTCGACACCCTCCCCGTTGACCGCGTCGCCGATCATCGGCGGCCAGGTCACCGCGCACTTGTCCAGGCACGCGCTCTTGCCCTTGGCGTCGCGGAGGAAGACGTAGAGCGTGCGGCCCTCCTGATCGACCAGAGCCTTGCGGCCGCCCACGTTGGCGATCCGCACCGCGGCCCGGGCGGCCGACGGGGAGGCCGCCACCGGAGCGGCGACCGCGCCCGTGGCCTTCGCGTCCCCGGCGGACGGGGTGGCACTCTCGGCACAGGCCCCGAGAGCGCCTGCGGTGATCACGGCGGCGAGCAGAGCGAATCGGCGTACGAACATTGGTGCCACCCCGTCAGCGGATCCGACATTGTCACAAAGCGTAATGACCAGGTGACTTCGCCATTGGCGAAACGCGCCAGAACACGCCCATCCGGAGGATATGAATCCAATTCGGATGTAACTAAGTTGAACCTGCAACGACAGCCGACAAACCCTGTCGAGGGCTGAACGTGTCGTTGTGTGACACCTATGTGTCCATCCGGTGGACGTTTCGGGGGTTGTGGTGAAGGTTGTTGCCCGTAACTCTCATGGGAGTCCCACCGAACAGTCGAGAGGCACAGGCGATGGCAGTCACCGGCGGCGGAGCACCGCCGTGGGCACCTCAATACGTCCAGGAAGCCGATGTTCCGATGGCCACGGCACGGCGCCGTCCCCGTCGTTCCATCGGCTTCCGCCTGCTGCTGCCCATCGCCGTGGCCACGATCGGCATCGGCGTGCTGGGCTGGGTGCAGACGTCGTCGGCCCTGGACGCCGCGCGTGAGGCCGAGTCCTCCGGTGCGGTGGCCCAGGCGCTGACCGCCACGGTCAAGCTGAACCACCAGCTCGAACAGGAGCTGTCGGAGACCGAGGCGCTGCTGCAGCGCGGCGGCAAGGCTGGCGAGCTGCTGCTCACCGCGCAGCGGCGGCGCACCGACGAGGCGGTGGCCCGCTACTGGGCCACGGTGCCCGTCGCCACGCAGGTCGCGCCGGAGATCCGCGAGCTGGTCGACCAGGCCGACGCCGCGTTGGCCGAGCTGCCCCGGCTGCGTGAGCTGGCCCAGTTCCCGCCCGAGGGCCAGCCGGCGGTGAAGACCTCCCCGGAGGCCGTCTACGACGAGCTGACCCACAGCATGTTCGCGGTCGGCGAGGCGCTGGCCGCCGCACCCGCCGACGCGCGGCTCAGCGCGCTGACCGAGACGGTCGCGGCGCTGAACGCGGTCGAGCACCACTCCGCCGAGCAGCGCGGGCTGCTGCGCACCGTCTTCGCCCGGGGCCGGTTCGAGCACGGCGAGCTGGCCGAGCTCGGCGAGCTGCACGGCGCCGAAACCGAACGGGTCGCGCAGTTCGAACGGGTGGCCGGTCCGCAGCTGGCGGCCCGCTACCGCGAGGTCGTCCGCGGCGCCGACGTGGACAAGGCCCGCGCGCTGCTCGCGGGAGCGCTCACCGCCGACAGCGCCCCCGCGGGCCTGGAGGTCGACCCGGACACGTGGTTCATCGCCAAGTCCAACGCGCTGCGCCGGCTCTACCTGTTCGAGCTGGAGGTCATCGACGCGCTGGAGGCCGAGGCCGCCCGGCAGCACACCGCTGCCGAGCAGGACGCGCTGGCCAGTGGTGGCGCGTCCGCCCTGATCATCCTGATCTCGCTGGGTGTGGCGGTGCTGCTGTCCGTACGCACCAGCCGCGGCCTGCGCCGGTTGAGCCGGTCCGCGATGGACATCGCCAGTGGCGAGCTGCCCGCCGCGATCGCCGAGGTCTCCTCCGCGCCCGGCGTCGACACGGTGCGCCGCCTGGTGCGCGCCTCCAACGAACAGGCGGAGAAGGCGCTGGCCGGCCCCAACGACGAGATCGGCGAGGTCGGCGCGGCACTGGCCAACCTGCACCAGCAGGCGCTGCGCCTGGCCGCCGACCAGGCCATGCTGCGCCACGACATCTCGCAGATGTTCGTGAACCTGTCCCGCCGCGGCCAGACCCTGGTGCAGCGCCAGCTGCACCTGATCGACGAGTTCGAGCGCAGCGAGACCGACCCGCAGTCGCTGGCCAAGCTGTTCGCGCTGGACCACCTCGCCGCCCGCATGCGCCGCAACGAGGAGAACCTGCTGGTGCTGGCCGGTGGCGAGCCGGGCCGCCGCTTCGTCAACGCCGAGCTGCTGGTCGACGTCGTGCACGCGGCCGCCGCGGAGATCGACCAGTACGCCCGGGTGGAGACCAACTCCATCGCGGACCTGTGCGTCGTGGCGCACGCCGTCGGCGACGTCGTGCACCTGCTGGCCGAGCTGCTGGAGAACGCGACCGACTTCTCCCCGCCGAACAGCCGTGTGCTGGTCACCACCCGGCGCGGGGTGGACGGTCTCACCATCAACATCTTCGACGCCGGCATCGGCATGCCGCCCGGGCAGCTGCAGGAGATCAACGAGCGGCTGATCCGGCCGTCCATGCTGACCAGCGAGCTGGCCCGCACCATGGGCCTGCTGGTGGTCGCCCGGATCGCCGCCCGCCGCGGGATCACGGTGCAACTGCGCAGCAGCCCCGGTGGGGGTACCGTGGCGCTGGTGCTGCTGCCGACCGCTCTGCTCGCCCCGTCGCACAGCGCGGTGAGCAGGCTGACGGTCCCGTCCAACGGCTCCCTGCCCGACGGCGAGACCCTGCGCACCCGGCGGCCCGGCGCCCGTCCGGCCGGCGCCCCGGTGTCCGCACGACCACCCATCCCCGCACCACCGTCCATTCCCGCACCACCGTCCATTCCCGCAGCACCGTCCATTCCCGCAGCACCGTCCATGCCCGCAGCACCGTCCATGCCCGTCCCGACCGTCCAGCCGTCCGCCGTCCAGTCCTCTGCCGTCCAGTCCCCCACCCCGTCCACGCCCGCCGCCGCCTTCGCGGTGGCCGCCGACGCGCCGACCCAGGTGATCCCTGAGGTCCGGCAGGCACCCGACCGTCCCCAGCTCCTGCCCTCCGGCCTGCCCCAGCGCCGCCCCGGCAACCTCTCGACGCCAGGCGACGCAGCCACCACCCCCTCCCGGACCAACAGCTCCGGACTGCTGGACCCCGAAGCGGTCCGCGCCCGGCTGTCCGGTCTGGCCGGCGGTATCGCGGCCGCTCACCGCGAACTGGCTCGTGAGCAGCGCCTGTCAGCCCCGCCAGCAACGAAGGAAAGCACTCGATGACTCAGAACCCCGCGCAGCTCGCCGGCGCCGACGAGGTCGGCGGCCTCGACTGGCTGCTGACCTCCTTCGCCCAACGGATTGCCGACGTCACCTACGTGCTGGCCGTCTCTGTGGACGGCCTGACGATCGCCCACTCGGACGGGCTTCGTCAGGACCTGTCGGACCAGCTCTCTGCCATCACGAGCGGGATGGCCAGCCTCACCATCGGTGCGGCGCGCTGCCTGAGCAGCGGCCAGGTGCGCCAGACCGTGGTGGACATGGACGAGGGCGTGCTCCTGATCATGGCGGTCCGCGACCGCGCGTTCCTCGCCGTGGTGGCCGCGCCCGGCTGCGACCTCGGCCAGATCGGCTACGAGACGGCGCTGCTGGCGCACCGGGTCGCGTACGCCCTGGAGCCGGAGGCGCGGGTGGACGGCCAGTGGTGAGGCGCCGCCGGCTGGCCCTGCTGCTCTGCGTGCTGCTCGGGCCGGCGCTCGCCGCCTGCTCGGCGGACGCCGAAGAGGCCGCACCGGCCTGGCACGGCGGCACCCTGACCATCGGCACCGGCCCCACCAACGGGGTGTTCAACCAGGTGGGTGGCGGTTACGCCGATCTGATCAACCGCCACCTGCCCGGCTACGAGGCGCTCGCCCCGCCGACCAACGGCGCGGGCGACAACCTGCAGCGGCTGGCCATCGACGACGTGCAGATCGCGTTCACCTTCGCCGACGTGGCCGCGGACGCCGCCGCGGGCAAAGGCCTGTTCGAGGGCAAGCCGGTGCAGTTCCGGGCGCTGGCCCGGATCTTCAACGGCCAGACCCACCTCGTCGTGCGCCGCAACGCGGACATCAAGTCGATCACCGACCTGCGCGGCAAGAAGGTCGGCACCGGCCCGCAGAACTCCGGCAGCGAGGAGGTCGCCGTCCGGCTGCTGACCGTCGCCGGGCTGGACCTCAAGCGCGACATCACCCAGGTCTCGGCGTCGCTGTCGCAGATGACATCCTCCATGCGGTCCGGCGACCTGGACGCCATGTTCTACTCGGCGGGCCTGCCGACCACCGGCATCCAGGGCCTGTTCGACCAGTCCCCGGGCGTGTTCACCCTGGTCCCGCTCGACAAGCTGGGCCAGGCCATCAGCAAGGCGCATCCCGACATCTACGCCCCCGGCAGCATCCCGAAAGGCATGTACGGCCTGGCCGCCGAGGTGGACACGATCGCGGTGCCGAACCTGATCGTGGTGCCGGTCGACATGCCCGACGACGTCGCCTACCGGCTCACCCAGCTGCTCTTCGACCACCAGTCGGAGCTGGCCGCGGTGCACCCCGAGGGCGGCAACTTCAGCCGGGACATCGCACCGCTGGTGTCGCCGTTGGAACTGCACCCCGGCGCGCGGCGATTCTACGGAGTGTCCTGAGCCGCCGGGACGGATTCGCAGGACCAGCCCACCTCCGGGCGGCCCCGGCGTAACGTCGGAGCCGCCCGGAGGTGTGTGATGCCGTTCTTCGCTGCCATCTGGTTCACCGTCGTCGTCGGCTGGTTGATCCACGTCGCCGTGGACAAACATCCCGCCCGCCGCAGCAAACAAAGGGTCGTCGAACTCGCCCTGCTCTGGATCATGGTGGTCGGCGCGGGGATCTGGGGCCTGCTCGGCGGGCTCAGCCACATCGGCCCGACGTCCGGCGACACCGCCGAGCAGATCGGCTACACGCAGTCGATGTTCCAGTGGGAGGTCGGCTGGGGCGACATCGCGGTGGCCGTACTGGCGATCGGCTGCGCCTGGCGGCGGCTGCGCGGCACCTGGCTGACCGCCGCGGTGACCGCGCTGGCCATCTCCTTCTGGGGCGACGCCTGGGGTCACTTCAACCAGTGGGTCTTCCACGACAACCACGCGCCGGCCAACGTCTGGGCGCTGCCGTCGGACATCCTGATGCCCCTGTTCGCGATCATCCTGCTGGTCATGTACCGCCGCGGCGCCCCCGCCCAGTCCTTCGAGCAGGCCGCGGCCGTGACCACTCGCCCCTGACGGACGGTATCCGACCCACCGCCGCGCCCGGCCCGTGCGGCCGAGCGGGGCGGGTCGCGCACCAAGGTCATTCGACTTGCCAGGCACATGGGCGAATACGGCCTCAAGATACGCACAGGTGCCTGGCAAGTCGGACGATCAAGGACCCCGGACGATCAAGGACGCCGGAGTGCCGTCAGGTCTGGCCGGGCGCCTCGATGACGTACGGGATGAGGGCGACCGGGAGGTCGGCGGAGCCGGGGCCGCCCGCGGCCGCCCAGGAGGCGACGTACTCGACCGTCGCCTCGTCGAGGATGCCGCCCAGCCACACCGGACGGCCGCCGTCGCGGCGACCCGACGGGCGCGGGTGCACGACCATCACGTTCGAGTGCTCGCAGACGTCCAGGCACTGCGCGATGCGCACCCGTACGCCCGCCTTCTCCAGTTGCCGCAGCTGACCATCGTGATCGGTGTCGGGGTGCTTGGCGGTGCCGCAACAGCAGTCACGGCACACCGTCACCCTGGCCTTCACGCGGCCGCCCGCACGGCGGCGGTGTTCGCGACCGCACCGGCCCGCAGCCCGGCCAGCCCGAATCCGACGCCGATCCCGGCCCACAGCACCACCGAGGCCAGCAGCGACAGCAACCGGAACGACCACAGCAGATCGGCCGGCGTGCTGATCGGATCACCCGACGACGGCAGCGCGAACAGCAGGGCGAGCCCCACCAGCACCACCCCCACCGGCGCCAGCTGACGCAGCGGCAGCGCCGCCCCGCGCTCGGCGAGCCGGCCTGCCAGCAGACCTGCCGCGCTGACCGTGGCCAGCCCGATCGCGATCGCGGCCAGCCAGGTCACGGTCCGCGCCTGCTGCGTCGCCTCGCTGCCCACCCCTGGCGGGTTCGTCGGGTATCGCAGGAACGGCAGGAACGCCACGCCCAGGAAACCCGCCCCGGCCAGGCGCAGTGCCCGGCCCCACGGGTCGGCCCCCGGGTCACGGCGGTGCAGCACCGCGTACACCAGGCCGAACAGCAGCCCGATCGCCATCCCGGCCAGGATCACCGAGACCAGCATGCCGACGTGCTGCGTGTCGCGGCTGAACAGCTCCGCGCCGTGGCCTTCACCGGCGTTGGCGTGTTCGAGGGCGATCGCCCGGTCGATGACCGGCTCGGCGAGCACCAGCGACACCACGGCAGAGAGGGCCCCGGCGCACGCACCGGCCAGCCCGCCCCGCCCCATCAGCGAGAGCAGGGACATGTCCGCCCCGCTCAGTGGCAGTTGGCGGCGAACAGGTGCCGCCCGTCGTGGGACAGCTCGTGCAGGTAGTTGGCGCTACGGGAGAGTTCCCCGTACACCGGGGACAGCAGCGCGCCCTGGTCCAGGAACACCGCGTAGAGGATGAACAGCGCCACCGCGACGAGCACTCCGGCGATGACCTGATCCCGCAGCCGCCCCGCGATTCCGGCCGTCTCCTGCGACGGCACCGCGGGCGTCGACAACGCACCCATGACAAAACCTCCTCCTCGGGGTTCACCGCCCCGAACTGGACAACGACGGGTCAGTGTCCTGACTCCCGGGTGGATGGAACTTCGTCGCGCTTGCCGCGCCTTCCAGCCGCTGCGGCGGCCGTGGCTCGTGCGGGGCGCTCCCCGGTCACAGTGGCGGGACCGTCCCGGATTCTCACCGGGTTCCTGCGCACCGTCGTCTGATGTGAACTTGTTGCCCTCACCATGCCAGCAACGCTCGCCGGCCGTCAAACCTCCTCAGGGGTGACGTCGGTGAATATCCGCATGGAGCGGTGCGTGATCGTGGGTGTGCGGGTGATCGTGACCGTGACTGTGCCCCGAGTCACCCGGGTGGTGGTGCGGGGTCTGCGGCAGCCCGACCCGGTCCTCGAAGCCCGGCAGGCTGACCCGGTACACACAGGAGTCGCAGTTCATCCGGATGTCGCCGGCCAGGGCCTCGCCGTAGCGTTCGATCACCAGGTCGGCCAGGGCGTCGGTGTCGCCGAGCACGTCCGCGCTCCGCACGTGCACGTCGGGGCGGCCCATGGCCCAGGCCGTGGCCTGCTCCGCCACCCGGCGCGGCAGCACCCCGGTGAAGAGGAAGTACGGCAGCACCACGATCCGCCGCGCGCCCAGCGCCGCGCAGCGGTCCAGGCCCGCGGGCACGCCGGGGGCCGCGAGCGAGATGAAGGCGTACTCCACCCCGGCCACCCCGGTCGTCTCGGCCAGCAGCCGGGCGGCCCGCGCGACCTCGGCGTTCGCGTCGGGGTCCGTCGAGCCCCGGCCGACCAGCAGCACCGTACTGCCCTGATCGGCTCCCGCCTGGTCCAGCCGCTCCCGCAGCAGGGCGAGCACCGTGGGGTGCGCGCCGAGCGGGCGGCCGTACGCCACCGCCAGGCCGGGATGCCGCAGCTGCTCGCGGGCCAGTGCCGCGGGGATGTCACCCTTCGCGTGCCCCGCCGCGACCAGCATCAGCGGTACGGCGGCCAGCCGGCGGTGCCCGCCCGCGACGAGCTCTGCCACCGCCTCGCCCAGCGGAGGCGGGGACAGCTCGATGAAGCCGCCGCCGACGGTCACGCCGCGCGGGGCGAGACGTTTGCCGACCCGTTCGGTGAACGCGCGGAACTGCTCGGCGCCGTCCGCGTCGGACGTGCCGTGCCCGGCGATGAGCAGCGCGGGCGGGGTGGTGGTCACAGTCTCTCCTCCAAGGATGTTCGGGGTGCTCCGGATGCCGGGACCGGCTCCCGGCGGGGCTCGGGGTGCTCCCGCGCGGGCAAGGGATCGCCGTAGAGCAGGGCGTTGACGGCCGCGGCGGCGACCGCCGATCCGCCGCGCGCGCTGACGTTGGACAGTTGCGGCAGCCCGGACGCGCGCAGCGCGGCCTTCGACTCGGCCGCGCCCACGTAGCCCACGGGCAGGCCGACCACCAGCGCCGGGACGACCTGCCCGGCCGCGGCCAGCCGCAGCAGTTCGAACAGGGCGGTCGGGGCGTTGCCGACGGCCCATACCGCGCCCGTGGGGTGTTCGGCCGCAGCCAGCCGCACCGCCGCCGCCGAGCGGGTGACGCCCTGGGCCGCGGCCAGCTCCGCCGCCCGCGCCGAGCCGACCAGGCAGCGCGACGGGTAGCGGGTGATCCCCGCGCCGACCATGGTCACGTCCACGACCAGGGGCGCGCCCGCCGCCAGCGCCGCCGCCCCGGCGGCCAGCGCCGACTCGTCCAGCACCAGATCGCCGACCCAGCCTGGGTCGGCTGTGGTGTGCACGATGCGCTCGGCCACGTCCCGGCTGTGCCGGGGCAGCCCGGAGGTGTCCACGGCCGCCCGCAGGATGCGGTAGGACTCCGCCTCGATCGGATGCACCGTCCTGGCAACGGTCGTCATCGCGCCTCCCGCTCGACCAGGGTCACCGCGTCGACCGGGCACACCTCGACGCACTCGCCGCAGCCTGTGCACAGGTCGGGCCGGGCGTACAGCCGGGCCGGGCCCGTCCCGCCGATCGGCCGGATCGCGTGCGTCGGGCAGGTCAGCAGGCACGCGCCGCACCCCTGGCAGCCGTCGAAGCGCACCGGGCTCACCGCGCCATCCACGCGTACCCCCGCGGGGTGACCATGCGCCCGGCGACCGTACGGGTCGTGCTGGCCCCGACGATCACCACCGTGTTCATGTCCACCTCGGCCGGATCGATCGCGTCGAGGGTGGTCAGCGCGATCCGCTCGCCGGCCCGGGACGCGTCGCGGACCAGCCCGATCGGCGTGTCCGGCGGCCGGTGTGCGCCCAGGATCGCCAGCGCTGCCGGGAGCTGCCGGGTACGCCGCGCGCTGCGCGGGTTGTACAGGCAGACCACGAGGTCCGCATGGGCCGCCGCCTCCAGCCGCCGCTCGATCACCTCCCAGGGGGTGTGCAGGTCCGACAGCGACAGGTACACATGGTCGTGCCCCAGCGGCGCGCCCAGCAGCGACGACGCGGCCAGCGCCGCCGTCACTCCCGGCACCGCGGTCACCTCGATGTCGTCCCCGGCGAACTCCAGCGCCGGAGACGCCATCGCGTACACGCCCGCGTCGCCGGAGCCGATCAGCGCCACCGCGTGCCCCTGCCGCGCCAGCTCGACGGCCGAACGCGCGCGCTCCTCCTCCGCGCCCAGTCCCGAGTCGACGATCCGGGTGCCGGGTCGCAGCAGGTGCCGGACCTGGTCCACGTACTGGTCGAGGCCGACGACGATCGAGGACGCGCGCAGCCGCTCCGTCGCGCGGGGAGTGCGCAGGTCCGCCGCGCCGGGACCGAGGCCGATCACCGCGAGCCGGCCCATCGGCACCAGCCGGGCCACCGCCACGGTCGCCATCGCCGACGCCGTCTTGCCCGCCACCAGCTCCGCCCCGCGGCCCCGGGCACCGGCGGCCAGCAGCGCCGCCGCCTCGGCCACGCTCGGCGTGCCCACAGCGGCCCGGACCACCTCGGACGGATTCGGCACGGTCACCTGCGCCAGCGCCGCCGCAGGGAAGGTCACCAGCGGTAGGCCCCGGCCTGCCGCGTAGGCCAGCAGCCCGGCCTCGTCGGCCTTCACGTCGGCGGTCGCCACCGCGCACACCGACTCCCCCGCCAGCCCCGCGTCCGCGAGCACCCGCGCGACCAGATCGGCGATCTCGCCGCCGGACACGCCCCGGCTCGCCCCGATCCCGAGCACCAGCGACGGCGGACGCAGCACCAGCACCGACCGGTCCGCGGCAGGCGCCACCAGGCGGTCGGTGATCAGCACCGTCCGCGTCGCCCCGGGGTGGTCACCGAGGTTCGCGGACAGCGCCGGCAGCGGCCACACCTGGTCGGACCGCAGGTGCACGGGCTCCCCGTCGAGCAGCGCTCGCGACACCGGCGCGACGGCGTCCGGGTTCGCGACGGCGAACCCGAGCGTGTCCAGGCCGGGCAGCCCGGCGGCGTCGGTGCCCGTGGTCACCACAGGCGACGCCCCCAGCACCTCGGACACGCGCGCGGCCAGCGCATTCGCTCCACCGCCATGCCCTCCGAGCAGCGCCACGGCCCACCGCCCCGCCTCGTCCACGCACACCACACCCGGCTGCGTGTGCTTGCCGTCCGAGTCGGTGGTGAGCAGGGGGGCGAGCAGGCGCACGGTGGCGCCGGTGGCGAGGAAGGCGACGATCGCGTCGGAGCCGGACCAGGCTTGGGTGAGCTGGTCGCGGACGGTTCCCTCGTGGACGGTGCACTCGCCCGGCCACGCGGCGGCCAGCCGCGTCGCGGCTTCGCGACCGGCGGCGGTGGCCCAGATCAGGCCGATGGTCATGGCAACTCCCCGGAGACGACGAAGACGGGATTGGTCGCGGCGAGCCGGTGACTGCCGCCGGGCAGCGGGCTCAGGCGCGAGGCCTGAAGCTGTACGCCCTCCGTCCGGTAACCGGCGTCGCCGAGCACGCCCAGCACCGGGCCGACGCGTTCGAGCCCGGCCAGCGCGGTCACGATCCGGGCCGGCCGCCGCGCGACGCACGCCGCGAGCACGGGCGGGCCGCCGCCGCCGACGAAGACCGCGTCGGGCTCGGGCAGCCCGGCCAGGCAGTCGGGCGCGCCGCCGCCGACGAGGCGTACGCCGAGACCGGCCGTGTTGGCGGTGATCAGGGGCAGGGCCGCCGGGTCGCGTTCGACGGCGAGCACCGCCGCGCCGAACCGGGCGCACTCGGCGGCGACCGAGCCGGACCCGGCTCCCACGTCCCAGACCAGATCACCGAGGCGCGGGCCGAGCCGGGCGAGCACGTACGCGCGTACCTCCGCCTTGGTGATCATCGAGTCGCGGTGGGCGTAGGCGGCTTCGGGCAGCGCCCACCCGGCGGGCCCGGGGCCTGCCCCGGCGATCCAACCGGGCCGTGGACCGAGCTGCGGCCGGTCCGGGTCCAGCACGAGCACGACGTTGGGGTCGGCCCAGGTCCCCGCGGCCGCGTCCGCCGCCTCGACGGTGACCAGCCGCTCCTGCGCCGTACCCAGCCGCTCCGCGACCACCAGCGTGCGCGGCCACCCGGCCAGGGCCGCGCCCAGCTCGGCCGGACCGCCGCCGGGCGCGGTCAGCACCGCCACCTTCGGGTACGCCCGGCAGACGTTGACCGCCCGCCGCAGCCCGCCGGCGGGTGATGATCCGTTTTTGTGGACGCCCGCTGCCCCTATCGGGGCGTCCTCCAGCGTCCACAAAAACGGATCATCGCGCAGCGCGGAGGCGGCAGCGGCGCCGTCGCGGCCATGCGCCGACACGACGAGCGCGTCGTCCCAGGGCAGGCCCGCACGGGCGAACGCGGCCGCGACGCTGGACACCGCCGGGATCACCACCGGCTCGACCCCGGCCCGGCGCAGCGCCGCGACGATGCCGAAGAACCCCGGATCGCCACTGGCCAGCACCACCGCCTCGCCGTCATGCGCCGCCACCCGCGCCACCACCGGCGCGACCGGTCCCATGACCAGGCACTCCGCGGCCACGTCCAGCCCGGACAGATGCCGCGCACCCCCGGCGACCAGCGTCGCCCGCGCCAGCGCCGCACCGGCGGCCGCGCTCAGCCCACCGCCGTCGTGACCCACGACCGTCACCCGCCGCATGTCGCCGACCCCGGGATCTGCTCGGCGGTCGCCGGCCGGCGAACACCGCCCACCCGAGCGGCGTGCCCGGCCGGACGCCGCCCACCCGTCATCCAGCGCATGAGACCCACTCCGGCCTGGTCGCCGCCACGACCGTCCTGCCCGTGAAGTCCACCATCGCGACCTCGGCCCGCAGCGCGCCCTTGCCGAACCGCACCAGCACATCACGCACCCGCCCGCACAGCACGTCACCGGCCGCGCGCAGCAGCCCCGCCGCCTCCCACAGCTCGTACGCATGCCTGGCCGTGTTCGCCCCGTCGACCTGCTCGGCCAGCTCCGCCGACCCGCCCACCGCCGTCGTGACCTGCCCCAGCAGCACGGTGTCCACCGCCGACCGGGTGTAGTGCGTCATCAGCACCCCGGCGGCGAGTTTGGTCAGCTTGCCGGCCATGCCGACGAACACCACCCCGGTCATGCCCCGCTCGGCAGCCGTCCGCAGCGCAGCCCCGGTGAAGTCGCCGACCTCGACGAAGCACACCTCGGGCAGGTCCGGCAGCAGCGCCATCGCACCCGCCTCGGTGCGCCCGCCGGTGCACAGCACGATCGTCTGCTCGCCCTGCGCGGCGGCGACCTGCACGGCCTGCATCACGCTGGCCCGCCACGAGGCGGTGGAGAACGGCCGCACGATGCCGGTGGTGCCCAGGATCGAGATGCCGCCGAGGATGCCCAGCCGTCGGTTGGTCGTCTTGCGGGCCATGCGCTCGCCGTCCGGCACGGAGATCACGACCTCGATCCCGCGTCCCCCGGCGGCCTCCGCCACCGCCTGGGTGATCATCTGACGCGGCACCGGGTTGATCGCCGGCCCGCCCACGTCCAGCCCCAGACCCGGCCTGGTCACCGTGCCGACGCCGTCCCCGCCGCGCAGAGCCACGCCCGCGCCGTCCTGCCACCGCACGGTCGCTGTCAGCCGCGCTCCGTGCGTCACGTCCGGGTCGTCACCCGCGTCCTTCACCACGACGGCACGAGCCACGTCACCGTCCAGCACCGACTCCGCTACAGCGAAGGTGACCCGCCGTCCCGACGGCAGCGCCACCTCGACCCACCGCGGGGGAACGCCGCCGACCAGCAATTCCGTGGCCGCCTTCGCAGCCGCGGACGCGCAGGTCCCGGTTGTCCACCCGGTCCGCAGCGCCGTCGGGCGATCTTTCGCGGTCCGGGGGAGATCGGGTTCCCGCAGCTCCGGCACATCTGTTCCCGTCTCGGCGGCCACGCGGCGGGTCCGGCCACGGGAAGCCGGCCCTGCGCCGGGCGACTTCCTCGGCAGCTCCGCTCCGTGCCGGTTCGTCGCGGCAGGAACGCCGGCCGCGCCCGGGGCGGCCGGCTCAGCCACCGCAGGAACGCCGGCCGTACCCGGGGTGGGCGGCTCAGCCACCGCAGGAACGTCGGGTTCGCCCGGGGCGGGCGGCTCAGTCACGGCTTGCTCGCAGGGCGGCGCGGGCGGCCGGGTCGGCCCGGCGGAAGCCGTGGAAGTGGCCGGGGTGGTAGAGGTGGCTGCGCGTGCCGCCCGCCTCGCCGAGCGCCGGCCCGACCAGGAACAGCGTGTGCTTCCAGAGCTTGTGCTCCTTGACCGCCGCCTCCAGGGTGCCGACCGTGCAACGCACGATCAGCTCCTCCGGCCAGGTCACCCGGTAGGCCACCACCACGGGCGTTTCCGCGGCGTACCCGCCCGCCAGCAGCTCATCCGCGAGCTGCCCGGACCGGGCCGCGGACAGGAACACCGCCATCGTCGCGCCGTGCGCGGCGAACGCGCGGACCGACTCCCGCTCCGGCATCGGAGTCTTGCCGCCCTCCAGCCGGGTCAGCACCACCGACTGCGCCACCTCCGGCACGGTCAGCTCCCGCTGCACCGCCGCGGCGGCCGCCGTGAACGACGACACCCCAGGGATCACCTCGGTCGGCAGGCCCAGCTCGCGGCACGCGTCGAGCTGCTCGCCGAGCGCGCCCCACAGCGCCGGGTCGCCGGAGTGGATCCGCGCGACGACCAGGTCGCGCTCGGCGGCCTCGCGGTACAGGTCGAGCGTCTGCTCCAGGGTCAGCGCCGCCGAGTCCACGATCCGCGCCCCCGGCCGGGCGTGCCCGAGCACGTCCGGGTGGACCAGGCTGGCCGCCCAGACCACCACGTCGGCGGCGGCGATCGCGGCCGCGCCACGCAGGGTGAGCAGGTCGGCCGCACCGGGCCCGGCTCCGATGAAGACGACCTTCACAGCTTTCCTCCTCGTGCGTCCCGGCGGCCCGGCACCAGCACCGCCGACAGGTACGGCGCCTCGACCGCCTCGGCCAGCGGGGCCACGCTCTCCCCCGGCAGCCCCAGCCGGGTGCCCAGCACCGCCTCGTCCAGCCGCCCGGCCTCCTTCACCGCGCTGACCACGTCCGCCAGGTGGCGGCCGCCCTTGTACGCGACCACCGTCCCGTCCTGCGCGTACGCCAGGGCGGCCGGCAGTGCCGTCGCGCCCCGGGCCAACGGCACCAGCACCAGTGGCTCCATGCCCTCGGCGAGCGGTACCCCGGCCGCGGCGGCGAGCGCCTGCATCGCGGTGATCCCGGGTGCGGTCTGCACGGCCACCTCGGGCAGCAGGGCGCGGACGGTCGCGGCGAGATAGCCGAAGGTCGAGTACACGTTGGGGTCGCCGATGGTGGCGAACGCGGCGGTGCCGCCGGTCTCGCGCAACCAGTCGGCGACGCGCTCACCGGCGGCGTCCCAGTGGGACTCGCGACGGCGCGCGTCGTCGCGCTCGTTGAGGGCGAACACCAGCCGCTCGACGCGGTCGTGGCCGGCGTGCGCGCGTACCGTCGCCTCGGCCCGGCCCTGCTCGGCCACGTCCATCACGGGCACGAACACCCGGCCGGCCTCGCGCAGCAGCCGCACCGCCTGCAGCGTCACCAGTTCCGGGTCACCGGGACCGACCCCCACCCCGATCAGGCGCATGCGGCACGCACCATCCGGCGCGCGAAGTCCGGGTGCCCCGCCCAGTGCAGGTGCAGGTACGACGCGTGCACCCCGCCCTGGACGAAGCCCTCGGCGGACCGGCCGCGCCACGCCCACGCGGGCGACGGCCCGGCCTCAGGGGTCACGGCGGTGCGGTGGAACTCGTGCCCGGTGACCCGGGTGCCCGCGTCGGCGAGCACGCTGCCGGACACCGCGACCGCGTCGCGGTAACCCAGGGTGAGCCGCTCGGTCATCACCGCCGCGGCGTCGAGCACCCCGCACATCTCGCGCCCGTCCAGCGACCTGGCCAGCCACAGCAGCCCGGCGCACTCGGCGGCCACCGGCGCGTTCGCGACGGCGAGTGCCCGTACCGCGTCGCGCAGCGGCTTGTTGGCGGCCAGCTCGTCGCCGTACACCTCGGGGAAGCCGCCGCCGACCACCAGCCCGGCGGTGCCCCGCGGCAGCGCCTCGTCGCGCAGCGGGTCGACGTGCACGACCTCGGCCCCGGCCGCGCGCAGCAGCTCGGCCTGCTCGGCGTAGCCGAAGGTGAACGCGGGCCCGCCCGCGACCGCGATCACGGGCCGGTCCCCGGCTGCCTCAGCCGACGGTCCGTCCGCTTCGAGCCCGGCCTGCCGGACTCCGGCCGCCTCGGCCGCTGCCCGAACGGCCTCGGCCGCCGACCACGGCGTCACCGCCAGTGGCGGCGCGCTGTGCGCCACCGCCAGCACCTCACCGAGGTCCACCCCATCCTCGACCAGCGCGCCCATGGCCCGCACCGCGTCCACCGCCGCGCCGCTGCGCTCGGCGGCCGGCACCAGCCCGAGGTGCCGGGACGGCACCGCGACCGCACCGGCGCGCCGCAGCACGCCGAGCACCGGCGTGCCGACCTCCTCGCAGGCCTCGCGCAGGATCTGCTCGTGGCGATCCGAGCCGACCCGGTTGAGCACCACCCCGGCCAGCCGCACCGAGCCGAACGAGCGGAACCCGTGCAGCAGCGCGGCGACCGACCGGCCTTGGCCGGTCGCGTCCACCACGAACACCACCGGCGCGTCCAGCAGCCGCGCCACGTGCGCGGTCGAGCCGAAGTCGCCCTCCCCCGACCGGCCGTCGTACAGGCCCATCACGCCCTCGACGACCGCCACCTGCGCACCGGTGGCCCCGTGCGCGAACAGCGGCGCGACCAGGTCCTCGCCGACCAGCGACGGGTCCAGGTTGCGGCCGGGCCGCCCGCAGGCCAGCGAGTGGTAGGTCGGGTCGATGTAGTCCGGGCCGACCTTGAACCCGGCCGCGGTCATGCCGCGCGCCGTCAACGCCGCCAGCAGCCCCGTCGCCACGGTCGTCTTGCCATGCCCCGACGCCGCCGCGGCCACCACGATCCGAGGTGTGTTCACCATGAACTGTCCGTTCGCGACTGCGGGGCTCGCTTCACCATTCGATCCCCGCCTGGCCCTTGCGTCCCGCGTCCATCGGGTGCTTCACCTTGCCCATCTCGGTGACCAGGTCGGCCAGTTCCAGCAACGGCGGCGCGGCGTACCGGCCGGTGATCACGACATGCTGGGAGCCGGGGCGGGTGCGCAGGGTCTCGACCACGTCGGCGGTGTCCACCCAGCCCCAGTGCATCGGGTAGGTGAACTCGTCGAGCACGTAGAAGCCGTACCGCTGCGCCAGCAGGTCGCGCTTGACCTGGGCCCAGCCTTCGGCCGCCTCGGCGGCGTGGTCGCGCTCGTCGCCGGGCCGGGCCAGCCACGACCAGCCCTCGCCCATCTTGTGCCAGGTCACCGACGCGCCTGTGCCGGACTCGTCGTGCGCGCGGCCCAGCGCCCGGAACGCGGCCTCCTCGCCGACCCGCCACTTGGGACTCTTCACGAACTGGAAGACCGCGATCGGCCAGCCCACGTTCCAGGCCCGCAGCGCCATGCCGAACGCCGCCGTCGACTTGCCCTTGCCGATCCCGGTGTGCACGGCCAGCACCGGGGACCTCCGGCGCTGCCGCGTGGTGAGCCCGTCGTCGGGCACGGTCTCCGGCTTGCCCTGCGGCATCAGCGGCCTCCACTCGTCTGCGTCATGCCGCCCTCCGGCGGTCCCGGCGGGCCACCCCGGCCAGCCCTTGCGCGGTCACCTCGGCCAGCGGCACATGCTCCGCGCCGAGCCGCACCGCCAGGCGGGCGGCGAGTCCGAGCCGCACCACCCCCGACTCGCAGTCCACGACCACGGCCGACACCCCGGTCGCGGCGAGCCCGCCCGCGATGCGCATGGCCTCGCCGACCGGGTCGGGTCCCGCAGTGGCCCGGCCGTCGGTCACCAGCACCAGCAGCGCGCGCCGGTGCGGGTCGCGCAGCCGCTCGACCCGCAGCGTGTGCGCCGCCCGGCGCAGTCCCGCGGCCAGCGGGGTACGCCCGCCCGTGGGCAGCTCGCGCAGCCGCGCCGCGCCGGCCTCCACGCTGGACGTCGGCGGCAGCGCCAGCTCCGCCTCGCTGCCCCGGAAGGTGACCAGGCCGACCTTGTCACGCCGCTGGTACGCGTCGAGCAGCAGCGACAGCACCGCGCCCTTCACCGCGCCCATGCGCTGCCGGGCCGCCATCGACCCGGAGGCGTCCACGCAGAACAGCACCAGGTTCGACTCGCGCCCCTGCCGCACCGGCTCGCGCAGGTCGGCCGCGACCAGCCGCAGCGGGCCGCCGGGGGTCCGGCCCCGGGCGTGCTGCCGCCCGGCCGCCGCCCGCACGGTCGCCGCCAGGTGCAGCGCGGCCAGGGTGCCGCCGGGCACCCGCGCGCCGACGGTCCGACCCATCCGGGTGTACGCGGGTGAGCGCCGCCCCGCCGCACCCTCCCCCACTCCCTGCACCGCGAACAGCCGCGCCCGCCGTGGCGTCGCCGCCTCGGCGTGCTGCTGCCCCGCCGACGCGTAACGCCCCTCGTCGGCCCCGTCCCGCTGCCGGGTGTCCCCCTGCGGCACCGGCCGCGGCGGCGTGCCGCCCTCGTCCGGGGCCGCACCGCGGGGCCCGCCCGGCCGCGGACCGCCGTCCGGACCGTCGTCGTCCGGGCCACCGTCGGGCCCGTCGTCCGGACCGGAGCCGTCCGGCCCGTCACCGTCCAGGTCGGCGTCACCGTCGAGATCGGCCTTCGGGGCGCCCTCGCCGCCCGCCGCACGGTCCTGGTCGCCGGGAGCACCTGGGCCGTCGTGGGAGCCGTCGGGTTCAGCCGGCGGGGGTGCGCTGTTCAACGCGTCCTCCAGGGCCTGCTCGTCGAGGTCCGGGGCGTCGAACGGGTCGCGCCGGCGGCGGTGCGGCAGCGCCAGCCGGGCCGCGTCCCGCACGTCCTGCTCGGTGACCCGGCCGCGGCCGTGCCAGGCGGCCAGGGCCAGCGCGGCGCGGGCCACCACCAGGTCGGCCCGCAGCCCGTCCACCTCGAACGCGGCGCACACGTGGGCGATGCGGGTCAACTCCGCGTCAGGCAGTTCCACCGTGGGCAGCCGCCGCCGGGCGGTGTCGATGCGCTCGGCCAGCTCGGCGTCCGCCTCGGCCCACCGCGCCGCGAACCCGGCCGGGTCGGCCTCGTACGCCAGCCTCCGCCGCACCACCTCGACCCGCTCCTTCGGCTCACGCGGGGCGCGCACCTGCACCGCCAGCCCGAACCGGTCGAGCAGCTGCGGGCGCAGCTCGCCCTCCTCCGGGTTCATGGTCCCCACCAGCAGGAACCGGGCGGCGTGGCGCACCGAGACGCCGTCGCGCTCCACGTACGCCTCGCCCATCGCGGCGGCGTCGAGCAGCAGATCCACCAGGTGGTCGTGGAGCAGGTTCACCTCGTCGACGTAGAGCACGCCGCGGTGCGCCCCGGCCAGCAGGCCCGGCGAGTACGCGGCCTGCCCGGCGGTCAGCGCCCGTTCCAGGTCCAGCGCGCCGACCAGCCGGTCCTCGGTCGCCCCGACGGGCAGCTCGATCAGCCTGGCGCGCCGGACAATGACCCCCTGACCGGCGGTCTTACCGGCGCTGTGCGGCCCGTCCGGGCACGCGCCGTACGGCGACGCCGGGTCGCAGCCGAACCGGCATCCGGCGACGACCTCGACCTGCGGCAGCAGCCCGGCCAGGGAACGGACCACGGTGGACTTGGCGGTGCCCTTCTCGCCGCGCACCAGCACCCCGCCGATGGCGGGCGAGACGGCGTTGAGCAGTAGGGCGAGCCTGAGGTCGGCGAGGCCGACGACGGCGGAGAACGGGTACAGCGGGGTCAAAGCCCGCTCAGGCACGAGCCCATGCGCGAGTCCTCTCCGCGGGTTTCCTCGCCCGCGAAATCCGGTGAAGTGACGCCGTGCGGCGTCGTGAGCGGCCGGAGTGTCCTGGCTCCCGGATCGACGCTTCCCCTCGGCCTTCCAACCGTGTCAACGGCCGTGGCCTGGTGCCGAAACGGCGCGCGTCGTGAGACGGAGCCGCTCGGGAGGGGTCGCTCCCCGGTGACAGTGGCGGGACCGCCCCGGACTCGCACCGGGTTCCTCCACTGCCGCTCACCGGCCATCGTGACGGACGCGGTGCGCCGCGTCAAAGCGGGTCGCCCGTACGGAGGCATGTGTCACGCCCCGGCGGGCCCGACATCAGCACGTAACAATTAACTTCGATATTGCTATGTATCGTTGTCTTCCGCTAGCTTCCAGGGAAACTCTCCGGCGATCCGGCGCCAGAAGCGCTCGGCGCCGGGTGGACCTTGGGAGGATCCTGTGCGGAATTCACTACGAACGGCGCTGCGCGCCGGCGCCATCGCGCTGGCCGGCGCCATGCTCGCCCTGGGCTCGGCCGCCGTCCCGGCGCAGGCCGCGCCGAGCCCGGACGGCACGATCACGCCTCAGGTCGTCGGCGGGACCCGGGCCGCGCAGGGCGAGTTCCCGTGGATGGTGCGCCTGTCCATGGGCTGCGGCGGCGCGATGTACACCCAGAGCCTGGTGCTGACCGCCGCCCACTGCGTCGGCGCGACCGGCAACAACACCTCGATCACGGCCACCTGGGGCGTCGTCGACCTGCAGGACCCGACCCGCACCACCCGCACCTCGAACTACGTGTACCGCGCCCCGGGCTACAACGGCACCGGCAAGGACTGGGCGCTGATCCGCCTGTCCAGCCCGATCACCACGGCCCCGCTGCTGAAGATCGCCACGGACACGTCGCTGCACAGCGGCAACTTCGACGTGATGGGCTGGGGCGCGGCCACCGAGGGCGGCGGCCAGCAGCGTTACCTGCTCAAGGCGCAGGTCCCGTTCATCACCGACACGCAGTGCCAGAGCGCCGGCGGCGACTACTCCGGCCTGGTCTTCAACGAGGAGATCTGCGCGGGCAACTGGAGCTCCGGCGGCGTCGACACGTGCCAGGGCGACTCCGGCGGCCCGATGGTCAAGAAGAACGCCTCCAACGAGTGGATCCAGGTCGGCATCGTGAGCTGGGGCATCGGCTGCGCCCGCCCGCAGAACCCGGGCGTGTACACCGAGGTCCGCTACTTCGCGACCGACATCTACAACGCGGCGGTCTCCCTCGGCGGGGCCCCGGGCGGCGTCTCCGTCACCGGCCCCGGCAACCAGTCGACCGTCGTCGGCACCGCCGTCACCCTGAACAGCACCGCCTCGGGCGGCACCGCGCCGTACAGCTGGTCGGCCAGCGGCCTGCCGGCCGGCACCTCGATCAGCGCCTCGACCGGCCAGATCACCGGCACGCCGACCACCGCGGGCACCTACACCGTGACCGTCACCGCGACCGACAGCGCGAGCAAGACCGGCACGGCCTCGTTCACCTGGACGGTCAACCCGGTCGGCAGCTGCGCCGCGGCCACCAACGGCACCGACGTGAGCATCCCGGACAACAACAGCACCGGGGTGTACAGCAACATCACGATCTCCGGCTGCACGGGCAACGCCGGTTCGTCGTCCAAGGTAGAGGTGCACATCGTGCACACGTACAAGGGTGACCTGATCGTGGACCTCGTCGCACCGGACGGCTCGGTGTACAACCTGCACAACCGGTCGGGCGGCAGCACCGACAACATCGACACCATCTACACGGTGAACCTGTCCTCCGAGGTCAAGAACGGCACCTGGCGCCTGCGCGCCCGCGACGCCGCCTCGATCGACACCGGCTACATCAACTCCTGGACGCTCACCCTCTGAGTCCGTCGCACCATCCCCGGGCCCGGCTCCGCGACCAGCGGAGCCGGGCCTGCTCCCGACCCGCCTCCACCGACCCCCTCGGAGGTAACCCGTGCGCAGACTCGCGCTCGTCCTCACCACCCTGGTCACCGGCGTGGCCCTCACCGTGCCCGGCCCGGCCGGTGGCGCGCCCGCCGACGACTTCACCCTCGCCGGCTCCCAGCAGTACCTGGTCACCGGCCCGCAGACCTTCGCCGACCGCGACGCGGTCGCCCGCACCGGAGCGGCGATCGACCTGATCGAGCACGGCAAGATCTACATCACCGCGAACACGACCGAGGCCGACCGCATCCGCCGCCTGGGCTTCGGCCTGGAGCTGCTGCCCCCGCCGTCCTCGCGGGTCACCGGGCCGAACGCGGTCCCGCTCGACTTCCCGTCGGCCGACGGCGGCTTCCACAACTACGCCGAGATGAACACCGAGATCAACCAGATCGTCGCCGACCACCCGACGCTGGTCCGCAAGTCCGTCATCGGCACCTCGTACGAGGGCCGCCAGATCGTCGCGCTGAAGATCTCCGACAACGTCGCCACCGACGAGAACGAGCCCGAGATCCTGTTCAACGCGCACCTGCACGCCCGCGAGCACCTCACCGTCGAGATGGCGCTCTACCTGGCCAACCTGTTCACCGACGCGTACGCCACCGACAGCCGGGTCAAGGCCGTGGTCGACTCGCGCGAGATCTGGATCGTGCCGGACCTCAACCCCGACGGCGGCGAGTACGACATCGCCACCGGCTCCTACCGCTCCTGGCGCAAGAACCGCCAGCCGAACTCGGGCAGCTCGGCGGTCGGCACCGACATCAACCGCAACTTCGGCTACAAGTGGGGCTGCTGCGGCGGCTCCTCGGGCAGCCCGTCGTCGGAGACCTACCGCGGCCCGTCGGCGTTCTCCACCCCTGAGGCGTCGGTGCTGCGCGACTTCGTGCTGTCCCGCCGCGTCGGCGGTGTGCAGCAGATCAAGGCGAACATCGACTTCCACACGTACGGCGAGCTGATCCTGTGGCCGTTCGGGTACACCACCGCCGACACCGTGAACCCGGGCATGACCACCGACGAGCGCAACACGTTCGCCACCATCGGCCAGCAGATGGCGGCGACCAACTCCTACACCCCCGAACAGGGCAGCGACCTGTACGTCACCGACGGCGACATCACCGACTGGCTCTGGGGCGACCAGCGCATCTGGACGTACACCTTCGAGATGTACCCGAAGTCGTCCAGCCCTGGCTTCTACCCGCCGGACGAGGTCATCGCGGCGCAGACCTCCCGCAACAAGAGCGCCGTGCTGCTGCTGTCCGAGTACGCCGACTGCCCGTACCGGGCCATCAACAAGCAGGCCCAGTACTGCACCGCGGCGAACGACTTCTCGATCGCGGCCTCGCCCGCCTTCGGCTCGGTCAACCCGGGCGGCTCGCTGACCTCGACCATCAGCACCGCGGTCACCAACGGCGTCGCGCAGACCGTGAACCTGACCGCGAGCGGCCTGCCCGCGGGCGCGACAGCCACGTTCAGCCCGGCCTCGGTCACCGCCGGCGGATCGTCGACGCTGACGATCGCCACCAGCGCGTCGACCCCGGCGGGCAGCTACGCGGTCACGGTGATCGGCACGGGCAGCGGGGCCACCCGGACCGTCAGCTACACCCTGACCGTGAACGGCGCGCCCGGCTGCACCGGCGCCAATCCGAACGACGTGACCATCGTCGACGTGGCCACGGTGTACAGCGACATCACCATCGCGGGCTGCAACCGCAACGCGTCGTCGACGTCGACGGCCGAGGTGCACATCGTGCACACGTACAAGGGCGACCTGGTGGTGTCGCTGCTCGCACCGGACGGCAGCGCGTACACGCTGCACAACCGGTCGGGCGGCAGCACCGACAACATCGACACCACCTACACCGTGAACCTGTCCACCGAGGCGGCCAACGGCACCTGGCGGCTGCGGGTGCAGGACGCGGCCTCCGGTGACGTCGGCTACGTCAACACCTGGACGCTGACCCTGTAGAGACCCCCTGTGCTCATGGGCGGTCCGCTTACGCGGCCTTAATCGGTGTCATCCCGGAGCGCAGCGCAGGGATGACACCGAGCGGCCCCGACACAGACCCCCGGTGGCGCCCGCAACGGCGCGGGCGCCACCGGTAATTCGCTTGCCGCCCCTGCTAGACAGGGACCGTGACGAGTGAGCTGCTGATCCGCGAGATGACCATCGAGGACGTGCCGGAGCAGGCGCGCATCCGCTACGCCGCCTTCCCGTGGTTCATCTCCAGCGTGGCGCAGCAGGAGGTGTGGTGGCGCACCAGCCGCCCCGAGGCCCGGCTGCTGCGGCTGCTGGCTGCGCGCGACGGGCAGGTCGTGGGCTGTGCCGTCGGCGGGTTCAACATCTCCACCGCCGAGCCGGGCGCGAGCTACCTGCAGGTAGAGGTACATCCCGAGCATCGCGGCCGGGGCGTGGGCACCGCGCTGCACGACCGCGTCGAGGAGCACCTGCGCGCCATCGGTGCCCGCCGGGTGCGCACCTTCGCCACCGACGACGCCGCCGACCAGCACTGGGCCGAGGCACGTGGTTACACGCGGGGCGCCCACGACCGCTACGCCCGGCTGGACACCGCCCACCTGCCGCCCGTGCCGCCCCTGCCGTCCGGCGTGACGGCGGTCAGCCTCCGCGAGGCCGGCCCGCAGGCGGTGTACGACCTGGACCAGGCCGCCTCCGTCGACGAGCCCGGCGACATGTCCTTCGACGGCATCCCGTTCGACACCTGGCTGGCCCGCTACTGGAACAGCCCCGACCAGCAGCTCGACGTCGGCACGATGGTGCTCGTCGACGGGGTGCCCGCCAGCGCCACGTTCATGGAGGCCAACCTCGAACTCGGCAAGGGCATCTCCACCGGCACCTGCACGCTGCGCGAGTACCGCGGCCGGGGCCTGGCGAAGATCGCCAAGGCGGTCGCCCTGCACCGGGCCGCGCAGGCGGGCATCCACACCGCGATCACCTGCAACGACTACACCAACGCGCCGATGATCGCGGTCAACGACTGGCTCGGCTATCAGCCCTTCGCCAGCGAGCACTCCTACCTCAAGCAGCTCGGCGGCTGACGGTCGACGTTACCGGCCGACGCCGCGCAGTTTAGCGAGGATCGCCTCGACCATCAGCACGAACGTGTACCCGTTCGCCATCAGGCCGAAGTTCACCCGCGCGCCCCGCGGCTCGCCCTGCGGGTCCACCAGCGACAGGTAACTCTGGTCGACGTGGTCGATCTCGACGCCGCCGATGTCCGACCAGGGCGTCAGAAAGCCTTGGAAGGCCACGCCGTCGTCGGTGATCGTCAGATCGCCGAAGGTGACCGGGTTGCCCTTGTCGAAGTACGCCATCGCCTTGGGCAGCTGCGCCTGCGCCACGCGTGCTGTCAGCAGCGGGCCGAACCGCGCCATGTCGACGTGCACCTGCCAGATCTCCATCCGGCGGCCGTCGACCATGGCGATCCGGATGCCGTAGGGCGTCCTGCTGCTGACCTCCGCGGTGAAGACGGCCAGGTTGGCGAACAGCGCCTGCACCTCGTCCCAGCGGTACGCCTCCGTGCCGCTGCGGCGGGCCCACACCCAGCCGTGCTCGAACACGTGCACCCGGAACTGCCGGGCCCGTTTCGACACCGCCGGGCTGCGCAGCAGCACCCACAGGAAGCCCAGCAGGCAGGGCGTGGCGAGTGACCAGAGGATGATGGCGGCGATCCAGACCGCCGGGTCGCCGACGATCGCGCCCCAGGTCGCGCCACCGGCGAGCACCCCGAACAGCACCGCGAACATGCCCGAGGCGAGCAGCAGCGGCTTGGGGGTGACCGCCGGGTAGCTCTCGCGGTGCTCACCGAGGTTGCGCATCGAGGCCGCGACGGTGACGTCCGGGGCGAGCCCGAGCGCGGATTCCACCAGCAAAGTCATGTCAGCCCACCCGCATCCACGCCGCCGCGGCCTCGATCTGCGCCTGATCCTTCTTGTTCTCCCGCGAGCCCGCCACCAGGAATCCACCCGCGGCCAGCACGAACAACCCGCCGAACCCGCCCAGGACGACGAGCAGGACCGGACGGCGCGCCTCCTGCTCGGCCTTGACCTCGTCGTACGTGTGATAGGTCTTGCGGCCGTCCTCGGCCACCTCTAGGCACACGTCACCCGGCCGCATCGCCTTGCCGTCGCAGCTCACCCCGCCACCGGAGCTGAACGCGGCGACGACGAAGAAGACCACGCCGATCACGGCCAGCACGGACGCGCCGATGACGACACCGGTCTTGGGCTTTACCATGGCTCTCCTCCCCCGAATCAGGCGATCTTCTTGAAGATGGTCTGCATCATGAGCAGGAACGTCATCGCGTTGGGGATCTGGCCGATCGCCGTCTGCGGGGACACCCGCTTGCCCTGCTCGTCGACGAGGCCCACCAGGCCGAACTCGACCTTGACGCCGCCGAGCTGCGACCACGGCACGAGCTTGCCCTTGCGGGTGGCCACGCCGTCGTCGGTCACCGTGAAGTCGCCGAAGCCCACCGGGTTGCCCTGGTCGAAGTAGGCCATCGCCCGGGGCAGCTGGGTCTGCGCCACCGCCTGCTGGAGCAGGGGGCCGAAGCGCGCCATGTCGGTGGCGAAGTTGCGCATGCTGACCTGCCGGCCGTCGTGGAACGTGATCCGGTAGTGGTAGGCGGTCTGGCGGATGCCGCCGCTGGTGTTCTCGGCGACCGACGCGTACAGCGCCTGCACCTCGTCCCAGCGGTAGACCTCGATGCCCTTGCGGCGCACCCGCACCCAGCCCTGGTCGAACACGTGCACCTGGAGCCGCCGCGCCTTGGCCGACACGAGCGGGCTGCGCAGCAGCACCACCAGGAAGCCGAGCGCGTTGACCACCGCGAGCACGATGAACGGCATCGCCATGGCCAGCGGGCCGTCCTCGTACAGCGTCGGCGAGCCGTTGGCGGCCAGCACCATGATCACGGACAGCGCCACCCACAGCAGCAGGAGCACGCCCAGGCCGATCAGCGGCATCTTCGGCGTCTGCGCCGGATAGCTCACCCCGGGGTTGCCCAGCCCGCGCGACGCCGCCGCCACGGCCACGTCTGCGGGCACGGTCACAGTGCCCGGCTTGGCGTTCACCGACATGGGTCAGACCGCCCTCGTCCACGCCTCGGCGGCGGCCGACTCCTCGTGCTGCCGCCTGCGGTTGCGGGCGCCGAACACGAGCGTGCCGGCCGCGCCGAGCAGGAACACCGCGCCGATGCCACCGAAGAGCAGGCCCTGGCGCTGCTGGCCCTCCTGCACCTCCTGGTAGGTGAGCCAGCGGGTGCCGGAGTCGGTGGACTCGATGCACTTGTCCGCAGGACCCATGGTGTCCGGGCCGCACTTGACGCTGGTGGACAGCCAGACCGCGAGGCCGATGCCCAGGAGCCCGATGACCCCGAACACCACGGCGTTCGCGATCGGATTCGAGCCGGATTTGGCCACGACGATCACTCCCCGTTGCAGAACATGAGGGCGTCACCATAACGACCTCAAGATCTGCGGAGAATCGCCCGATCGCCCGAACGCCGCGCCACCGCCGGATCAGCCCTCCAGGCTGCCCTCCGCCTCCAGATAGGCCTGGAGCAGCGCGTCCAGCGTGGCCGGATCGGGCTCGGCCCACAGGCCCCGGTCGGCGGCCTCGATGAGGCGTTCGCTGATGCCGCGCAGCGCCCACGGATTGGACCGCTCCAGGAACTCGCGGACCTCCGGGTCGAAGACGTACGCCGCCGCCAGCTTCTCGTACATCCAGTCGTCGACGACCCCGGCCGTGGCGTCGTAGCCGAACAGGTAGTCCACGGTCGCGGCCAGCTCGAACGCGCCCTTGTAGCCGTGCCGGCGCATCGCGGCGATCCAGCGCGGGTTGACCACCCGGGCCCGGAACACGCGCTTGGTCTCCTCGCCCAGGGTGCGCGTCTTCACGCTGTCGGGCAGGTGCGAGTCGCCGATGACCGCGGTCGGCGAAGCCCCGGTCAGCGAGCGCACCATCGCGATCATGCCGCCGTGGTACTGGAAGTAGTCGTCGGAGTCGACGATGTCGTGCTCACGGGTGTCCACGTTCTTCGCGGCGACGCTGACCCGGCGGTAGACCCGTTCCAGGTCCTCGCGGGCGGCCCTGCCGTCCAGGTCGCGGCCGTACGCGTAGCCGCCCCAGACCGCGTACACCTCGGCCAGGTCCTTGTCGTCGCGCCAGTTCCGGGCGTCGATGAGCGGGAGCAGGCCGGCCCCGTACGCCCCCGGCTTGGAACCGAAGATGCGGGTGGTGGCCCGCCGCCGGTCGCCGTGCTCGGCCTCGTCGGCGCGGGCGTGCGCGCGCACGAAGTTGTCCTCGTCGGCCTCGTCCAGCTCGGCCACCGCCCGCACCGCGTCGTCGATCAGCGCGACCGCGTGCGGGAACGCGTCCCGGAAGAAGCCGGAGATGCGCACCGTCACGTCCACTCGCGGCCGGCCCAGCTCGGCCGGCGGCACCACCGCGAACCCGGTCACCCGCCGCGACGCGTCGTCCCAGGTCGGGCGGCAACCCAGCAGGGCCAGCACCTCGGCGATGTCGTCGCCCTGGGTGCGCATCGCCGACGTGCCCCACACCGTCAGCCCGACCGTGCGCGGCCACTCGCCGGTGTCCTGCCGGTGCCGGGCCAGCAGCGAGTCCGCCAGTGCCACCCCGACGTCCCACGCGTTGCGCGACGGGATCGCCTTCGGGTCGACGGAGTAGAAGTTGCGCCCGGTCGGCAGCACGTTGACCAGGCCACGGGTCGGCGAGCCGGACGGCCCCGCCGCGACGTAGCGCCCGTCGAGCGCCTTCAGCACCGCGGTCACCTCGTCCACGGTCGCGTCCAGCCGCGGCACCACCTCGGTCGCGGCGAAGTGCAGCACCGCCTCCACGGCGTCGTCCGGGCCGCCCAGCACCTCGGCGACGACCGCCGGGACCTTCGACGGCTCCCAGCCCAGCGTCTCGTTGCCGATCACCAGCCGCCGGGCCACGCCCTCGATCAGGTCGACGGCGTCCGCGCCGGTGCGGGCCGGGCCGTCGGCGACGTCGGTCAGGTCCGCGGGCACGGCCGCCACGGCACCCGGCTCGGCCAGCAGGGCACGCTCGTCCAGCCCGTACCGGCGGCACAGTGCCGCCCGCAGTCCCGGCAGCGCCCCACGCACGCCGCCCCACACCTGGTTGGCGCGCAGCACCGCGAGCACCAGGTTGATCCGCGCCTCGCCTTCCGGCGCGCCGCCGAGGACGTGCAGGCCGTCGCGGATCTGCGAGTCCTTGACCTCGCACAGGTAGCCGTCGACGTGCAGGATGAAGTCGTCGAAGTCGTCCTCGCCCGGCATGTCGGCCTGGTGCAGGTCGTGGTGGAGCTGGGCGGCCTGGATCAGGGTCCAGATCTGGGCGCGCACCGCGGGCAGTTTCGTCGGGTCGAGGGCCTGCACGGTGGCGTACTCGTCGAGCATCTGCTCCAGTTTCGCCATCTCGCCGTACGTCTCCGCGCGGGCCATCGGCGGCACCAGGTGGTCCACGATCACCGCGTGCCCGCGCCGCTTGGCCTGGGTGCCCTCGCCCGGGTCGTTGACGATGAACGGGTACACCAGCGGAATGTCACCGAGCACCGCGTCCGGCGCGCACTCGCGGGACAGGCCCAGCCCCTTGCCCGGCAGCCACTCCAGGGTGCCGTGCTTGCCCAGGTGCACCACCGCGTCCGCGCCGAACTCCTGGTCCAGCCACCGGTACGCGGCCAGGTAGTGGTGGCTCGGCGCGAGGTCCGGGTCGTGGTAGATGGCGACCGGGTTCTCCCCGAAGCCGCGCGGGGGTTGGATCATCAGCAGCACGTTGCCGAAGCGCAGCGCCGCCAGCACGATCTCGCCCCGGTCCACGTACAGCTCGCCCGGCGGCTCGCCCCACGCGGCGACGATGCCGTCGCGCAGGCTCGCGGGCAGCGTGGCGAACCATCGGGTGTAATCGTTCAGCGGGACCCGGGCCGGGGCCGCCGCGAGCTGCTCCTCGGTCAGCCACTCCACGTCGTGCCCACCCGCCGCGATCAGCGCATGGATCAGCGCGTCCCCGTCCTCCGGGCTGTGACATGGCGCCAGAGGCGCGCCGTCGCCCAGGTCGTACCCCGCCTCGCGCAGCGCCCGCAGCAGCACCACCGCGCTGGCCGGGGTGTCCAGACCGACCGCGTTGCCGACCCGCGAGTGCCGCGTCGGGTAGCTGGACAGCACGATCGCAAGCTTCTTGTGCTCGTTCGGCACGTGCCGCAGCCTCGCCTGGCGCACCGCGATGCCCGCGACCCGGGCCGCCCGCTCCGGGTCGGCGGCGTACACGCCGATGCCGTCCGGGCCCGGCTCCTTGAACGAGAACGGCACCGTGATCAGGCGGCCGTCGAACTCCGGGATCGCCACCTGCATCGCCGCGTCCATCGGGCTCAGCGCCGCGTCCGAGTCCTGCCACACCGCCCGCGACGAGGTCAGGCACAGCGCCTGCAGCACCGGCACGTCCAGCTCGGACAGCGCCGCCACCGACCATGCCTCGTCGTCCCCGCCGCCGCTCGCGTCCGCCGGGGTGGTGCCGCCCGCCGCCAGCACCGTCACGATCAGCGCGTCGCAGCCCCGCAGCAGGTCAAGCAGCCCGTCCGACACCCCGCGCAGCGAACCGCAGTACACCGGCAGCGCGTTCGCGCCCGCGTCGTGCAGCGCCCCGGCGAGGGTGTCCACGAACGCCGTGTTCCCGGCCAGCTCGTGCGCGCGGTAGTAGACGATCCCGACGGTCGGCCGCCCGGCCTCGTGCGCCGGGCCGGGGCGCACGCCGAACTCCGGCGTGGCCCGCGGCGCCTCGAAGCCCTCGCCGGTCATCAGCAGCGTGTCCGACAGGAACCGGTGCAGCTCGCGCAGGTTGTCCGCACCGCCCTCGACCAGGTACGCCAGCGCCTCCCCGGCCACCCCGGCGGGCACGGTCGACTCGGCCTGCAGCGCGGCGTCGGGCAGCGCCTCCCCGCCCAGCACCACCACCGGCAGCCCGCCGGCGAGCACCGCGTCGAGCCCATCCGGCCAGGTGCGGCGGCCGCCGAGCAGGCGCACCACCGCGAAGCCGACGCCCCGCAGCAACTCGGGGACGTCACCGGCGTCGAGCCGGGCCGGGTTGCCGATGCGCCAGGGCGCACCCGACGCCCGGGCGGCGAGCAGCTCGGTGTCCGCAGTGGACAGCAGCAGACCTTGGACAGCCGTCATGGCCGCGTACCTCCTGTCGGGGTCCGCGCCCCGGTAGCAGAGTCGATGCGGCGGCCGGAGTCTCCTGACTCCCGGATCGACGCCCGGCCCCGGGCCTTCCCTTGCGGTGGCCTCGGATCTCTCCGACGGGGTGGGGACGGGCTCCCCGGTCACAGTGGCGGGACCGTCTCGGCTCTTCCCCGAGTTCCTCCCTGCCGCCGAGAGCGATCCTAGCGGCAGATAATGGAGCATGGCCTATCAGTGGCTCGCCGGGCTGACCATGGTGGTGCACTTCGCGTTCCTCGCGTACGTCGTCGCGGGCGGTTTCCTGGCCTGGTGGCGGCCGTGGCTGATCTGGCCGCACCTGATCGCCGCCGGCTGGGGTTTCGCCACGGTCGTCCTCGGCCTCGACTGCCCCCTGACCTACGTCGAGGACTGGGCCCGCCGCGAAGCCGGTGAGCAGGGCCTGTCCCGCGGCTTCATCGACACGTACCTGACCGGCGTGGTCTACCCCGAACGGTTCACCGTGCCGCTGCAGGTGCTGGCCGGGCTGGTAGTGCTGACCTCCTGGATCGGCTTCGCCCTCCGCCGCAGGCGCGGCCGGCACGGGTCCGCCACCTCGGCCGACGTGCCATAGAGTGCCGGGATGATCGAACAGCTCGCCTCTGGCGGTCGCCACCAAAGCCATCTGTTGATCGATCAACTTCGTGGATTTTTGTCGTACACCGGTTCTAAAATGGAGCCATGCGGGAGGCATTGGCGCAGGCGGGGCGATCGGTCGCCGCTTGCGTCGACTCGCCTGTGTGGCCCCTGACCGACGTCGAGCTGATCACCTCGCTCGACTCGGTACGAGCGTTGCGGGAACGCCTGGCGGCGGTGGAACTGTCGCTGGTCCGCGAACTCGACGCCCGTGCGGTCCCCGTCGCCCACGGTGCCTCCAGCACCGCGGTCTGGCTGCGTGAACACTGGCGCATCGGCATACGCACGGCCAAGCAGACCGTGGAACTCGCCCGCGCGCTGGACCGCCTCCCCACCACCGCCGACGCCCTCGCCGCCGGAACCGTCAACACCGAGCAGGCCGCTGTCATCGCTCAGGCTATCGCCGCGCTTCCCTCCGAGGTGGGCCTGGAGACCGCAGCGAAGGCCGAGACCGCGCTGATCGGATTCGCGGCCCAGTTCGAACCGTCCGTGCTCCGCCGCTTCGGCGAGCGCATTCTCACCCACGTCGCCCCCGACACCGCTGAGGGGCACGAACGCGAGACACTGGCCGCGCAGGAGGAACGCGCTTACGCCACCCGCACGCTGACCCTTGTCGCCGACCGCAGCGGGCGGGTGCGCCTGACCGGCTGGCTCGACACCGAAGCCGCCGCCGTGGTCACCGCCGCCCTCGACCCCCTCTCCCGCCCTGGTGCTGTCGACCACACCCGCGCCCACGTCACCCTCGGCGGTGCCATCGCGAGCGACAGCGACCCCGTCGAAGGCTCAAACGCCGCCGGGCACCGCGCGCCTGAAAGCGCTCGGGACATGCGCACCGCGGGTCAACGGCGGGCCGACGCCCTCACCGAGATCTGCCGCCGTGTGCTCGCCTCGGGCGAACTGCCCGACAACGGCGGCGACCGTCCTCAGCTCGTGATCACCGTCGACTACGACGACCTCGCGCAACGCACCGGAGCAGGGCTGCTCGACAACGGCACGACGCTCACTCCTGAGACCGTCCGGCGCATAGCCTGCGACGCCCAGGTCATTCCCGCGGTGCTCGGCGGCGACGGGCAGCTTCTCGACCTCGGCCGGACCCGCCGACTCATCAACGGGGCCCTGCGCCGAGCGCTCGTCCTCCGCGACCAGGGCTGCGCCTTTCCTGGCTGCGACCGACCGCCTCGCTGGTGCCAGGGGCACCACATTCGGCACTGGGCCGACGGCGGTCCCACCGACCTCGACAACGCCGTGCTCCTGTGCGGGCACCACCACCGCGTCGTCCACCACGACGACTGGCAGGTCCGGGTCGGCCACGACCGGCGGCCCGAGTTCATCCCGCCGAGCTACGTGGACGCCGCCCGGCTTCCTCGCCGCAACTCCTTCCACCTGCGGCCCTAGGCCGGGCCCGATCGCTGATCACACCGGGCCGAGCCGGGCCACCACTCGGAGAATCGGCACCGCCCGAGCAGATGGACGGCCGCCGCTGCGCAAACTGCTTGATCGGCACACGGCCGGCAAGGCAAGCAGCCCGCCCTCGGCATCCTTCTGGTCGGCGCGCACCCTAAGGCACATCGGCAGACCGACCGGCCCGGTCCGGAACGATCTCCCTGTAGGAGCGGTAGGGGCCCGCCTCCTCCCAGCCCAGGTCCCAGCCGGTCACCAGCTGTGCCGCCGCTATCGGCACGCGGTACCACGTCTCGGCATCCCCGTCCGGGCCGATCGTCGCCGCCAACTGCTCCAGGTCGTACGGCAACCTCTCGCTCGCGAGGGGGCGCTCGTCGAGTTCGCCCTCGAAGGACACCTCCCACGCGACGACCCCGTCGGCGCAGACCAGGGCGTGGCTGAACAACTCCCGCTCGATCACTTCCAGCCGCACCACCCGACCCGCCACCGACCATCGCCCCAGCTGCGCGTCGGAGTCACCGAGGGAGAAGTGCGGATCGATCAGCACCGTCCAGCCCACTGCGGCGGGCCCCACCGACGGGTAGGGCGCCGACTCGGCGGCGGCCTCCCGTTCCGATCTGAAGACGTCGGACAGGTGACCGCCCAGCAGTGCCGCCACCTCCGCAGGCGTCCGGTTCTCCAACAGCACGTAGCAGCAGGACCAGCTTTCGGCATTCACAACGTCGAGGATGCCGCCCCGAGCGCGCCTGCATGATTGGTTTGTCGGCGGCAGCGTGCCGCGATCAGACCACCAGCGTCGCGGCACGTGCGGCGAGGCCGACGCCGACGAGCAGCACCATCGCGCTCGCGGCGTACGGCCCGGCCAGCCGGAGCCGCCGGAACCGCTCGAATCGCGCCGACCAACGATCGCGGACCTTGAGCAGCAGCAGGCCCGCAACGGTGAGCGTGCCCGCCATACCCAGCCCGTAGGCGAGCACGAGCAGGATGCCGAAGCCCGTCCGGCCCAATGCGATCGCGCCCAGCAACACCACCAGGGCGGACGGGCTGGGCACCAGGCCCGCCGCCACCCCGATCGCGCCGAGCCCGAACCGGCCACGTCCCGTGCCCTCGGCAGCATGGGAGCCGCCGTGAGAGTGCACCCGGCCGAACAGACCATGCCGATGCACATGCCCGTGGGCATGGCCGTGGGCATGGCCGTGAGCATGGTCGTGGTCGTAGCCGTAGCCGTGGCCGTGGCCTTGGCCGTGGTCGTGGTCGTGGCCTTGGCCGTGGTCGTGGTCGTAGCCGGACGTGCCATGGGAGTGGGCATGGTCGTGGCCTTGGCCGTGGTCGTGGTCGTGGCCGGACGTGCCATGGGAGTGGGCATGGTCGTGGTCTGAGATGTCGTGGGTGTGGGTGTGACCGGGCCTGCGGCGCAGGGTGGCCAGCAGCATGGCGAGGCCTACGGTGATGACGATGGTGCCGCTGGCCAGGCCGAGCCAGCCGAGGACGGTCTGTCCGGTCAGGCCGGAGACGGCGGTGAGCAGCAGGCCCAGGGCGATGACGCCGCCGGTGTGGGTGGCGGTGACGGTCGCGCCGACGGTCAGCGCGTCGCGGGGACGGCCAGCGCGGCCGGCGAGGTATACCGCCATCACGGTCTTGCCGTGGCCGGGAAGCAGCGCGTGACCTGCCCCGAGCACCAGGGCGAGCAGCACGGCGAGCAGCCCAACCAGCGGGGTGAGCCGGTCCGCGCCGACCGTGTCGAGGACCTGCTGCTGCGCCCAGGCGGCCCAGCGCAGTGGCGCGGGGTCGTCGGGCCGGGCGGGCGCGCCCAGGTCCGGTGCGACCGCCGAGGTGAGGCCGTTCGGTGCGCCGGGTGGCACTGCGGCGGGACGGGCGGGCAGGCGGGCGTCGCGGACGTCGAGCGGGGAGCCGAGCAGGTCGACGGGGTAGTCGCGCAGTTCGTTCGTCGTGCTGCGGGCGGGCACGGGTGAGTCGGGCAGGTCGATGCCGACGCCGGTGGCGGTGATCTCGCGCCAGCCGACGCGGTCGGCGAGGTGCCCGTTGTGGACGGTGATCGCCGCCGGGCGGTCCAGCCGGGCGGGGACGCTCAGGGTGCAGGTGATCCGGCTGGTGGCCAGGCGGGCGGAGCCCGGTTCGAGGGTCATCCCCGCCGAGTGGACGGTCCAGGTCAGGGGGCGGTCGTCGAGGCGTACCACCAGATCCCGGGCGAAGGCGTCGCAGGCGGCCGCGGCGTGCGCACGCAGCTCGGGCGCGTCGGCGACGCCGTCGCCGGAGGTGTCGACCGTGCTGCGCTGCTGCAGCGTGGGCAGCTCGGCGATGTCGAGGATCGTGGTGGCGTCGACGGCGTCGGGGCGCAGGGTCAGCGCGACGAGCTGGTTGATGGACAGGTTGCCGAGCGGGTGCGCGGACGCGGGGGCGGGCAGCAGCGCGAGCGCGACCCCTGCCAGCGCCACGACGGGCAGGGTACGGCGGATCATGAAATTCATCAGGCACCTGCCGAGGCCAGGGCGCGCGCCGCGGCGGGTGCGTCGACCGGGGAGAAGTGGGGGTTGAGCCGCAGCGCCCGCGCGAGGTCGCGGCGGCCGGCGGCACGGTCGCCGAGGGCGAGTTCGATCATTCCCAGGTGGTACGCGTGGAGCGCGCTGCGCGCGCCGAGCGCCGCCGCGGCACGGGCCAGGGGCAGCGCCTCCCGGTGCCGTCCGGCCTGGTGCAGCGCCCAGGCGAGGGTGTCGGCGACGTCGGTGTGCTTGCGCCGCTGCCACTCGCCCGTGGCCAGGCGCACCGCGGTGGCATGGTCGCCGCGGGCCAGGGCCAGCTCGGCGGCGGCGAGGTCGTCCGCGCCTCCCCCTGCGGCCAGCAGGTCCAGGGCGGCCTGTGCCAGGGCCAGTTGCGCCTCGGCGTCGGCGGCGCGGCCGAGCGAGCGCAGCAGCAGCGCGTGCTCGACCAGCAGGGACGGGGTCGGCGAGGCCGCGGTCAGCGCGGCGTATCCGGCCAGCGCCTCGGCGGTGCGGCCGCTCGCCGCGTCGACGCGGGCGAGCCCGTGGCGCAGCGGCAGGTAAGCGGCGTCCGCGGCGAGGCCGGCCTCGTACGCGGCGCGGGCCGCGACCAGGTCGCCGCCGTGCCAGGCCAGGTCGCCGAGCTGGTGGTGGACGAAGGCCAGGTCGGCGGGCGCGATGGCGGTGGCGAGCGCCTGGGTCCACAGCTCGCGGGCCTCTTCGACCCGGCCGTGCTGTTCGAGGTCGTATGCCGCCCGGGACAGCGCGGGCAGGCCCGGCCGCAGATCGAGCATGCGCTGCGCCGCCTCGGTCGCCTCGGCGGGCCGGCCGAGCTGGGTCAGCGCGTCGGTCAGCACCCCGTACGCGTCGGCGCTGAACGGGTTGCCCGCGATCGCCTGCCGGGCCAGCCGCTCGGCCTGGGCGAAGTCGTGCCGCGCGTTGGCCAGCGCGCCCAGCCCGGCGAGCGCCGCGTCGTTGCCGCCGCCCGCGGTGCCCGACGCCGTGGCGTCCCGGTCCGTGGCATCCCGGTCCGCGGCGGACGGTCCGGGGTGCAGGCGCAGCGACTCGCGCAGCGCGCCCTCGGCCCGGGTGTAGTAGCCGGGGTCCCCGGTGATCCGGGCCCGCTCGACGTACGCGCTGCCCAGCGCCGCCCAGGTGGTCCAGTCGCCGGGCACGTCCCGCAACCGCGCCTGCGCCTGCTCGATCGACTCGACCAGCGGGTCGCCCTGGGCGTACGCGGACTCGGCGGTCCACGGCTCGGGCCCCGCGCCGAACGCGCCCCCGAGCCCGAGCAGCGCCGCGGCGGTGACACCCACCGCGATGATCCGTCGCCACATGTCTACCTCCCCTTTCACAAGATCAGCGATGGGAAGGGCACCTTCTACAACGCGGAGCGTTGAGCCGAACTGCTGCTCGTCTCGCTACGCGAGCCGACGGTGCCCTTCCTTTCCTCAGTGGGTGTGGGCGGGCTGGTCGGGGCCGTGGGTGTGGGTGTCGGGGCGGTTGCGGCGGCGCATCCACCAGCCCGCGAAGAGGAGCAGGCCGAGGCCGCCGGCGACGGAGGAGCCGACCATCGCCATGGCGCCTCCGGTGGACATGCCCCCTTCGACGCCGGAGGACGCCGACGCCGGGGAGGCGTCGACCGAGGCCGGTGCGGCCGGGTTGCCGCCGCCCGTGCCGGCCGTGTTGACCCCGACCGCGTTGGGCAGGGCCACGTACGGGAACGTGTCACCGAAGGCGTTCTCGTTGGCGTCGACCTTGTCCCCGGCGGCCAGCGCGTCCACGATCTGGCCGGTCTGGGCCGCGCCGACCAGGGCCTGCAGCTCGATGTCGACGACGTCGTCGGCCAGCCGCCGCCCGTTCGGGAAGCCCTGCAGGTCGCCGCCGATGACGCCGAGGCGGTTCGGGTCGGCGGTGATCGGCACGGACAGGTTCAGCCGCAGCATCTCCGACGGCCGGAACTTCGACGGGTTCACGTCGGCGTTGTTGAGCTGCGAGTTGAGGTCCGCCTTGATCGGACCGTCGGCCTTGGTGGTGATCCCGGTCAGGAAGATCTCGACCAGGTCGTTGCGCGGGGTGGCCGGTGCGGGGATGTTGTAGATCGTCTCGATCAGCTTGGGCACCTCGGGTTCGGTCACCCGCTTGACCAGCTGCGGGATCTTCGCGTCGCCGTCGGGGCGGGAGGCGTTGAACGCGTCCTTGAGCCCGGCGGGCACGACGACCTCGTTGACCAGCGGGTTGCCCAGCCGCGAGACCTGCACCCGGTCCCCGCTGCGCGGGTCGCCGGTGCGTCCGGTGATGCGCACCCGGGGCCGCTCGGTGGTGGTCCAGACGCCGATCACGGGGTTGCGCGCGCCGTCGCCGCGCAGCGCGACGTCCTTGAACGGCACCTCCAGCGCGATGGTGTTGACGTTGTACCCGGCCAGCGTGTCCTGCCCGGTCTCGCTGAGGTCGCCGCCGTACAGCAGGTCGAACACCCGCAGGTCCAGGAAGAACGGGTCGTCGGCCTGCCCGGCGAAGATGCGCCAGCCGCCGGGCAGCTTGACGGTGGCCTGCTCGCGCAGCGCGCCGTAGTCCGGCATGGACGCCGGGCCCACCCGCGAGGGTGCGACGGCGACGTTGCTGGCCCGGGTGCGGAAGGCCTCGCCGTTGAACGAGGACTCCAGCGTGTACGTCTGCTTGAACAGCAGGTTCTCGTCGTCGAGCGAGGTCACCGGCCCGTTGTTGAACAGGAAGGTGGAGTTGCCGCGCTTGTCGACGTTCTTGAACGTCCACCGGAAGCGGGCGTCGGGCCGCGCGTCCCCGTCGCTGTCCACATTGATCAGGTACTGCGCGTCGGTGGCGAACGGGTGGAAGTTCGGGCCGCCGTTCGGCTCCTGGAACGGGACCCAGTTCGCCACGAACGTGACGAAGCCGGGACGGTCCGGGCTGACGAAGGCGTACAGGTCGGTCGCGTCGACGGCGGGGTCGAGCGCGATGAGGGGCGCCTCGCGGTGGCTGGACGCGCCGGCCGTGCCGGGCCCGAGCGCGTACAGCCCGCCGGAGACGGCCAGGCAGGCCGCCACGGCGAGCGCGGCCCCGGTCCGGCGGCGGGCCGGCTGGCGCAGGGTGAGTCTCATGGTCGGGTCCTCCGGTACTGAGGGGCAGACGCGCCGACCGCGTCTGTTGCCGGAGCTTCGGACCCGCCCACCCGCATAGATGGGCGCCTGTCCACTTGCCGTCACCGACCCATCCGAACGCCCCTCCGGCACCGAACCACCCCCTCATGAAAGGAAGGGCACCTTCACAACGCTCCGCGTTGCAGAAGGTGCCCTTCCTAACGCCCGATAGGCGCTGAGCAGGCCGTATGAGCGGTCAGGCCTGGGCGAGCCGGACGGTCGGGGTGACCTTGACGATCACGCGCACCTCGTCGGCCTTGCGCCACGGGTAGCTGTCCTTGCCGAGGTACTTGTAGGCGAGCTTGTCGATGTGCGCGTCCGCGCCCTCCTCGACGAACTCGACGTCGCCCTTCACCCAGAGCGTGCGGTAGTCGTTCGCCTTGTCCACGATGGAGATGCCGACCCGCGGATCGCGGACCATGGCGTTGTACTTCACCCGGCCCTTGGCGGTGTTGAACAGGATGTGCTCGCCGTCGGTGTCGATCCACACCGGCGTGACGTGCGGCGAGCCGTCGAAGTCGACCACGCCCACGTGGGCGAGCTGGGGCTCGTTGAGCAGTGCGATGTCGTCTGCGGTCAAAATACTCATAACGCGCAATCTACCCGTCGAAGCGGGATCGAACCCGTCACTCCGCGGGCATCGGGATGCGCAGGGACATGGTGCCGCGCAGGTCGAGCCAGGCGCTGCTCGGGCCGCGGACCAGGCGCATCACCACCTCCTCGCAGGACGGGCAGCGGGCGACCAGGCCGGGCGCGTGGGTGTACACCTTCAGGCCGGCCACCGGCCCCTCGTCGCCACAGTTGACGCAGCGCCCCACGGCCTGGGTCATGTCCGTCGCGAAGATCTCGCGCAGCGGCCCGGCCAGGGCGTTGCCGTCGGTGAAGTCGTCGGAGAAGAGTTCCATCACAGCCTCCGTCAGGTGCCGCTCGGGCCGAAGCGCTCGGTCTTCACCCGGCGGGCGTCGTGGCCCAGCGCGATCAGGATGTCGGCGACCGCCTCGACGAAGCCGGTCGGCCCGCACACGAAGCAGGACGGCCCGAAGTCCGGCGGCCAGCCGCCATTGTTCACGTCGGCCACGCCCAGCCGCCGCGGCGGCAGCGGCCAGCCCTCAGGCGTCTTGCGGGTGTACACGTAGCTGACGTCCAGCCCGAAGTCGTCGCGCGCCCGGGTGCGCAGCTCGTCGGCGTAGTACCGGTCCTCCGGCGTGCGCGCCGAGTAGATCAGGCGGAACAGGGCCTTGCTGCCCGCCGCCCGCCGGGCCCGGATCATCGCCATCAGCGGCACGATGCCCGAGCCGCCGCCGATCAGCAGCACCGGCGCCTGGTCCGCGGACCGCCACACGAACCAGCCGCCCACCGGCCCGCGCAGCTCGATCACGTCGCCGACGGACAGGGTCTGGGTGAGGTACGGCGACACCTCCCCGTCCTCGACCAGCTGCACGGTCAGCGCCACCCGGGTGCCGTCGGCGGGCGTGGCGATGGAGTAGCTGCGTTCGGTGCTGTACCCGTCCTCGGCGGTCAGCCGCACGTCGACGTGCTGACCGGGCAGGTGCCCCGGCCAGTCCGGCACGTCGAACACGAGGGTGCGCGCGCTGGGCGTCTCGTCGCGGAACTCGACCAGCCTGGCCGCCCGCCAGACCAGCCGCGGGCTCAGTCCCCCTGGTACCGCTGCTCGCGCCATGGGTCACCGTAGTCGTGGTAGCCGGCGCTCTCCCAGAAGCCCGGTTCGTCCTCGTCCATCAGCGTGATGCCGCGCACCCACTTCGCCGACTTCCACAGGTAGAGGTGCGGCACCAGCAGCCGGGCCGGGCCACCGTGCTCCGGCGTCAGGTCCTCGCCGTCGAACTTGTAGACGATCCAGGCCTGCCCGTGCAGCAGGTCCTCGTACGGCAGGTTCGTGGTGTAGCCGCCGTACGAGTGGACCATCGCGTAGTCGGCCGCCGTGTCCACGCCCTCCAGCAGCACGTCCAGGCTGACGCCCTGCCAGCGCGTCTGCAGCTTCGACCACTTGGTCACGCAGTGCAGATCGACCGTGGGCCGCTCGCTGGGCAGCGCCATCAGCTGCTTCCAGTCCCAGCGGTGCTTCTGCCCGGCCTCCGTGACGATCACGAACTCCCACGTGTCCGTCGGCACCCGCAGCGTCGGCCCCGCCGTCAGCACCGGGAAGTCCTCGGTCAGGTACTGCCCCGGCGGCAGCCGCACCTCGCCGCCCTCAGTCCCCCGCCGCCCCCGGAATCCCGGCGACACAATCCCACCCATCCCCCACAACTACCACCCCACCCCGGCCCCACCAACCCCCTTTGCCACGTTGATCATGAACTTATGGCACGGCTCGACGGCGAGTCGTGGCCACAACTTCATGATCAACACGGGAGGGCGGACCGCCTGAGACGCGAAAGCGCGCCCGCGGGTGCGGGCGCGCTTTCGCGGGTGAGGCTGGGGTCAGCGCTGGGCGACCGGGACGAAGTCGCGCTCGGGGGCGCCGGTGTACACCTGGCGCGGGCGGCCGATCTTGGTGGCCGGGTCGCTCATCATCTCGCGCCACTGGGCGATCCAGCCGGGCAGGCGGCCCAGGGCGAACAGCACCGTGAACATCTTCGTCGGGAAGCCCATGGCCTTGTAGATCAGGCCGGTGTAGAAGTCCACGTTCGGGTAGAGCTTGCGCGACACGAAGAAGTCGTCGGCCAGCGCGATCTCCTCGAGCTGCATCGCGAGGTCCAGCAGCGGGTCCGGCTTGGCCATGCGGCCGAGCACGTCCTGCGCCATGTTCTTCACGATCGCCGCGCGCGGGTCGTAGTTCTTGTACACCCGGTGACCGAAGCCCATCAGGCGTACGCCGTCCTCGCGGTCCTTGACCTTCTTCACGAACGCCTGCACGTCGCCGCCCTCGGCGCGGATGCGCTCCAGCATCGACAGCACGGCCTCGTTGGCGCCGCCGTGCAGCGGGCCGGACAGCGCGTTCACACCGGACGACACCGAGGCGAACAGGCTGGCCTGGGCCGAGCCGACCAGGCGCACCGTCGACGTGGAGCAGTTCTGCTCGTGGTCGGCGTGCAGGATGAGCAGCAGGTCGAGCGCCTTGGCGAAGACCGGGTCGACCTCGTAGCCGGTGGCCGGCACGCCGAAGGTCATGCGCAGGAAGTTCTCCACGTACCCGAGGGAGTTGTCCGGGTAGAGCATCGGCTGGCCGATCGACTTCTTGTACGCGTACGACGCGATGGTCGGCAGCTTGGCCAGCATGCGCACGGTCGAGATCTCGACCTGCTCGTTGTCGAACGGGTCCTGGCTGTCCTGGTAGAAGGTGCCCAGGGCGCTCACCGCCGCCGACAGCACGGCCATCGGGTGGGCGTCGCGCGGGAAGCCCTCGAAGAACCGCTTCATGTCCTCGTGCAGCAGCGTGTGCATGCGCACCCGCTCGGTGAACTCCGACAGCTGCACTGCGGTGGGCAGCTCGCCGTACATCAGCAGGTACGAGACCTCCAGGAAGGTGGAGTGCTCGGCCAGCTGCTCGATCGGGTACCCGCGGTAACGAAGAATGCCCTCGTCACCGTCGATGTACGTGATCGCGGAGGTGCAGGCGGCGGTGTTGACGAAGCCCGGGTCGTACGTGACGTATCCGGTTTCCTTCAGCACCTTGCCGATGTCGAGCCCGGACGGGCCCTCGACGGCCGGCTGCACTTCCAGGGAGAGGTGTCCACCCGGGGTTTCCAGGTTCACATCCGCCACGACTTCCCTCGCTTTATCGGGAGCTTGTCTTACCAAAAGTTAAGTTTCAGGGTAAGCACTCGACGGCGGCATCCGCCCCATCCCGTGCTGAGGGGAGAATCACGGTCCCCGGCTTGTTTTAAGGCGACTTACCCTCTTTTCTGCCGAATTAACAGGGGTTGTGTGTCCAGAGCGACTGCCCCGCGCGGCCTCGCGTCTTAGGCTGGACCCGTGGCGACGGAGCCCCTGGCCAGCGTGGACATGTCGGGCGAGGAAGCCGAAAGATGGCTGGCCCTCGCGGTGAAGTTCGCTGTCGCCAACGTGGAATCGGGCGGCGGCGGGCCCTTCGCGTCGATCATCGTGCGCGGCGGCGAGGTCATCGGCCGGGGCGTGAACCGGGTCATCCGCGACCTGGACCCCACCGCGCACTCCGAGATCGTCGCCATCCGTGCCGCCTGCCGCCAGGCCCTGCACTTCCGCCTGCCCGGAGCGGTGCTGGTCTCCACCTGTGAGCCCTGCCCCATGTGCCTGACCGCGGCGCTGTGGGCCGACGTCGGCCGCATCGTGTACGCCGTCGACCGCCACGAGGCCGCCGCGGCCGGATTCCCGCAGGTCGAGCTGTACGACCTGTTCGAGGACCCGCAGCACAAGTGGACCGTGCCCGTCGGCAAGATCTCCATCGCCCAGGCCCAGGACCCCTTTGAAGCCTGGCAGCGCACCAAACCCCAGCGCCAACAGCAAGCGCGCCCCTGACTGACCCCGGGCCGAGCCGCTCACGCCCGGTCGCGCCGGATCGCGGTTGCAGTTTCGGGGAAAGTGCAGCTATCGACGAGCTGATACCTGCACTTTCCCCGAAACTGCAGGAGCGGGGCGGGGGCGGGGCGGTCAGGCGGGGTGGGTGGCTTTCCAGGTGGTGAGGAGGGCGGACTCGTCGTCGCGGGTGATGCCGGCCCAGGGTTTGCGGGTGGGGCCGGTGGCGAGCCAGGCGAGGGTGTCGCGCGCGGTGTCGGCGACCGGGCGCGGCGACAGGCCTGCCGCGAGCGCATCGCTGACGTCGCGGGACAGGAAGCCGGCCCACTCCGGCAGGGGCAGCCACATCGGCAGCGAACGCTCGCCCGCCCACGTCTCGACGCCCTGCTCCGTGAGGAACTCCTGGTCGACCCAGGTCAGCTGCGATGCGGTGCCGACGCCTTCGGCGATGCCGGCGAGCATGTCCGCCCGGCCGACCGGCGCGCCGATGCCGTCGTACACGCCGGCCAGTCGCTGCTCGGCGGCCTGCACCAGCCAGGCGGCCAGGTCGCGTACGTCGATCCACTGGACGGCGTCGCCGGGTGTGCCCGGGGCCAGCACCTCGCCGCCCTCGGCCAGCCGGGACACCCAGTAGTCGAAGCGTCCCGTCGGGTCCTCGGGGCCGACGATGAGCCCGGCCCGGCACAGCATCGCGCGCTCCGGCCCGACGGCGTCGAGCAGCGCCTGCTCGCAGGCGACCTTGGCCGGTCCGTAGTTCTCCCCGGTCGCGTCGTCGGTCTCCAGGGGCAGCGGTTCGAGGAGCGGGGCCTCGGCGGCGCGCTGGCCGGGGGTGCCCTGGTCGGCGTAGACGGAGCAGCTGGACACGTACACCCAGTGCGGGATGCGCGCGCCCAGGTCGGCGACCGCGTGACGGACGTGGCTGGGCCGCCGTGCGACGTCGATCACGGCGTCGAAGTCGCCGTCGAGGCCGGCCAGGCCGCCGGGCACATCACGGTCGGCGGTCACCAGGGTGGCCCCGGCCGGGATCGCCCCGGACACGCCCCGGGTGACGCAGGTGACATCGTGGCCCGAGGCCAGCGCGTGGGCGGCCACCGCGCGCCCGAGGAAGACGTTGCCGCCGAATACGAGCAGTCGCATGGGCCCCAGCATCGCCGACCCGGCACGCTATTCGCACACCCGTTCGCCATCGGCGTACCCGAGCCGCCCAGCCGTAGCGGCGTCGCGTCGCCGTGTCCGACCGGCGGCGGCCACGGGCAGGTGCCGACGGGGGTGCGCGGGCGGCAAGATCGTCCGACTTGCCTGGCACCTGGGCGAAAGCGAGCTCAAGATACGCACAGGTGCCAGGCAAGTCCGATGATCATGCGGGGCGCCGCGGGGTCAGGAGGGTGGGATGAGGCGGTGGTCGAGGGCGGTGTGGCGGCGGCCGGCGCCGAGGGTGCGCACGGCGACCGCGAGGGCGCGGGTGGACCCGGCGAGCACGACCAGCTTCTTGGCCCGGGTGATCGCGGTGTAGAGCAGGTTGCGCTGCAGCATCATCCAGGCGCTGGTGGTCAGCGGCACGACCACCGCCGGATACTCCGAGCCCTGCGAGCGGTGGATGCTGATGGCGTACGCGTGTACCAGCTCGTCCAGCTCGTCGAAGCCGTACTCGACGTCCTCGTCCTCGTCGGTGCGCACGATCAGCTTGTGGTCGTCGGGGGCCATGCCGGTGACCACGCCGACGGTGCCGTTGAACACCCCGGCCGTGCCCTTGTCGTAGTTGTTGCGGATCTGGGTGACCTTGTCACCGACCCGGTAGACCCGCCCGCCGTAGCGGCGCTCGGGCCGGCCCTCGACCGCCGGGGTCAGCGCCTGCTGGAGCAGCTGGTTGAGGTTGCCCGCGCCGGCCGGGCCGCGGTGCATCGGGGTGAGCACCTGGATGTCGCGGCGCGCGTCGAGGCCGAACTTCTTCGGGATGCGCTGCGACACCAGATCCACCACCAGCGGCGCGGTGGCCTCGGTGTCGTCGCACTCGAAGAAGAAGAAATCGGGGAAGCCCTTGAGCTGTGGAAACTCCCCGGCGTTGACGCGGTGCGCGTTGACCACGACGCCGGACTGCTGCGCCTGGCGGAAGATCTGGGTCAGCCGTACGCGGGGCACGACGTCGGCGTTGAGCAGGTCCCGCAGCACCTCGCCCGCGCCGACCGAGGGGAGCTGGTCGACGTCGCCGACCAGCAGCAGGTGCGCCCCGGGCGCGACGGCCTTGACCAGTTTGTTGGCGAGGATCAGGTCGAGCATCGAGGCCTCGTCGACGACGACCAGGTCCGCGTCGAGCGGGTTGTCCCGGTCGTAGCTCGGGTCGCCGCCGGGCTGGAGTTTCAGCAGCCGGTGCACCGTGGTCGCCTCGTGGCCGGTCAGCTCGGCGAGGCGTTTCGCGGCCCGGCCGGTCGGTGCGGCCAGCACGATCTTCGCGCGCTTGGCGCGGGCCAGCTCGACGATCGACCGTACGGTGAAGCTCTTGCCGCAGCCCGGACCGCCGGTGAGCACCGCGACCCGCTCGGTGAGCGCGAGCCGCACCGCCTGCTCCTGCTCGGGGGCCAGCTCGTGGCCGGTACGGGTCTTGAGCCAGGCCAGGGCCTTGGCCCAGTCGACGCCGTCGAACACGGCCAGCCGGTCCCGCGAGGTGTTGAGCAGGGTCAGCAGGCTGCCCGCGAGGCCGCGCTCGGCGCGGTGGAACGGCACCAGGTAGATCGCGGGCACCAGGCCGTCGGCGCCGGGCACGTCCTCGCGGACCACGCCCTCCTCGTCGATCAGCTCGCGCAGGCAGGTCGTGATGAGGTCGGCGGGCACGCCCAGGTCGGCCCCGTCCTTGTCCGTGACGGCCAGGATCTTCGCGGCGGCGGTGGTGAGGTTCGGGGCGGGCAGGAAGCAGTGGCCGTTGTCGGCGGCCTCGCTGAGGGTGTGCTGCAGGCCGGCCTTGACGCGCTGCGGGCTGTCGTACGCGATGCCGACCGCGCGGGCGATGGTGTCGGCGGTGCGGAAGCCGATCCCCCACACGTCGGCGGCCAGCCGGTACGGCTCCTCGCGGACCACCGTGATGGAGCCGTCGCCGTACTGCTTGTAGATGCGCACGGCGAGCGAGGTGGACACACCCACACCCTGCAGGAAGATCATGACTTCCTTGATCGCCTGCTGCTCCAGCCAGGCCGCGGCGATCAGCTTGGTGCGCTTCGGGCCCAGTTTCGGCACCTCGATCAGGCGCTGCGGCTCGGACTCGATGACCCGCAGCGTGTCCACGCCGAAGTGCGCCACGATGCGCTCGGCCAGCCGCGGGCCGATGCCCTTGACCAGGCCGGAGCCGAGGTAGCGCTCGATGCCGACGATGGTCGCGGGCAGCACCGTGGTGTAGTTCCACACCTCGAACTGGCGGCCGTAGCGCGGGTGCGAGGTCCACCGGCCGGTCAGCCGCAGGCTCTCCCCCGGCTGCGCGCCCAGCAGCGCGCCGACCACGGTGAGCAGGTCGTTGCCGGACTTCTCGGTCGCCACCCGGGCGATGGTGTAGCCGGTCTCCTCGTTGGCGTAGGTGATCCGCTCCAGCACCGCTTCGAGCACGGTGCCCGGCGGCCGGCTCGGCGCGGCGGCCGGGGGCGAAGTCGACGCGGTCACTCCGACATGGTGCCGCAACGGTGCGTCGAAACGGCGGCCGCGCCCCGGCCGATCGCGGCCGGCGAGCCGGCTCTGCGCATCCGCGCTGCCCAGCATGGGTGAGGCGTTAAGAAGGTGCCCTTCCACTACCAATAGCGATGGGAAGGTGCCCTTGCTTCAGCCGATCGCGGTGGGAAGGCGCTTGCTTCAGCGTTCGGGGCGGATGTTGGGGTTCAGGTGGAAGGTGTTGTCGGGGTCGTAGGCGGCTTTGATGCGGGACAGGCGGCGGTAGTTGTCGAGGCCGTAGGAGGCGACGACGCGCTCCTGGCCCTCCTGGCCGATGAAGTTGCTGTAGACCGCGCCGGTGGACCAGGGTTTGACGTCGGCGCGCAGGTCGCGGGCCCAGCGGATGGCACGGTCGTCGTCGTCGGCTTCGGTCCACAGGCCCAGCGGGTGGACGACCCAGGGGGCGCGCCGCCACGGGACCGGGTAGGTGCTCGGACCCGCGGCGACCGCGCCGCCGTACGGGAAGAGCACGTGCTGCGACGGGGACGGGACCACCATGTCCTCGGCGCGCGCGCAGAACAGGTCGATCGCCTTGTCGGGCAGGGTGTCCAGGTGCTCGGCCGACCAGTAGTTGCGGTAGCCGGGCGGGTCGTCGAACATGCACTGCAGCTCGGCGTAGGGCACCTCGGCGATCAACTCGCCCTGGTGGCCCAGCCGCAGCAGCGGGCCGATCACCCGGCGCGCCCGCGCCAGGTCACCGGCGTACGTGACGAGCATGGCGCAGGCCAGCCTGCCCACCAGGTGCGCGGGCGTGAACGGCTCGGCCGGCCCGGTCAGGTAGATGATGCCGCCGCCGACCTCCTCGGGCGCGTCCTCCATGAAGTCGCGGTAGGCCCGGGTCACGTCCGGTCCCGCCTCGGGCGGCCACAGCAGCAGCGCCACCGAAGCCGTGGGCAGCGGGTAGAGGCGCAGCGTCAGCGAGGTGACGACGCCGAAGTTGCCGCCGCCGCCGTGCAGCGCCCAGAACAGGTCCGGATGGCTCTCCTCGCCGGCCACGACGGTGTTGCCGTCGGCGGTGACCAGCTCGGCGGCGACCAGGTTGTCGCAGGCCAGGCCGAACTTGCGCTCCAGCCAGCCGGAGCCGCCGCCGAGCGTGAAGCCGCCGACCCCGGTCGTGGAGACCCGGCCACCGGTGGTGGCCAGGTCGAAGGGCTGGGTGGCGCGGTCGAGGTGGCTCATGGTCGCGCCGCCGCCGACGCGTACGACCCGGCGCTGCGGATCGACCGTCGCCTGGTTCATCCGGCGCAGGTCGATGACGAGGCCGCCCTCGGTCGACGCGGTGCCCGCCACGCCGTGGCCGCCGCCGCGCACCGCGATCTCCAGGCCCTGCTCGCGCGCGAACTCGATGGCCCGGGACACGTCCGCCCCGGTGGCGCACTGGGCGATCACAACCGGCCGTTTGGCGATCATCGAATTGAACAGGGTCCGCGCGTCGGCGTACGCCGCGTCGTCCGGCCCGATCACCGACCCGGCGAAGCCCGACCGCAGATCGGCCACCGCCGTCGCACCGAGGACGGTCATGAGAACTCCCCACGCAGGTAGACGGCGCACCAGGGTCCGCAGTCCAGCCTAGTGAGGCTCGGGACGAGCCACCGCGAAAAGGGAGTTCTCGTCCTGCCGCCCGACGTCCTGCCGCCCGACGTCCTGCCGCCCGCGCGGACGGCAGGTCAGCAGAACCAGCCGTCCTGCACCCAGCCATTGCGGTTGACGTGTCCATAGGCGAACCCGTAGATGTATCCGCCCTGCCGGGGACCCTTGACCAGGAAGGTCTGACCGGCGTAGAGGGTGCCCATCCAGGCGCCGAGCGGCTCGGTGCGCACGAACAGCGACTCGGCGCAGACGGTCTCCCGCACGCCGACGGTCCCGTTGGCCGCCTGGGCGGCGGACGGCACGGCCAGCAGGGCGAGGGCGGTCACGGCCGCGGCGGCCGCGCGCAGGGTTCCGGTCACCACGAGTCGTACCCTCCGATGCACTCGATCCGCATGTAGCCCCAGTCGTTGGGCCCGAAGTCGAAGGTCGCCGCCCAGCCGTTGTAGACCGGGTGCGCGCCGGGGGTGTGGCCGACCTTGTTGCCGTACTCCAGCACGCGCTTGAGGCCGTGCGGGCCGGAAGCCGAGTCGTAGTTGTCGTAGAAGCTGGCGCTCTGGCAGACGTTGATCGCGTGGCGGGGCACGACGACGGCATGGGCCGGGCTCGCGGTGGCGAGCACACCCACGGCGGCCAGGGACGCGATGACTCCCGTGGAGATTCGCATATCCACTTTCCTCACTCGATGGAGATCGAGGCAAAGCTATCAACGGTGAAGTTTCTGCACAAGATTCGGGCCGATACTGAAACTTTCCTTTGTCCGGTGGATCCGGACTTTCGCGGTCATGAGGCACGCCGCGCTCACTAGGCTCAGGGCATGGCGCCGGTCTCTCCGGTTTTCGTGGGCCGGCAGGCCGAGACGGGGCGACTGCACGCGCTCGCGCGGCAGGCGGCGGGCGGGCACGGCGTGGCGGTGCTGGTCGAGGGCGAACCGGGCATCGGCAAGACCTCGTTGCTGGACCGGGTCGCCGCGGACTGCGCCGACCTCGGCATGCGGCTGCTCACCGGCGCCGCCGAGGACCTGGAGCAGCAGCTGCCGTTCTCCGCGATCGCCAACTGCCTGGGCATCGGCGCGGCCACCAGTGATCCCGAGCTGGCCCGGGTCTCCGGGCTGCTGCGCGGCGAGCAGGCCTTCACGCAGAGCCTGGCCGCCGTCAACCACGACTTCGTCATCACCGAGGCGGTCCTCGACCTGTTCGACGAGTGGTTCGCGCAGGGTCCGGTCGCGCTGCTGCTCGACGACGCGCAGTGGGCCGACACGCAGAGCCTCGTGGTGGCGCACCGGCTGGGCCGGGGCATCGAGCAGGAACCGATGCTGCTGGTCGTGGCCACCCGGTCCGCGCCCCGGGCCGGAGCGGTCGACGCCCTGGAACGCAGTCTCGTGGCCCGCGGCGGGCATGTGATCGAGCTGGCGCCGCTGCCGCCGGACGAGGTCGAGGCGCTCGCCCACGACCTGCTGCACGCCGACGCCGGCCCCCGGCTGAGCCGGCTGCTCGGCACCGCCGGCGGCAACCCGATGTACGTCACCGAGCTGCTGGCCGAGCTGGCCGAGGAGGGCGCGCTGGCGGGCCGGGACGGCCGGATGGAACTGGTGTGGGACACCGACGAGCGGGCCGAGGGCTGGGTGCCGCCGCCGCTGGCGGAGGTGATCCTGCACCGCCTCGGTTTCCTGCCGCCCGCCGTACGCGACGCGCTGCAGACCGCGGCCGTGTTCGGGCGCACCGTCGAGCTGACCGAGCTGTCGCAGGTGCTGGGCCGCCCGGTGGCCGAGCTGGCCGACGTGGCGGCGAGCGCGGTCGAGGCGGGCATCCTCACCGACACCGGCACCCGGCTGGAGTTCCGGCAGCCGCTGATCCGGGAGGCGCTCGCGGCCCGGGTGCCGCCCTCGGCGCGGGCGGCGCTGCACCGGCGGGCGGCGCAGGCGCTCGACGCCGAAGGCGCGGGCGTCGAGCGCATCGCCGAGCACGTGATGGCCGGTGAGGGCGTCGACGACCGGACCACGCAGTGGCTGATCGGCGTGGCCGACCCGCTCACCGCCCGCGCGCCCGAGCTGGCCGTGGAGCTGCTGCAGCGGGCCCTGCCGGGAGCGCCCCGGCGGCAGGCGGCCAGGCTGCGCCTGCAGCTGATCCGGGCGCTGCTCTGGCGGGGCGCGCACGCCGAGGCGGAACGCCTGGCCCGCGACGCGGTCGCGACGGGCGACGATCCGGCCTGCGACGGGGAGCTGCGCTGGCTGCTCGCGCAGACCTGCTACCGCCGCGGGCACCTGCGGGAGTCGCTGGAGGTCATCGAGCAGGCCCTGGCCGAGCCGGGGCTGAGCGAGACCGAGCGAGGACGCTTCCACGGCTTCGCGGCCGTGTGCCTGTTCTTCCTGACCCGCTTCGACGAGGCGCGGGCGGCCGCGCGCCGGGCGGTGCGGGCCGGTGAGGCGACCGGGGACGCCCGCTGCATCGGGATCGGCGACTTCGCCCTGGCCATGACGCTGGCCATGGACGGGGACCTGGAGCAGGCGCTGGTCGTCAACGACCGGGCCTTCGCCTCGCTCACCGAGGGCGTGCAGCCGGACCTGCAGGTCGACCCGTACACGCTGCGCGGGATGTGCCTGCTGGAGCTGGACCGGCTGGCCGAGGCCGAGCGGGCGCTGTCGGCCGCGATCGCCGCCAACCGCGAGTCCGGTGGGGCGTACCTGCCGATCGCCCACACGCTGCGGGCGCGGCTGCTGTTCCTGGACGGCCGCTGGGACGACGCGCTGGTCGAGATCGAGGCCGCCGCCGAGCTGCCGGACCTGCTCGGCAGCGAGGTGCGGCTGCGCGGCATGGCTGATCTGATCGCCGTGCACCGCGGGACGACCGTCGACCCGCCCGCAGGGACGGGCGCGTCCTATCCGCACCACTTCAGCCGCTGGGCGCGAGCGCTGTGCGTGGAGTCCCAGCAGGGTCCGGCGGCCGCCTTCGAGTTGCTGGCCCCGGCCTGGGAGAAGGCGCACGGGCTGGAGCCGCGGCGGCTGGTGTACCGCGTGTGCGCCGACCTGGCCCGGCTGGCGGTCGCCGCGGGTGACCGGGACCGGGCCGGCGCGCTGGCCCGGGACGTGGACGCGCTGCTCGCCGGGCGCGCCCACCCGAGCCTCGCCGCGACCGCGAAGCTGTGCCACGGGCTCGCCGGCGACGACGCGGAACTGCTGCTCGCCGCGGCCGCGGACTACCGCGAGGCGGGGTGGCCGCTGTACGAGGGCAACGCGTACGAGAACGCCGCCGAGGCGCTGGCCCGCCAGGACCACCCGGCACGGGCCCGCCGGGCGCTGGACAAGGCGCTGGAGCTGTACGGCGCGCTGGAGGCGACCGCCGACACCGCCCGCGCCGAGGCCCGGCTGCGGGCGGCGGGCGTGCGCCGGGGCGTACGCGGCCCGCGCAAGCGCCCCAAGCACGGCTGGGAGGCGCTCACCGCGACCGAGCAGCGCGTCGTCGCGCTGGTCGCGTCCGGCCTGTCCAATCCAGACATCGCCGCGCAGATGTTCCTGTCCCGGCGCACCGTGCAGTCGCACGTGTCCAGCATCCTCGGCAAGCTCGAACTCAACTCGCGGGTCGAGCTGGCGGTGCAGGCCGCCGAGCGCAGCACGGTGCAGGCCGGCTGACCTGGCGGCGGCTCACCGCCGGTTCGCCTCCGCCGGGCTGTCGATCGGCGCTTCGAGGTCCGCCGCGTCGCCGATGACGGACTCGGGGTGGGCGGCGACGTACTCGTCGAGCGTGCCGTTCGCGGCCGCCTGGAACATCAGCAGCGTCTGCGGGCTGAGCGCCTGGGTGCCCTTGACTTTGGCCCGGTTGTACATGCCGTTGTTGGTCTTGAGCATGACCAGGTCGCCGGGGGTGAGGCCGCGCAGTGTCCAGATGTAGTCGAACAGATCGGCATGGCCGGTGTCGAGCTTCAGGGTGCTGCCCGCGGCCGTGAGCAGAGAATTGATCTTGATGGGGTTGGTGATGATGCCGGCCGAGGTCACCTTGTCGCCGATCGCCTTCAGCAGCTGCTGCTGGTGGCGCTGCCGGTCGTAGTCGCCGTACGGGCCGCTCTTGCGCTGGCGCACGTAGTCCAGCGCCTCCCAGCCCGCCATGTCCCGGCAGCCGACGTGGTGCACGTAGGTGTTGGGCAGGAACACCCCGGACTTCTTGCCGTAGGCGTACTTCGGCTTGCCGTCGACCACGACGAAGTGGTCCGAGCGGGTCTCCTGGTCGACGCACATGTGCACGCCGTCCAGCTCGTCGACGACGTTCTTGAACGCGTCGAAGTCGACGACCGCGACGCCGTCGAACTTCAGGCCGGTCAGCTCGTGCACCATGTTCGCGGTCAGCGCGGCCCCGCCCTGCCAGCCCTGTCCGTTGCGCGAGCCGTAGGTGTAAGCGGCGTTGGCCCGGGTCCTGGCCCCGTAGAAGTTGGCCTTCGGGTAGGCCGGGATGTGCACCAGGGCGTCGCGCGGGATCGACATCAGGTAGGCCCGGTCGTGCCCGGCGGGCACGTGCAGCATGATGATCGTGTCGGCCCGGCCGCTGCCCTCGACCCAGCCGTCGCGGGTGTCCAGCCCCAGCAGCAGGATGTCGATCGCGCCGCGCAGCGTGCGCCCCTCGACCTCCGGCTCCTTGCGGGCCTCTCCCTCCAGCACCGAGCCGGTCTCCACCGCGCTGGTCAGGCTGTGCAGGTAGGACTGGGTGACCATGGCGCCGCCGAAGCCGAGCGCCAGCACGAGCACCATCACGCCGAGCATCAGCACCGCCCACACCGGCAGCCGTCGGCGGCGGGGCTGGATCGGGGTGATGTCGGGCAGGCCGCGGGGGCTTTCGAGCGGGGTCATCTGTCTCTCCGTGCCGGGGTCTCCTGGCGAAGGACCATACCAGCCACTAACTGGTCATTAGCGAGTTTTGTCTCGTTCGCACATCCCGGGAGGTTTCAGACCGGCTGCGCTGGGTACCCCGACGGTAGAGATATCCGCTATCTCGGAGGAGTTTCGACATGGGTATCAAGGACAAGATCAGCAATGAGGCCGAGAACGTGACGGGCAAGGCCAAAGAGGCCACCGGCAAGATGACCGACAACGAGCGCCTCGAGGCCGAGGGCAAGATGGACCAGGCCTCGGCGAAGGTGAAGAAGGCCGGCGAGAAGGCCTCCGACGCCATGAGCGACGCCAAGGACGCGGCCAAGGATGCCATCCGCCGGTAGTCGTCGCCGCCCATGACAGCGCCGCCCCCGCGATCCGATCGCGGGGGCGGCGCTTTTGTCGCCGGGTCAGTGTTCGGAGCCGGAGAACGGCTCAGGCGGGTTGCGGGGATCGCGGTTCTCCTCGGTCAGCCGCTCGGTGTCCTCGTGCCGGCGCTGCTCGTCGCGGTGCGCCTCGTCCCTGGTGTGCTCCAGGTCGGTGCCGCCCGCCGGCTCGATCGGCTCGTACTCCTCGGGGCTGTGATCGGTCATGCCGGACTCCATACCCGCGTAGCGACCTGCACAAACGCCTGCGGAGACGGTGCCGGGTGTATCCTGATCATCTCGGCGACATCTCGTGTTGTGCCCGCCGCGGGCATATCGCGGCCCTATGATCTGCTTCATGACCGTCAGTGAACAGCTCATCACGGCTAGCGACGAGGAACGGGCGGACCTCCGCGCCGAGCTGATCACTCTGCTCGACCGCTGGCAGGCCTGGCGCAACGATCCGGCGTACCCGGGCACCGGCCGGGTCGGACCGGCCTGGCAGGCGGGCCTCGACCGCGCCATCGCCGACACCCGGGAGTCCGTGCACGCGCTGCCGCCGGACCACGACCCCAGCGCGCTGGCCGACCTGACCCAGCCCCTGCTGAGCACCTTCTGGGCGCACCGTCCCGGCCCGATGGCCGAGGTCGTCACCCAGGTGGCGATGTTGCGGCTGCGGGCCGTGGCCATGCACGGCCGGGTCGCCCGGCGGCTGGCCCAGGAGCCGGTGGGCACCGCCGCGAATTGATCGTCCGGTTTAGCCCGCCTGAGCACCGGGTACCTCAACGACGATGGGGAGCGTTCCTCGAGTGGGGAGACCGAAGTGCTTGTTCTGGGCCTGATTCTGTTGCTGCTGGGATATTTCCTCCACATCAGCATCCTGTGGACGATCGGCTTGATCCTGCTGATCGTCGGCGCGATCCTGTGGATCCTGGGAGCGGTCGGCCGCCCGGTTGGCGGACGACGGCATTATTGGTGACAGGCTGAGATGCGAAAGGGCGCCCCTCGGGGGGCGCCCTTTCGCTGTCCGGCGGCGGCTACTCCGCGGTTACGGCGCCTGGCCGGGCCGTCGCGGTCAGCACGACCGCCACCAGCAGGCCCGCCAGCGCCTGCACCACTGGGATGCCGGTGTAGAGCTCGGGCAGCGCCGCCGCCGCGAGCTCCGCCGACGGCCCGGCGGGCGACGCGAACAGGAACCCGATCGCCAGGTAGATCGCCCAGGTGAAGAAGCCGGCCAGCGCGGCGACGGCCCACAGCCGGCCGCGGTCGCCCGGAGCGGGCCGCAGCCACAGCACGGCCAGGTCGGTGAGCACCCCGGCGACCAGCAGGCCACCGATGAGTTCGAGGTTGCCGAATCCGGTGATGGCGGCGCAGAGCGCGCCGATGACCGCGTAGACGACAGTGACGCTGCCGGGCGGCAGCGCCCACCGCCGGGCCAGGGCCAGGATCGGCAGGATCAGCACCAGGTTGGTGACCAGGATCGAGGTGGCCATGTCGGAGCTGAGCCGCTCGTCGTCGTTGATCAACGAAAGCATGATCCGGCCCGGCGAGTACACCAGCGCGTTCGCGTACTGCAGGAACAGCAGCACCAGCGTGGCCCCCAGGGCGATGGACAGCACCGCCGGCAGCAGCCCCAGCAGCCCGCGGGCCGGGTCGGCGCGGCGCGCCCACGCCGTGCGCAGCGGCGTCGTCACGATGATCATCATCGCGCTGACCAGGCCCAGGTGGGTGGGGCTGAACAGGATGTCGATGGTCTGCTCGACGCCGAAGACCACGTGCCAGAGCATGTCGCCGAGGCCGGCCAGGGCGAACCCGCCGATCGCGAACACGGCCGGCGGGTAGCCGGCCGGCATGGCGCGCAGGTCGGGCAGCCGCCCGCCGCGGAACGCGGCCCGGCAGGTCCACAGGATCCAGCCCGCGGTCACGATGAAGCCCCAGTAGAAGACCGCGTGCCAGGGCGTGAAGAACGTCTCCAGTTCGGGCACGTTGTTGTGCGCCCAGGCGTCGACCATCAGGCCGATGGTGAACCAGGTGCCCAGCAGCACGGTCACCAGGTCCGTGCGGTAGGACGTCACCGGCCGGTCCGGATCGGAGGCCACCGCGGGGGCGGCCTGTTCGGGTGCGGTGCTGACCATGTGGATCCCCATCCTGCCGTGCGCCGACTCGTGGCGGGACACAGGATATCGCCGACGATCACCGTACGCCGACCGCAGGAGTGCACCCGATCGGCGCCCGCTGCTATCGACGCAGCTCAGCATGGGGACGGGCGGCTCGCCTTTCGGAAGCCGCCCGCTGTACGGATCAGGGGGTCGCGGTGGGCGCGGCCGAGGCGGTCGGCGCGGGCACCGGTGCGTCCGGCAGCGTCTTCGGCGGCAGCGGCCAGGGCATCGGCTGCCCGTCGAGCCCTCGCTGGCGCAGCCGCTCCCGCAACAACTGCCGCATCAGCTCTCCGTCCCGCAGCCGCTCGGGGCGCACCCGCTCGTCGCGGTCGCGCTTGCCGCCCCACGGACCGCGGTCGCCCCGGTCGGCGCGGTCGAAGTCGTGGCCGTGGTGGCCGTGGTGGTGCCCGGCCATCAGGCCGACCGCGAGGCCCAGGCCGCCGCAGACCAGGCCGCCGAGCAGGAACGCGATCAGGACCGCGGCCAGCGTCCCCCCGGACGGCCGGGACCAGGTGCGGGCGCGCGGCGCGGGCCGCGGGTCCGGTTCGGAGGTGTCGTCGTCGACCGGCTGCTGCGGCTCGGTGGTCATGCGGGGCTCCCAGGCTGAGGGGGTACGGCGGGCCGGGTACCACTGTGACACCGCCGAGCGCCGGGCGGTAGCCGGGCGTGGTACACATGGGCCGGTGGACGCTGAGGAGGAGCCGAGCGGGCGGCGCGTGGAGGACCTCGTGCTGGACGCCGCCCGTGACTGCGTGCTCGCGTACGGCGTGCGCCGCACGACGGTGACCGACGTGGCGCGCCGGGCCGGGGTGTCCCGGATGTCGGTGTACCGCCGCTGGCCCGACGTGCAGAGCCTGGTCGCCGACCTGATGAGCCGCGAGTGGCACCGCGTGATCGTGGACGCGGCGCGGCAGGCCGCCGCGGCCGACGGCCCGCTGCGGGCCCGCCTGGTGACGCAGTCGGTGACGGCCGCCGCGACGCTGCGCGTGCACCCGCTGCTGCGCAAGATCCTGGAAGTGGACCCCGAGATCCTGCTGCCGTACATGCTGGACCGGCGTGGAGCGGGGCAGGAGGAGATGCTCGGCTTCCTGATCGAGATGATCGCGGCGGGACAGGCCGAGGGCTCGGTGCGGGCCGGGGACCCGGCCCGGCTGGCCCGCGCCGTGCTGCTGACCGCGCAGTCCTTCGTGCTGTCCGTGGCCACCGTCACCGACGGCCACACCCCGTCCGACCTCGACGCCGAGCTGACCCTCCTGCTCGACCGCTACCTGTCCCCCGCCGGCGGAGCGAGCACTGACAGGGCGCCGGGGAGCACCCGTACGCGCAGCTCGCCGAGCGTGGTGAGCGGGTCGCCGTCGGCGTAGGCGGGCACGGGACGGTCGGCGGCCACGGTGACCGTCGCGCCGCGCAGCACGGTGACCTCGGGGCGGCGCACGTGCACCCCGCTCCGCATCTCGCGCAGGACCAGCGGGAACAGCAGTTTGGACACGCCGCCCAGCACGATCACGTCGAGCAGCCCGTCGTCCACGACGGCACCGGGCGCGACGTGCAGGCCGCCGCCGTAGTAGCCGGAGTTCGCGACCACCACCGAGTACGCCCGCGCCGACAGCTGCTGACCGTCGACGTCGAGCCGGTAGACGGTGGGCCGCCAGCCGAGCAGCGCCCGTGCCCCGGCCAGCGGGTAGACCAGCCCGGCCGGGGTGAACCGGGCGCGATTGGCGCGCTCGTTGGCCGCCGCGTCCACCCCGGCGTACACGCTGCCCAGCACGGTCTCGCCGCCCGCGTCGAGCGCGTCGACACGGCGCGGCCGCCCGTGCAGCAGCAGCTCGGCGACGTCCTCGGCGCGGTGTGGCAGGCCGAGCTGCCGGGCCAGGTCGTTGCCGCGCCCGGCGGGCACGACGCCCAGCACGCCGCCGGTGCCCGCCAGCGCCGCACCGAGGCAGCGCAGTGTGCCGTCGCCCCCGGCGGCCAGCACCACCTCGCCGTCGGCGGCACAGCGCCGGGCGATCTCGCGGGCCTGCCCGACCCCGCCGGTGTACTCGACGCGCACCCGCGCCCCGCCCGCCCGCAGCAGCTGCGCGACCGGCATCAGCCGGGCCAGTCCCCGGCGCGCGGCCGGACCCACCACCGCCGTGAACGACCTCATCAGGGCACCAGGATGCCAGGGTTGAGCACACCTGCCGGGTCGAGTTCGCGCTTGACGGCCCGCAGCACGTCGACCCCGAGCGGGCCGATCTCCTGGGCGAACCAGTCGCGGTGCTCGGTGCCGACGCCGTGGTGGTGGCTGATGGTCCCGCCGGCCGCGATGATCGCGTCGTTGGCCGCCGCCTTGGCCCGCTGCCACCGCGCCACCGGCTCGTCGCCGTACGCGGTGACGACGGTGAAATACAGGGAGGCTCCGGTCTCGTAGACGTGCGAGACGTGGCACAGCACCATCGACGGCACGGGCAGCGCCGCGAACAGCGCCTCGCGCACGGCGTCGTACAGGCCGGGCAGCGCGGACCAGAACGCCGCGGTCTCCAGCGTCTCGGCGAACGCGCCCGCGTCGAGCAGCGCGTCGCGCAGGTACGGCGCGTCGAACCGGTGCGCGGCCCACTGCTCCCCCGGCTCCGGGCCCAGCTCCTGCCCACCGCACTCGCGCAGCACCGCCGCGGTCTGCGCCACGGCGTGCTCGACGGACGCGCCCTCGTGGCCGACCACGAGCAGGCAGCCGCCGTCGCCGCGGCCCCGCCCGGCCGCCCCGAGCATGGTCTCCACCTCGTCGGACAGCCGCAGCACGGTCGGCCGCGGACCGTCCTGGGCGAGCCGTCGCGCGGCCGCTGCGCCGTCGGTGAACGACTCGAAGCGCCAGCCCTCGTAGTGCCGCTGCGCGGCGAGCGGACGGACCCGCACGGTCACGTCGATGATCACGCCGAACGCGCCCTCCGAGCCGAGGAACAGCCGGCGCAGGTCGGGCCCGGCCGACGAGGCGGGGGCGCGACCGGTGCTGATCGTGCCGCGCGGGGTGGCCACGGTCAGGCCGACCACCATGTCGTCGAAGCGGCCGTAGCCCGCCGAGGCCTGGCCGGAGGAGCGGGTCGCGGCGAAGCCGCCGATGGTGGCGTACTCGTACGACTGCGGGACGTGGCCGAGGGTGAAGCCGTGCTCGGCCAGCAGCTCGTCGGCGCGCGGCGCGGGCAGCCCGGCCTGCAGCACGGCCGTGCGCGACACCGGGTCGACCGCGACCAGCCGGTCGAGGCGGCGCAGGTCGAGCGTGAGGTATCCGTCCGCCTCGGGGGCGAGCCCGCCGACGACCGAGGTGCCGCCGCCGAACGGCACCACCGCGAGCCGGTGCTCGGCGCAGACGGCCAGCACGGCCAGCACCTGCTCGTGGTCGGCGGGGGCGACCACGGCGGCAGGCAGCGCGGGCAGCTCGCCCGTGCGCTGGTGGAACAGGTCGGGAGTGGACTTGCCCGACGCGTGCAGCGCCCGCTCGGCCGCTTCGGTGCCGACGTGCTCCGCGCCGACCACCGCGACCAGCGCGGCGAGGGCCATCTCGGCCAGGGCCGGAGCCGGGGCGCTGACGGCGTCCAAAACGGTCACCGGTCCGGGCGGCGTCACGTCGAAGACCTGCTTGAGCAGCCCCGCCACGGCCTCGGGCAGCGGCTTCGCCTGCTCCGGTGTGCCCCAGCGCGCCCAGGTCGCACGCCGCTCTTCCCGCATCGCATCCATGTGTGACAGAGTTACATCCAGTGTCACTTCGGCGCAAGGAGGCGACCGTGTCGGACGCTGCCCGCACCTCTCTCAACGCGTCACGCCGGGAGCGCGAACTGGCTGAGCTGGCTGCCGGTGAAGTGGTGGACGTGCTGGTGGTCGGCCTCGGCGTGACCGGGGCAGGGGTCGCGCTGGACGCCGCCTCGCGCGGGTTGTCGGTCGCCGCGATCGACGCCCACGACCTGGCTTTCGGCACGTCGCGGTGGAGCTCCAAACTGGTCCACGGCGGGCTGCGCTACCTGGCCAAGGGCGAGTTCGGGGTGGCGTACGAGAGCGCCGTGGAGCGCGGCGTGCTGATGGCCCGCACCGCCCCGCACCTGACCCGGGCGCTGGCGATGGTGCTGCCCGCGACGGCGTACACCGCGCCGCTGACCGTCAGCCTGGCCGGGGCCGGGCTGCGCGCCGGTGACCTGCTGCGCGCCGTGGCGGGCACCCGGCGCGCGATCCTGCCCGGGGTGCGTTCGCTGTCCGCGGCCGAGGCCCGCGGCATGGTGCCCGCGCTGCGCTCCGGTGGACTGCGCGGCGCGCGGTTGTCCTGGGACGGGCAGCTGTGCGACGACGCGCGCCTGGTCACCGGCCTGGCCCGCGCCGCGGCCGGGGCGGGCGCGAAGATGCTGACCCGCTGCCGCGCCACCGAGCTGACCGGCGACGCGGCCGCCGTGACCGACACGCTCACCGGCGACCGGCACACCGTCCGGGCCCGCGCGGTCGTCAACGCGACCGGCGTATGGGCCGGGCAGCTCGCCCCCGACATCACCCTGCGGCCTTCCCGCGGCACCCACGTGGTGCTGCCGTCGTCGCTGTTCGGCGGCCTGTGGGCGGGACTGACCATCCCGGTGCCCGGCGAGCTGTCCCGTTTCGTCATCGTGCTGCCGCAGGCCGACGGTCTGGTCTACGTCGGCCTGACCGACGAGCCGGTCGACGGCCCCGTCCCCGACGTGCCCGAGGTCCCCGAGTCGGATGTGGACTTCCTGCTCGACGTGCTCAACTCGGCCCTGGAGACCCCGGTGCGCCGCAGCGACGTGCTCGGCGCGTTCGCCGGCCTGCGCCCCCTGATGGCCGCCGGCGGCCGCACCGCCGACATCTCCCGCCGCCACGCCGTCGTGCGGGGCCGCGACGGCGTGCTGACCGTCGTAGGCGGCAAACTCACCACCTACCGGCGCATGGCCGAGGACACCGTCGACGTCCTGGCCGCCCGCCGCGGCGTGCACGCCGGCCCCTGCCGAACCCGCGACCTGCCCCTACCCGGCGCGGCCCCCCGCGACCTGCTGACCCGCGTCCCCGCCCCCGCCCGCCTCATCGCCCGCTACGGCACCGAGGCCCCCGCGGTGCTGGCCGAAGCCCCGCCGGAGCTGCACAGCCCGATCACCCCCGGCAGCCCCGTGACCGGGGCCGAACTCCAGTGGGCGGTGCGCCACGAGGGCGCGCTCACCGTCGACGATCTACTCGACCGGCGTACCCGCCTGGGCCTGGTCCCCCACCACCGCGCCGCCGCCCTCCCGACCGCCGAACACGTCCTGAACGAAGGAAGGGCATCGTCGGCTCGCGTCAGCGAGACGAGCAGCGGCTCTGCACAACGCTCCGCGTTGTAGAAGGTGCCCTTCCCATCATCACAGCGCTGTGAGCAGCGACGACACGAGTGGAGAACGGTATGGGCGACGGAACCGGCCGGGAGCGGTCGTGGTGGGGCTGGGGCTGGGCTGATCAGGCGGTGGACGCCGAGGGATGCGCGAAGCTGGCGCGGCGGGTGGGCCCGTTCCTGCCGCTGGACGGGGAGCTGATGCCGGTCCCCGCGGTGCCGGAGTTGCCGCCGTCGCGGCTGCGGCCACCCGCGCGCGTCGCCACGCTGTGCCGCGACGACGCGCGGACCCGGGCCGCGCACGCGTACGGCCGCGCGTACCGCGACGTGGTCCGGCTGCTGCACGGCGTGCTGGACAACCCGCCGGACCTGGTCGCCTACCCGCGTGACGAGCAGGACCTGATCGCGGTGCTCGACTGGGCCGCGGACGCGGGCACCCCGGTCGTGCCGTTCGGCGGCGGCACCAGCGTCGTCGGCGGCGTCGAGTACCGCGGTGGCGGCCCGTGGCTGTCGCTGGACCTGGCCGGCCTGTCCGGGGTGGTCCAGGTCGACGAGGTCAGCCGGGCCGCGCTGATCCGCGGCGGCACGTTCGGCCCCGACCTGGAGGACGCGCTGCGCCCGTACGGCCTCACCCTGCGGCACTTCCCGCAGAGTTTCGAGTTCTCCACCTTCGGCGGCTGGCTGGCCACCCGCGCGGGCGGCCACTACGCCACCGGCTACACCCACATCGACGACCTGGTCGAGGCGATGCGGGTGGTGACCCCGGCCGGGATCGCCCAGTCGCTGCGCGTGCCCGCCTCCGGCGCGGGCCCGTCGCCGGACCGCTTCTGGCTGGGCTCCGAGGGCATCCTCGGCGTCATCACCGAGGGCTGGGCCCGCGTCCAGCAGCGCCCGACGTTCCGCGCCGGGTCCGCGCTGCGATTCATCGAGTACGCCGACGCCCTGCGCGCCGTGCGGGCGGTCGCCCAGTCGGGCCTGCGCCCGGCGAACTGCCGCCTGCTCGACCCGCTCGAAGCGATGCTCGGCGCGGCGGCCGCGGACGGGTCGAGCCGGCTGCTGCTGGGCTTCGAGTCCGCCGACCACCCGGTCGACGCGCTGCTCGCGCGGGCCGTCGAGCTGTGCCGCGAACACGGCGGCGTCGTCGAGGACGCGGCGCAGGACAGCACCGGGCGCTGGCGGGACACCTTCGTCGGCGCGCCGTACCTGCGGGACGGGCTGGCCCGGCTCGGGGTGGTGGTGGAGACGTTCGAGACGGCGTGCACGTGGGAGACGTTCGAGCCGCTGCACGCCGCGGTGATCGAGGCGGTCGCGTCGGCGGGCGAGTCCGAGACGGGCAGCCCGGCGCTGGTCACCTGCCGGTTCACGCACGTGTACCCGGACGGCCCGGCACCCTATTTCACCGTGTACGCGGCCGGCCGGCGCGGCGGCGAGGTGGCGATCTGGGACGCGCTCAAGCGGGCGGCCGGTGACGCCATCGCGGCGAACGGCGGCACGATCACCCATCACCACGCCGTCGGCCGCGACCACCTGCCCTGGTACACGGGGCAGCGGCCGGAGCCGTTCGCGCTGGCGCTGCGGGCCGCGAAGTCCGCTGTGGACCCTGCGGGCGTGCTCAACCCGGGCGTGCTGCTGCCCTGATCAGGGCAGTAAGAAGCCCGCTTCGGCGATCACGGGGGAAACCGTCGAAGCGGGCTTGCAAGCGAAGGTACCTCGTTTTCCCGCTCGACGCCATCCCTGTCTTCAGGAATTTCTGCGTAAGCAACTTGTCAGTCGGCGGTGGCACAATCCCCGCTCGTGAACGGGGATACGGCGACGGGCTGGCTGCCCGCCGGCTCGGGCTACGAGGTGGCGCTGAGCAGCGGACGGATCGTGGCGCGCAACGCGCAGGGGGCACGCCTCAAGAGCATGCCGCCCGTGCTGAAGGACGATCCGGCCGTGGCCGGACTGCGGCAGCTGCGCGACTGGCTGGCCCGGCACGAGGCACAGGTCCGCGCCGACGTCGAGCGCTGGATGGTGCACAGCCTGCCGGTCACCGCGCGACTGCTGGCCACCGTCTGGGCCGACGACGCCTGGCGCGCCGAACTGCGCGACCTCATCGTCACGCCGTACGGCCAGGACGGGCCCGACCTGGACCGCGCCGGTTTCCTGCGCGACGTGGACCCGGCCCGGGGCATCGGCGTGGTCGACCTCGACGGCGAGTCGGCATGGCTGTCCGCCGAGCGGTTCACCATCCCGCACCCGGTGCTGCTGGCCGACCTCGACGAACTGCGCGAGTTCGCCGTCGAGCTGAACATGGGGTCCTCGCAGCTGTTCCGGGACGTGCACGACAAGCCCGCCGACGCCGCCGGGCAGGCCGCGGCCATCGCCCGGTACGAGGGCGCGCACTACGCGCAGCAGCGGCTCCTGACCTCGCGGGCGATCGCGCTCGGCTACCTGGTGCGCGCCGGCACGGTCCGCTGCCGGATCCGGGAGGACGGCCACACGATCGACGCCACGGTGTGGGCGGGCGAGAGCTACCCGGGCGAGCCCGCCTGGACCGGCGCGCTGCAGTTCGCCGACGCGCAGGGCCGCGCCATGCCCACCGCTGACGTGCCGCGTATCGCCTGGTCCGAGGGTGTCCGGCTGGCCGCCGCGCTGCACGCCGGCCGCACCGTCACCGAGGAGGGGTCATGACCGAGCAACTGCTCGACGCCGGTGCGGTGCTGCCCGGCTCCGGTCCGCGCGTCCCCGGCGTCGCCGTGCTGACGGGGCGCTCCTACACGCACCCGGCGCTGCCCGGCCGGACCGTGGTGCGCCTGGCCGGCGAACCGCTCGGCCCGGCCGAGGACCAGAGCATGGAGTACCTCGGCTTCACCCAGGCCGGGGCCGTGCCGGTGGGGCACGCGCGGGTGCGGGCGCTCGGCTTCCCCGATTGGGTGCTGGTCAACGACCCGGCGCGCGGCGGCGAGGCGCTGGCCCTGGTGAAGGACCTGGAACGGTTGGCCCGGCTCGCGAAGTCCAAACCGGGCAACGCCCGCGACGGATATGACACCATCGCCCGCCGCCTCGCCGCGACCGCACCGCACTTCCTGCCGACCTTCTGGGAGCAGGCCGGGCGGGCGTACCTCGCCGCGGAGAACCTCCGCCAGGCGGCGACCTGCTTCGGCCTGGCCCGCCGCGCGGAGCGGGAGCACGGGCCGGCCGTCGACGAGGACCGGCTGCGCGACGTGCACCTGGAGTTCGCGCTCGCGGGTGCGCTGACCGTCAAGGCGCTCACCGAGTACGCCCGGGACCTGCGCCGACGTCGGCCCGGCGGGGAGGCGTACCGGCTGGTGCGTGAGATCGCGGTGCGGCGGGTCGCGGGCGGGCTGCCGCCGGGCGCGGGCTTCGCCGGGGAGCTGCGCGCGCTGGCGAAGGCGGCCGGGCTCGACGCCGCCGCCGAGGACGAGGCGCTGCTCGGCGACCTGCTTCCGCTGCCTGCCGTGGCGCAGGCGCACGCGGGCTTCTGGAAGGCGTACCGCCCGGTGCTGCAGCGGCTGGCCCGGCGCGACCCGGACGTGCCCGCCCGGCTGCTGGCGCTGCTCCCCGCCCGCGAGGACGCGCAGTTGTGCGAGCAGTGGCTGGAGCTGCTGGAGTCCACCGGGGCCGTCGCGCTGCTGGCCGCCGCGGACGGGCCGGACGCCGCGTCCTGGCTCGAGCGGTTCGTCCAGCACCGCGACAGCGGCTACCAGCACCCGCTCACCCGCAGCCCGCGACTGGCGGCACTGATCGAACGGCTCGCGCCGCGGCTGCGCGCGGCGGGTCATCCTCTGCGTCTCACCCCGCCTCTGCAGTCGTTCCGCATCGACCTGGACCTGCTCGACGCCTGCCGGGCGCAGGGAATCCCGGTCGAGGTCGACACCGACACGCTGCCGGTGCGGCGCTGGGCCGAGACGGTTGGCGACGGACGCCGGGATCTCGCCGCGGTGGCGGCCGACCCCGCACTGCTGCCCGCGCTCACCCGCGGCGCGTGGGACCTGCTGGGTCTAGGCCTGGACTCCGAGCCGTTCGGCCAGGGCCGGCTGCGCCGCCTCCCGCTGGTGCTGGAGATTGCCGGGTTGGCCACCGCGCTGCGTGACGGCCTCGCCGTCTTCGCGGCGCAGGCGCAGGGCACCACACTGGCCGGGCTGGAGGCGGTGACCAGGTCCCTAGCTCCGTTGTGGAACGCGCAGGGCGTGACGGTCGCGCCGGGCGACCTGCGCCGGCTGGCCACCCTGGACATGGCCGGGGTATTGGCGCGCACCCTGCGTGCGGGCCTGGTCAGCGAGCTGGGCTGGCCGGCGTACGAGACGGCGGCGACCCCACTGAAACGGGTCGAGCCCACCGACAGCTGGCCCGCGCTGGTCCTCACCGACCAGACCCGGCTGGTCCGGGTGCGCCCCGACGGCCGATCCGACGAGCACGACGTGCAGGTCCCGGCCGACTCGGCCTGGCACCACCGCGCGATCGACGGCCGCGACCTCGACGGGCGCCTGCTGGTGACCGGGGCCCGCGAGAACGGCGAGCGCTGGGGCTACTGGGCCGACAACCCGCACGACGTGTTCCCGGCCCGTCTCGGCGAGCGCGACTGGTCGGGCGCGCCCATGCCGCAGCTGCCGTTCCCCGGCGGCGTCACCACCGGCGGGCGGCCCTGGTCCGGCGGCCACGAACCGCACGTCTACCAGGTGAGCAGCGACGGCTCCACGTACTGGCGCAACGAGCGCGAACCGCGGGTGCCCGGCCAGGTGCACACGTGGCGGTGGCGCGAGTACGACCCGGCGACCGGTGTCGGCGGCCGGGTCGGCCTGCCCGCGTTCTTCGAGCGGGACGCACCGTTGGACGGCCGTCTGGTGACGCGGTGGTCCTGGGTGCGGCCCGCGCCGGAGGCGTTCGCCGGATCGCCGCTCGGCTGCGCGGACGGGCTGCTGGGCTGGCGGCTGTTCCAGCTCGACGACGGCACGCAGCTGGGACAGGCGACCGACGGGCGCACCGTGCGCTGGCGGCCCACCGTGCACTCGGGGGACCAATACCTCGTCGGCGCGCTGCGGCTGCCCGGTGACGAACGCCCCCGTCCGGTCACCGCCCGCGTGATCAGCTACCCGCGCGCCGCCGACCTGACCGTCACGGTCTGGGACGCCGACGGCGCCCACCCGGTCCAGCAGTGCGCCGCCTCGCACACCCGGCCGCCGTTCACGTACTGGCACGGGCTGCGGCCGCGGGATGAGCGCGGCTCCGCGGCGCTGCGGGCGGTCACCCCGGAACTGGCCGCTGCGCTGCTGGCGGACGTGTCGGGCGGGGTCAACGCGCGCCTGGACGAGCTGATCCGCGTCGCGATCCGCCGGCACCTGCCCGAACTCCACGACGAGGTGCTGCGCCGGGCCGTCCGCGACACGATCCGCACCACCGTCCGGCTCCGCGACCACCTCGCCACCCTGTCCCGCCTGCTCGACCAGCACGCCCCGCTGGGAACGCCGGGCATGACCGCCGGTAGCGAACCTGTCGACGGGCCATCCGCCGCGCCGCAGGAACCGGCCGAGCGCCTACCCGCAGTCGGCCCTTCGTCGGCTGCCACAGCAGACACTCGCGGGCCGGAAGCCTCGCTGTCGACGCCCGAGGCCGACTCGGCCGGGCCCGGCTCGATCACCCGCACACCAGCCTCCGCGCCCGACACGACCGACCGCGCGCTGGCGGACGCGCTCGGCGCACTCGTCGACTGGAAGAGCCGCTACTACTACGGCGCTCAGGAGGCGAGGACCGCGGTCCTCGGCCAGCTCGCCGCACTGACCCGGGCATTGTCCGAGGCTCCCGGCAAGAGCACCGGCACGACGGAGGAGGCCGCCGCCGGGGCCGCCGCCGCGTCGGTCGCCATGCCGAACGCCGAGTCGCCGTGGCCGAAGCTGCTGCCAGGGCTGGGCGCGGTGCTGACGGTCGCCGCGTCCCCGACGACGACACCGGGTCGCCGGGCCGCGCTCGCCCGGCTGCTGCGGGCGTTCGCGGACTCGCCCTTCGCCGCGCCCGACCCGCGCCTTCGCTTCGTCGAACTGGCGGTCACTGACGACTACCGCTACGCCGACGAGGTCCATGCGGGTGAGCGCCGGATCGTGTTCCTGTCCGGCAACCGCCACCGCCTCACCGTGGACGGCCGGGTGCAGATGTCGATCCGGTACGCCGTCGACCGGTGCCCGGAGGCGGCCTTCGCCCCGATCCACGGGCTGGAGGTCCGCGCCGCGATCCACCGGGCGGGCTGGGGCGATGCGGCACGACTGCGGGCCGCCGGCGACCTGCTCGACGGCACCGGCTCGGGTGGCGCGCCGTGGCGGCCCGAGCCGGCCGTCCGGCTGGCCGAGCTGACCGGTCTGACCCGGGCCGAGGCCGCGCTGCTGCTGGCAGGGTTGCCGATCAGCGACGACGAGCCCGCGCTCGCCCCGGCGCAACGGGAGGCGCTGGGTTTGTCCGCGGCGAACGCGCGGCTGGCCGTCGACCGGTGGCGGAAGGTCGCGCACGAGCACCGCATCGCGCTGCTGGACGCGGCCGTGCCCGCCGACCCGGCGCGGCTGTGGGAGCACGGGCCTGACGTGGACGCGGTCGCGGCGGCGTGGGTCGCGCGGTTCGGGCGGCGTACGCCGATCACGGAGGAGCTGCTGATCGAGGCCGACCGGGTGATCCCGGGCGGGAACGGGGCCGACGTGCTGCGCGCGGTCATCGACCCGGAACCTGATGGCTGGCTGCACACCGACGGGGCGAGTGAGGCGTACGAGTGGCACCTGGCCACGAAGGCCGAGCGGGGTGACTCGTTCGACGAGAAGCGGCTGACCGCGGTCGCGGCGGCGCTGGCCTGGCTCGCGTACCGGCTGCCGGCGGGCGACCCGCACCGCGGTCGGCTTGCCCACGCGCTGGGCCTGGTGCGGCAGCGGCTGGCCAACCCGAGGCTGGCCGTCGGCACGGCGGTGCACTCACGCGCGCTGGTGCCCGACGACCTGCCGGGGCTGTGGCGCAGCCACGACCACGGCACGCGCGGGGCGTACCACCTGCTGCCCTCCGCGATCGCCACGCCGGACGCCCCGGCGCTGGCCCTGGGCCAGCCCGACGTCGCCGCGGCACTGCGCCTGCTGCGCGACCCCGCCCTGGCTGCGGCCATCAGCGCCGACACGACGCGGCCCGCGGTGGGCGGTGACGGCACGGGGCCCACGGAAGGCGGCGGCGCGCGATCCGCGGAATGCGGTGACGGAGCGCGCGCCGGCGGAGGGAAGGAACCCTCCCCGGTGGCGTACCTGCAGGATCCGAGGGTGAGCGTGCCGGACCTGGTGGCGGCCGTGGCGGCGGCACACGGGTTGGCGGCGGAGGCTGCCGCGTACTACCTCCAGCTGCTGGCACTGCCCGACCCGACCGACGCCAACGCGGCCCGCTGGCTGGGCGTCACCACGGCGCGGCTGAAGCCGCTGCGGGCGGCTCTGGTCGCGGCGGGGCTCGTCGTCGAGGCGCGGCGCGAGCGGGCGGGCCGCGCGGTGTTCCTGCCGGGCGGGTGGCTGAACCTCAAGGCCCCCGCGCTGCCGCTCGAAGCGTCGAAGGCCCCGCTGCTGGGGCTGCGCCCCGACACCGCACCGCCGCTGGGCACGGCACTGCTCGGCCGCCCGGTCGCCGACCTGTTCCGCGACGCGTGGGCGGCGCGGGCAGGTGCATGATCACTGTCTCAGGTCAGGAAGCGCGGTCGGACCGCGCTTCCTGACCTGAAACGACGGTCACCAGCCCGGCTACCCCAGCTCGACCGGCGCGCCCGGACCGAGCGGGATGCCCAGCAGATACCAGACGACGAAGAACAGCGTCCAGGCCACCGCGATGATCAGCATGTACGGGATCATCAGCGAGATCACCGTGCCGACCCCGGCCTCCTTCTTGTACTTCTGCGCCAGCAGCACGATGAACGGCAGGTACACCATCAGCGGGGTGACCACGTTCATCGGCGAGTCGGCGACCCGGTAGGCGGCCAGCACGGTCTGCGGCGCCACGCCCAGGCGCAGGAACAGCGGCACGAAGATGGGCGCGAAGATGGCCCACTTCGGGATCACGCCCGGGATGATGATGTCCAGCACCAGCACCACCAGGATGAACCCGATGAGCAGCCACAGCGGTCCGATGTTGGCGCGCTCCAGCCCATCGGCCATCTTCACCGCCGCGACGGTGGCCATGTTGGTGTAGTTGAAGTACGCGATGAACTGGGCGATCACCAGCAGCATGAAGATCAGGCCGCCGAGCCCGGCGAACGTCTTCGTGATCGCGTCCATCGCGGCCGCGCTGCCCTTGAGCGTGCCCGCGCCCGCGCCGTAGCACAGGCCGCAGACCAGGAAGACCAGCATGATGATGAAGATCAGGCTGTCCATCAGCGGCGAGTCCTCGACCAGGCTGCCGGTGACCGGGTTGCGCAGGATGCCCCACGGCTTGGGCGGCACGGACAGCAGCAGGAGCACCGCCAGCACGGCGAGCAGACCCCAGAACGCGTACCGCAGCCCGCGGGCCTGGGCGGCCGGGGGCGCGTCACCCTCGACCGGCGCCGCTTCGGGGATGTCGGTGGCCTCGTGCGACACGGCTCCGGTGTACTTGCCCAGCCGCGGCTCGATGACCTTCTCGGTGATGAAGGTGATCAGGAACGCCAGGAAGATGGTGGAGCCGATGGCGAAGAACATGTTCGCGGTGAGGCTGATCTTCCGGGCCGGGTCGGCCAGCGCGACCGCCTCGTTGGTGATCTCGGTGATGATGCCGTCGGTCGGCGTGATGAGCACGTTCACCATGAAAGTGCCGCCGACCGCGCCGAACGCGGCGGCGAGCCCGGCCAGCGGATGCCGCCCGACGCTCATGAAGGCGACCGCGCCGAGCGGGATCAGCACCAGGTAACCGGCGTCGGAGGCGATCGACGACAGGATGCCGACGAGCACGATGATGAAGGTCAGCGACCACGGCGGGGCGACCGCGACCAGTTTGCGGATCAGCGCGCCGATGAGCCCGGCCCGTTCCGCCAGGCCGACGCCGATCATGGCGACGAGGATGACGCCGACGACGCCGAAGTTGGTGAAGTTGGTGACCGCCGAGGTGAAGATGAACCGGATGCCGTCCGCGGTGAGCAGGCTCTTGATCGCGGTGGTCTCGGTGTGCGTCTTCACCTCGGGGTGGTAGAACTCCTCCGGCGGGATGTCCAGCGAGGGCTGCTGGGTGCCGCCGGGATAGGTCTCCTGCGCCACGATCGGCGCGGGCGCGGCCGACTCGTAGGTGACCTGCACGCCCATCGCCGCGAAGATCGCGGACAGCACGATGATCACGCCGATCAGGATGAGGAAGATCATCACCGGGTGCGGCACCTTGTTGCCGACCTTCTCGACCCCGTCCAGCATCCGCTGGGTGAACGGGCGCTTGCCGGCGGACGCGGTCGCTGCGGTCATGCCTCCTCCTCGCTGCGCTCGTCGTCGGCATGAGCCAGTGCTGCCATGGCTCGCTCGCTGCGCTCGCTCACGCCTGTTCTCCCATGGTTCGCCCGCTCATGCCCGGCCCGCGGCGGTCGGCGGGTCCGATTCGGGGCGCCGGAAGGCCAGCGCGAGGTCCAGCAGCAGGCGCGCGCCGAACCCGGTGCAGCCCTGCGGGAGCCAGCCGCGCGCGGTGTCGTTCTGCGCGGTGCCGGCGATGTCGAGGTGCGCCCACGGGGTGCCCGCCACGAACTCCTCCAGGAACAGCGCGGCATGGATCGCCGCGGCGTTCGGGCCGCCCATGTTCTTGAGGTCGGCGACGTCGGAGTCCAGCTCGCCGCGGTAGCGGTGCGCCATCGGCAGCTGCCAGACCGGCTCGCCGACCCGCGTCGCGGCGGCGCGCACCTGGTCCACCAGGCCCTGGTCGTTGCCGAACACCCCGGCGATCTGCGCGCCGAGCGCCCGCAGGCAGGCCCCGGTCAGCGTGGCGATGTCGACGATCGCGTCCACCGGCTCCTCGGTGGCCAGCACCAGCGCGTCGGCCATCACCAGGCGGCCCTCGGCGTCGGCGTTGACCACCTCGACGGTGGTGCCGCCGCGGATGGTGAGCACGTCACCGAGCTTGGTCGCGCTGCCCGAGGGCATGTTGTCGGTGCACATCAGGTAACCGGTGACCGCGACGGGGCAGTCCAGCTCGCGCAGCAGCGCCATCGCGGCGAGGATGGCTGCCGCGCCGGACATGTCGTTCTTCATGGTCGCGTGGACCGCGTCGGCCGGCTTGAGGCTGATGCCGCCGGAGTCGTACATGATGCCCTTACCGACCAGCGTCAACCGGGGCACGTCGGGGTCGCCCTCGGGGCGGTAGCGCAGCTTGATCATGCGTGGTTCGTCGACGCTGCCGGCGTTCACCCCGAGCAGGCCGCCGCAGCCCAGCTCGACGAGCGCGTCCCGGTCGTACACCTCGACGGACAGCCCGCTGTCCGCGCCGAGTTGCACGGCGACGCCGCCCAACCGGTCCGCGGTGAGCAGGCTCGGCGGCGAGTTGGCCAGGTCGCGGGCCAGCGCGGCGGCGCGGGCGTACGCGAGCCCGCGGCGCACCCCGTCCCGCACCGCCTGGACGTCGTCCGCCGCGGCCACCAGGGTGAGCGCCGTGACCGGCGGCGCGGGTTCCTTCTTGAGCACCTCGAAGCGATACCGGGCGAGCAGCACACCCTCGACCGCGGCCTGACCGGCCGTCTTCGGTGCCACGCCGGTCATCGCGTCCAGCGCCAGCACCAGCCGTCCGGCGGTGCCCACGGCGCGGGCGAAGGCGGCGGCCGCGTCGCGCAGCCCGTCGCCGTCGAGCTTCGCCGGGTCCCCCGCACCGACCGCGACCAGGGCCGGTCCGCCCGGCTGCGGCAGGGCCAGCGCCTGTCCGATCCCGCCGGTGAACCCGGCCCCGGCCAGGGCGTCCCGGTCCACACCCAGCGCCTGCGGCACCGCGCCCGAGGTGGCCACCAGCACGCCCCTCGGCGCGTCCCCCGCGTCGAGGTCACCGGCGGCGACGACGGCGACCTCGGGAACACGCGTCCAGGAGGGGACGGGGTCGAAACCTGTCGCCGTCGCTGTCATCCCACCGCTCCTTCATGCCGACGGCGTCCCACACCGGTCCATCGCAGTCCTGAAGCACAGCATCACGGCTCTCGGGAGAATTTGAGGCCGTTTTGCAGGGATTGGTCGGTCGGCCGGGCCACCGGCGAGAATGGAGGCGTGACCCGCTACGGCGCGCAGTACGGCCCGGACTTCACGTTCCTCGGGGTGCCCCGCTGCGACTGGGCCGACCCGGCCACGTACGCCGAGGCCGACGTGGTGATCCTGGGCGCGCCGTTCGACGGCGGCACCTCGCACCGACCCGGCACCCGGTTCGGGCCCAACGCCATCCGGGGCACCGACTACCTGCCGCACGACGGGTCGCGCCCGCACCTGGCGCTGCGCGTCGACCCGCTCGGCCCGGACCTGACCGTGTACGACGCGGGCGACCTGGAGCTCTACAGCGGCGAGGTGCTCCGCAGCTGCCAGAGCATCGAGGACGCGGTCGCCTTCCTCACCGGGCACGGGGTCATCCCGCTGGTGCTCGGCGGCGACCACACCATCACCTGGCCCGACGTCACCGGCGTGGCGAGGACGCGCGGCCACGGGCGGGTCTCGGTGATCCATTTCGACGCGCACGCCGACACCGGCGACATCACGTTCGGCTCGCTCTACGGCCACGGCCAGCCGATGCGCCGGCTGATCGAGTCCGGCGCGGTGCGCGGCGACCGCTTCCTCCAGCTCGGACTGCGGGGGTACTGGCCGGAGCCGCCGACCCTGGACTGGATGGCCGACCAGGGCATGCGCTCGTACCACATGAGCGAGATCGGCGCCCGGGGCCTGGACGCGGTGCTCGACGAGGCGTTCGCGATCGCCCTGGACGGCTGCGACGCGGTCTTCCTGTCCGTCGACATCGACGTGTGCGACCCGGCGCACGCCCCCGGCACGGGCACCCCCGAACCCGGCGGCCTCACCGCCCGCCAGCTGCTCGACGCCGTGTCCCGGATCTGCCGCACGCTGCCCGTGGCGGGCATGGACGTGGTCGAGGTGTCCCCGCCGTACGACCACGCCGAGATCACCGCGATGCTCGCCAACCGGGTGGTCCTGGAGGCCCTGTCCGGCCTGGCCCGCCGCCGCCACGACACCCGCACCGGCACCACCTGGGACCCCGCCACCCCCCTGCTCGACGGCCGCGGCTCCACCACCTCCGACTGACCGCCCGCCGCCTCAAGATCGTTCGACTTGCCAGGCACCTGTGCGTATCTTGACCGTCCATTCGCCCACCTGCCTGGCAAGTCGAACGATCAAGGACGCGCGGCGCGGGCCGCCGTGCGCGGGGCGGGGGCGCGGGCGCGGGCAGAACGGCGATCATGCGGCGGCCGTGCCGTCCGGGGCGGTAGGTTGGCGGCGATGGACGCCGAGGACTGGAACCGCCGCTACGCTGCCGCCGACCTGGTGTGGAGCCCCGAGCCGAACCGCTTCGTGGCCGCCGCGCTCGATGCGCTGCCGCCGGGCCGGGCGCTCGATCTCGCCTCGGGCGAGGGCCGCAACGCGCTGTGGCTGGCGGGCAAGGGCTGGCGGGTGACCGCGATCGACTACGCGCAGGTCGCGGTCGACAAAGGACGCGAGCGGGCCCGGCAGGACGGGCTCGACGTGGACTGGGTCGTCGGCGACGTGCTGGCGTACCGGCCTCCGGCGGAGGGCTTCGACCTGGTCCTGATCGCCTATCTGCAGCTGCCGCCGGATCAGATGGCGCAGGTCTGGGCGCTGGCGGCCCGCGCGGTCGCACCCGGCGGCACGCTGTTCGCGATCGGCCACGATCGCACCAACCTCACCCACGGCACCGGCGGCCCGCAGGACCCCGACCTGCTCTGGGCGCCCGAGGAGCTGACCCACCACCTGGCCGCGGACGGTCTCACCGTGGACCGGGCCGAGCGGGTGCAGCGCGAGGTCGCCACCGACGAGGGCGTACGGCAGGCCGTCGACGCCCTGATCCGGGCCCACGCCCCGATCCCCGACCTGCCCTGACAACTCGTTCCCGGAACGCCGCCGGGCGGATCTTGCCAGGTCATCATACGTCTTAGTTGTACGACCCGACTTTGTGCCAGATCCATCGACACTCATTGCGGTCCTGTTGCGACGGTGTGAAACTGCCATCACGCGTGCAGGGAGCCGAACCGCGCGACACGGCACCGAGGGCCCCGGTTCTCCGGGCGGCGCCGCGCACCGCTGTTACAGCTCGTCCGGGCTGTCCATTCCTTCCTGCGCCGGAACGTGCCGCCCGCCCGGTGGCCGCGTGCCCGCGCAGGCCCCGCACCGGTCCCACCACCATCGGACCGGTCCGGCCTGGCTCAAGGAGTACCCAAGTGAGGATTCCGATCAGATCCGCCGGACGCCGCCTGACGGCGCTGCTCGGCGCGAGCGCGCTGGCGGCCATTGGGCTGGTCGCCGTGGCCACGCCCGCACAGGCCGCCGTGTCCTGCCAGGTGACCTATACGAAAGCATGGGACAACGGCAGCGGCTTCGGCGCGAACATCAACATCACCAACACCGGCGACCCGCTGACCAGTTGGTCGCTGACCTGGACCTGGCCCGGCAATCAGGGCGGCATCCAGGGCTGGTCGGCCAACTACAGCCAGTCCGGGCAGAACGTCACCGCGACGAGCCTGTCCTACAACGGCAACCTGGCCACGGGTGCGTCCACCGGCATCGGCTTCAACGGCACCTACAGCGGCACGAACACCAACCCGAGCAACTTCGCGATCAACGGGGTCTCCTGCGGCGGCACCACGCCGACGGTGAGCCTGGTCGTGTCGCCGACGTCGCTGAGCGTGCCCGAGGGCGGCACCGCCACCTACGCCGTACGTCTGTCGGCCGCGCCGAGCAGCAACGTCACGGTCACCACGACCGCGGGTTCCGGTGACTCCAACCTCACTGTGTCGTCGGGCACCAGCCTGACGTTCACGTCGAGCAACTGGAGCACCAACCAGAACGTCACGCTGGCCGCGGCCGAGGACTCCGACACCACGAACGGCACCCGGCCGTTCACGGTGGCGTCGTCCGGGCTGACGTCGGTGACGGTCAACGCGACCGAGGCCGACAACGACGGCACCACGACCCAGTCGCTGGTGGTCTCGTCGACCAGCGTCAGCGTGCCGGAAGGCAGCACGGCGACATACACGGTGCGCCTGGCCGCGCAGCCGTCCGGCAACGTGACGGTGACCAACACGGCCGGCTCCGGTGACACCAGCATCACCGTGTCGTCGGGTGCGAGCCTGACGTTCACCACGAGCAACTGGAGCACCGCCCAGACGGTGACCCTGGCCTCGGCCGAGGACTCCGACACCACCGCCGGCACCCGGCCGATCACGGTCGCCTCCAGCGGCCTGACCTCGGTGACCGTCACCGCGACCGAGGCCGACAACGACGGCGGCACCGGCGGCCCGCGGGCCGACAACCCGTACGCCAACGCCGGCGTCTACGTGAACCCGCAGTGGCGGGCCAAGGCTCTCGCCGAGCCGGGCGGCAGCCGGATCGCCAACCAGCCCACCGGTGTGTGGTTCGACCGGATCAGCGCGCTGACCGGCAACGGCAGCCCGACCACGGGCACCATGGGCCTGGCCGACCACCTCGACCAGGCGGTCACCCAGGACGCGGCCAACGGCTCCACGCCGATGGTGATCCAGATCGTCGTCTACAACCTGCCCGGCCGTGACTGCGCCGCGCTGGCCTCCAACGGCGAGCTGGGCCCGACCGAGCTGGCCCGGTACAAGTCCGAGTACATCGACGTGATGGCGGGGATTCTGGCCCGCCCGGCGTACGCGAACCTGCGCATCGTGGCGATCATCGAGATCGACTCGCTGCCGAACCTGGTGACCAACGTCGGCGGCCGGGCGACCGCGACCGCGATGTGCGACACCATGCTCGCCAACCGCGGCTACGTCGACGGCGTCGGTTACGCGCTGAACAAGCTCGGCGCGATCCCGAACGTCTACAACTACATCGACGCGGCCCACCACGGCTGGGTCGGCTGGGACGACAACTTCGGGGCGACCGCGAACATGATGTTCACGGCCGCGACCGCGTCCGGCAGCACCGCCGCCAACGTGCACGGCTTCATCACCAACACCGCGAACACCTCGGCGCTGACCGAGCCGTACGTGGGCTCGGTGACCGAGCAGCTTCGCCAGACCACCTGGATCGACTGGAACCGGTACAACGACGAGCTGACGTTCGCGCAGGCGTTCCGGTCCCGGCTCATCCAGTCCGGGTTCTCGTCCAGCATCGGCATGCTGATCGACACCTCCCGCAACGGCTGGGGCAGCTGTGTCCAGACACCGTGCCAGCCGACGCAGGCCACCCGGCCCACGGCGGCGAGCACGTCGACCGACCCGAACACCTTCGTGAACCAGTCCCGTATCGACCGTCGTATCCACAAGGGCAACTGGTGCAACCAGGCCGGCGCCGGCCTCGGTGAGCGCCCGCGCTCCGCGCCCGCGACGGGCATCGACGCGTACGTCTGGATCAAGCCGCCGGGCGAGTCCGACGGCTCCAGCAGCCTGATCCCGAACGACGAGGGCAAGGGCTTCGACCGGATGTGCGACCCGACGTACCCGGGCAACGCCCGCAACGGCAACAGCATGTCCGGCGCGCTGCCCAACGCCCCCGTGTCGGGGCACTGGTTCTCCGCTCAGTTCCAGCAGCTGATGGCGAACGCGTACCCGCCGTTGAGCTGACCGCTACCGAGCGACGGTCCCGCATCCGCGTGGGTGCTCAGGATCGGGGCCGTCCTCGCGTCGACCGGCTGGCCCGGTCGACGGGAACCCCGCCGCCCCGGGCGCACCGGCGCGGCGGGTCTGTAGGGAGTGCCGCTGGGGCGGAAACTTGGGCCCCGCCGGCAGCGGCACGGCCGCCGGCGTCGTGAGAGCGACGCCGGCGGTCCGCGCCTTTCGCGCCGGTACGCCGCGAATCTTTTCCGCGAACCCGCGTTTAGCCGCCCACCCGTTGGGGTAACGCCCCCGCTATGGCATGGCAAGAGGTGCCCCCATGGCACGTGCCCCGCGCCGGCACGCCCATCGCACCACCGCTCCCGGCCGCGTGACGCATGTCCGCACCTGCACCACGCGAGCACGTCGGCTTCCCCTACCGCGGGGTCGCCGAGTACGTCAGCGGCACGCTGGCCTTCATCCACACCGCGCTGGACGCCGGACACCCGGTGCTGGTCGCCGTGCCCAGCGCGAAACTGGAGATCCTGCGGGACTGCCTCGGCTCGCACGCCGAGCGGGTGCGCTTCACCGACCTGACCGTCGCCGGCCGCAACCCCGGCCGCATCCTGCCCGGCGTACTGCTGGCCTTCGCTGACGAGTTCCCCGGCCGCCGGACGGCGGCCGTCGCCGAGCCGCTGTGGCCGGGCCGCAGCGCGCTGGAGTACCCGGCCTGCGTCGCGCACGAGGCGATGGTCAACCTCGCGTTCGCCGGTCGCGACGTGGCGCTGCTGTGCCCGTGCGACGCGGCCAATCTGGACCCGCACATGGTCTCCGACGCCCACCGCACCCACCCCGAGCTGCTGCTGCGCGGCGAGCGCCGGCCGAGCCCCGCCTACGGCGACCCGCGCCGGACGGCGGCCTCGTTCCATCCGCCGCTGCCCGCTCCCCCGCCCCACGCGGCGACGATGCGGTACGACGCCGTGCACGACCTGGCCGGGCTGCGCTCCTTCGTGACCGGTCACGCGGCCACCGCCGGGCTGAAGCCGGAGCGGCGCGACCTGCTCGCCGACCTGATCGAGGAACTGGCCGCCGGCACCCTCGCGCGCACCGACGGACCCGGCGCGGTGAGCATCTGGCCCGAACACGACCTCGTGGTGTGCCAGTTGCGCGACCACGGCCAGCTCACCGACCCGCTGGCCGCCCACGGTGCCGCCCTGCTGACCGCCCACCTGCACTGCGACCTGGTACGCGTGCACGCCCGCCCCGGCGCGACCACCATCCGCCTGCACCTGACCGCCCACGAGTGACCCGTCACCCGCGCCCGTCGTGCTGGCCAAGACGCGGGTCAGGCGGAGTCGCGGATGACGAGTTCGGTGGGCAGGACGGTGGCGAACTCGCCGGGCGGGTCCCCGGCTGCCGCCGAGAGCAGGCCCCGCACGCAGGTCGCGCCCATCAGCTCGACCGGCTGGCGCACCGTGGTCAGCGCCGGGCGCACCTGGGCGGCCAGCGCGTGGTCGTCGAACCCGACCACGGCGACGTCGTCGGGGATGCGCCGGCCGGCCTGGCGCAGGTAGCGCACCGCACCCGCGGCCATCACGTCGGACGCGGCGAACACCGCGTCGAGCTGCGGGCGCTGTTCGAGCAGCCGCTGCATGGCGTGCGCGGCGGACGCCTGGCTCCAGTCGCCGTACGCGACGGGCAGGTCGGTCAGTCCCGACGCCTGGATCGCGTCACGGTATCCGGCCAGCCGGTCCGCACCGGGGCCGGTGTCCGGCGGCGCGGCGATGTGCCCGATCGACCGGTACCCCTTGCCGAGCAGGTGTTCGACCGCCGCCCGCGCGCCGCCGCGGTTGTCGGCGTCCACATAGGGCAGCTGGTAGGGGTGCAGTGGCCGGCCGACCACGGTGATCGGCAGCCCGAGCGCGGCCAGCGAGCCGGACAGCGGCAGCGGGCCGTGATCCGACACGATGATCACTCCGGCCACGTTGCCGGCCCGCAGATAGCGCCCGACGGTCTCGGCCAGCGTGCCGGACACGTTCGTCACCAGCAGCGGCAGGTCGTAGCGGGCCAGTTCGGTCTCCACCGCGCCCAGGAAGCGGGCGAAGAACGGCTCGGTGAACACCAGCCGGTGCCCGGCGTGCACCACCGCCGCGACGGCCCGCGCCCCGGCGGACGTACGCCCCCAGGCGGCCCGGCGGCGGCGGTAGCCGAGGCGGCTCGCCGCGTCGCAGACCCGCTGGTACGCCTCGGCGCTGACCTGGCTGGAGTTGTTGAGCACCCGCGAGGCGGTCGCGATGGAGACACCGGCCGCGCGGGCCACCTCGGCCAGCGTGGCCGGCCCGCCCGGGTGCGGCGTGGAAGCGCTCCCGTCCGTCATTGGTGCACCATAACCCGCAGTTCCGGGGCGGCGGTAGGGTTCGCGCGGGCCATCGTCCGCAGTGGCCGGACGGGGCCGGTTCAGCCGGCGTAGACCAGGTCCATCGTGTCGGTGTGACCGGGCCAGCTCAGATACACCCGCCAGCAGCCCGCCCGCGGCAGGTCGATGATGGACGGTCCCGGCCCGCCGGAGACCTCGCGGAGCACCGGCTCGCCCGTGCCCGCGAGCCGCGCCTTGATCGTCAGGTCGCCCGGCTCGTACTTCTCCCGGGCCACCCAGAGGATCTTGTTGCTCACGCCGTCCTTGCGGTCGTGGGTCAGCGGGTGCCCGAACAGCACCGCGGCGATCTCGCCCTGCACACCGAGCACGTGCACGGCCCGCGCGTCCCCGCTGAACCCGGCACGCGCCCACTCCGGCAACGGCCCGTTCTCGATCTTGGTGGCGGAGCACCCCGGCGCGAGCGAAGGGGCCACCGGCGACGGGCTCGGCGCGGCGGACGGCGAACCCTGCTCCGTGCACCCGGCGGCGAACACGCCACAGGCGGCCAGAACAGCGGCGGAGCGCCTCAACAAAACGGTCATGGAAGTCTCTCCCGGATCCGGGGCGGGCGGTCACCGAAACGAGTCACGACACCCCCACCCGGTTCCACCCCCACCCGCGTCGATCATGAACTTATGGGTCATGTTCGACGGCGTGTCGCCCTCCTAACCTCATGATCGACCGCGCACCCCCGCCGTCGGGCAGCTTGACCTCAACCCTGGTTGAACTGGCAGGCTGTGCCGATGCGTGTGACGAAACGCCTGGTCCCGGCCGCCTACCGGGACGTCCTGCAGGTGACCGGGTTCCGTCGGCTGCTGTCTGGCGAGGCGGTCTCCTACCTCGGCGACGGCCTGAGCGTGGTCACCATCTCGCTGCTGGCCATCCGTATCGCCGCACCCGAGCAGGAGGCGCTGGTCGTCGGCGCGGCCGTCGCCGCGTACACGCTGCCCGCCGCGCTCGGCGCGCTGGCGCTGGCCCCGTGGCTGCGCCGCGTCGACGCCCGCACCCTGGTCACCGCAAACGCGCTGCTGCGGGCCGGCGGCCTGGGCGCGGCCGCGGTGCTGCACCTGCTCGGGCTGCTCTCCCCCGCCGGGTACGTCGCCCTGCTGGCGGTCTCGTCACTGCTCGTCGCGTGGGGCTCGGCCGGCACCTACACCCTGGTCAGCCGGCTCGTGCCGGACGAGCACCGGCTGCCCGCCAACACCCTGCTCGGCACCAGCCAGACCACCGCCATCATCGTCGGGCCACCGCTGGCCGGGCTCCTGGTCGCCGCCACCGGACCCGGCGTCGCCCTCGCCATCGACGCGCTGACCTACCTCGTGCTGGCCGCGCAACTGCGCCGCATCCCCGCCGGGGCCGCGCACGCCGAGCCCGAGGCGGCGGGCGCCACCGGCGGCTTCCGCCTGCTGGCCCGGCGACCCGAGCTGCTCGGCCTGCTCGCCCTCACCGCGGTCTTCTTCTTCCTGTACGGCCCCGTCGAGGTGGCGCTGCCGCTGTTCATCGTCGACACGCTGGGCCGCTCGGCGGGCTTCCTCGGCGTCTACTGGGCCGTGTTCGGGGTCGGCGCGCTGCTCGGCGGCCTGCTCGCGGGCGCGCTGCGGCGGGTGGCGCCGTGGCCGTTCACCATCGCGGTCATCGCGGGCTGGGGCGCGGCCCTGCTGCCGTTCGGGTTCACCACCTCGACCTGGATCACCCTGGTCGGGCTGGCCGCGGGCGGGATCATCTACGGGCCGTTCCCCGCGTTCAACATCACGCTGTTCCAGTCCGCGGCCGGCCCGGCCGACCTGCCCGCGGTGCTGGCCGCCCGAGGTTCGATCACCGTGGCGGCGGCCCCGATCGGGGCCGCGTTCGGCGGGCCGCTGGTGCACTGGCTCGGGCCGGGCGGCACGCTGCTGGCCTCGGGCGCGGCGACGGTGGCGCTGGCCGTGGTCGCGGGCGGCCTGCGGCTGGCGGGCACGGCCCGGCGGCGGCCCGCGCCGGTGCCCGCCCCGACCGCGGGCTGACCATCACGGCAGGCGCGCCCGGCGCAGGATTTTCCGGGAACAGGCCGTGTACGGCACGGCGACGGATCAGAGTCGAATGATGGAGAACCAAGCGTGGCTGCAGATGCAGCAAGCACTACGCGATATCGACTTTCCGGCTGATAAGCACGCAATCTTCGCGCACGTCATCGAATACACCAGCGATGGCGACGTGCTGAAGCTGGCGCGGACGCTGCCGCCGGAGGTCTACCGGAACATGTCCGAGGTGCGCAGCTCGGTCCGGCTCGACCCGTCGGTCGAGGAGGGCACCACGATCACGCAGAAGGCGGCACAGGCGCGCTCGCACAACAAGAAGGTCGCCTCGTACCTGCGCGAGGTCCCGAACACCGAGCTCAGCTGACCGGCGGAGCCGGGGCGGGCGAACCCGCCCCGGCGCACGCGTCATCGGGTGATGTTCACCGTCAGGGTCCCGGTCGCGGGGACGGTCACCGAGGTGGCGGTGGCGAAGTCGCCCCCGCCGTACCAGAAGTCCTCCTCGCTGCCCCAGACCTTGAAGCGGACCTTCTGCGTCCCGAGCACCAGCATGTCGCAGGTCATCGCGGGCCAGGTGCTGCACCGGCCGCTGGTCTCGCCGGTCGCCGCGTGGTACGCCACGTAGTAGCCGCTGTCCGGCGCGGTGACGGTGACCTTGGTGCCCTTGAGCAGCTGGATGTCGTAGACGACCGTCTTGCCGGCCCGTACCTTGACCTTGGTCGCGCCGGAGCGGCCGCCCGAGTTCCCGCTCCACTGCGGAGCGTGGTCGTCGGCGTAGAAGTGCAGCGGCCACAGGTACGGCCCGAGGAAGTCGACGGTGTAGGTGCCGTCGGCCGCCGCCGGGAAGGTGATGCCGCCGTCGCCGCTGTGGTAGTGGAAGTTGCCGAAGCTGACGTAGGCGTTCTTGGCCGGGGTGCCGTCGGCGGCCCGGACGGTGCCCCGGATGACGCCGCGGCGGTCCAGTTTCACGGTCGGCGCGACCACGGTCTGGCCGGGCACCGCGGTGAGCAGCGTGGCCAGGGTCTGCGTGCCGGTGCCGCCGTCGGCGGTGACCCACTGCGCGCCGTACGGCGTCGAGTACTCGCCCCACGGCAGTTCGTAGGCGAACAGCTGGTAGGTCCCGGCGCCCAGCCAGTCGATGAGGACCTTGCCCGCACTGTCGCTCTGCTTGCAGCTCGTGCCGAGGGCCAGTTCCGTGGGCACGACCGGCTGCACGCAGAAGCCCTCGACCGGCGCTCCGGTGACCGCGTCGACCACCGTCGTGGCGATCTTCGCGACGGGGGTCAGCGTCACGGCGATCTCCGCGGTCGCGCCCTCGCTCACCACGACCCCGGTCTGAGCGGCGCTCCGATAGCCGTCGGCGCTGACGTACAGCCGCTGCGCGCCGACGGTGACGCCGTCGAGCGTCAGCGAGCCGTCGACGCCACTCCCGCTGATCATGCCGACCTCGCCGTAGAAGGCCGGGATCGGCGCTCCGGTGAGCGCGTCGGTCACGGTGAGGTGGACCGAGCTGGTCGGCAGCAGCGTGTCGTCGACCCGGGTCACCGCGTCAGCGGTCACGGTGAACAGCGTCGCGGTGGCGCGGTCGAGCTTGCCGTAGGCGTGCTGCTCGAAGTGGCGGTCCCAGTGGGAGAAGGAGACCTTGTAGTCGTCGCTCTCGAACACGCCGTCGATCCGGTAGTCGCCGTTCGCGTCGGTGTTCACCCAGTAGTACGGGCCGGCGTCGCTCTGCACCGACACCTGCACGTCCGCGATGCCCGTCCCGTCCCGGTCCACGAAACGGCCGGCGACGGAGCCGGTCGGCAGCAGCGTGTCGTCCACCGTGACCGTCTGGCCGACGCTCACCGGGTAGACCGCCGCGTCGGCATATCCGATCTTGCCCGGGGCGTACTGGTAGACGCCTGACACGACCTCGAACTGGATCCGGTACGAACCCGGCAGCACATGCAGCGTGTAGTGGCCCTCCCCGTCGGTGTAGCCGGTGACGCTGTCGCCGTCGGTGCTGTCGGCCCGCACGTACAGCCCCGCGGTCCCGTTGCCCGCGCGGTCCCGGAACGTGCCGGTGATCGTCCCGGTCGGCAGCAGCGCGTCGTCGACGGTCACCTGACCGCCGGCGGGCACGGCGATGATCGTCGCCGCTGAGTGGTCCGTCGTCCCGTAGGCGAACTGGGTGGGTCTGCCCTCCACGTGGTACTGGACCCGGTAGGACCCGGCCGGCAGGTCGGTGAGCTGGTAGTGGCCGTCGGCGTCGGTGCTGGCGTAGCCCCAGCCGTCGCCGTCCACGGCGGTGGCCTGCACGGACGCGCCGTTGACGGGCTGCCCGCCGTCGGTGAGCTGCCCGACGATGCTTCCGGTGTCGGCGGCCTGCGCGGGTGCGCCCAGGCCGAGGGTGCCGATGGCGAGGGACAGGGCAAGCACGCCCAGCCGTCTCGCTGAGGTCTTCAACATGACGTCCTCGAGGGGTACGCGAAGCGTCGCCGCGATTCGCATTGGTGGAGCCGCCCCGTGATCAAATGCGGCACAGGCGATTGTCCACGAGGGACGCATTCCATGCGCGTCCCCCGAACGTCGCCGTGAGTCATCCGAACGGACATCCGAGCAGCTCGGAGCAGGGTCACCGGCCGCCGATCCCGGCACCCGGCCGACGGGCCGCGTGCCGGCTCGCTACCGTGTTCTGCCGTGCCACCTACGCAGCGCCTGTTCGTCGCGGTCTACCCGCCCGCACCGGCGATCACCGACCTGGCCGGCCTGGTCTCCCGGCTGGCCTTCACCCGGCCGCACCCCGAGGGCCTGTCGCTGCGGCCGGTGCCGCCCGAGCAGTGGCACGTCACCGTGGCCTTCCTCGGCGAACTCGACCCCGCCCAGCTCGACGCGACGATCGCGGCGATGAGCGCCACCGCCGCGGCGACCCCGCACGCCCCGCGGCTGCGCCTGTCCGGCGGCGGCCGTTTCCCGAACGGGCGGGCGGCGGCGATCTGGGCCGGCCTGCACGGCGACCTCGACGAGCTGCACGAACTCGCGAACCGGCTGCGCAGCGCGCTGACCGAGGCGCGTGTGCCCTTCGACCCGCGCCCCTACCAGCCGCACCTGACCCTGGCCCGGCCCGGCGACCGCCTCGGCCCCGACGAGCTGCGCGAGGTCCTCGACCAGCTCGGCGCGTACGCCGGACCGGTCTGGGCCGCGCCCGCGCTCGTGCTCATGCGCAGCGACCACCCGGTGAGCAACCACTACACCGAGGTGTTCAGCGCACCTCTTCCCTACTGACCGAGGAGCCCCGTTGGAACGCGACATCCGCACCGTCGACGACGTGCTGAGACTCATGGACACCCTGTTCGCGCCGGATGCCGACCGGTGGACCGCCGACGGCGGCGCGACCTGGTGGGACGGCTTCTACGCGGACCGTTCGCGGGAGGTGCCGTTCTTCGTCGCGAAGCCGGACGAGAATCTGGCCTCGTACGTCGAGCGCGGCCTGGTCGCCCCCGGCCGGGCCCTCGATCTGGGCTGCGGGCCGGGCCGCAACGCCGTGCACCTCGCCGCGCTGGGATTCGAGGTCGACGCGGTGGACCTGTCGCCGGCCGCGCTCGCCTGGGCGCAGGACCGGGCCCGGGAGGCCTCGGTCGATATCCGGTTCCTGTGCGGCGACGCCTTCGCGCTGGACCTGACCGGCCCGTACGACCTGATCTACGACTCGGGCTGCTTCCACCACCTGCCGCCGCACCGGCGCATCAGCTACCTGCGGCTGCTCGACCGGGCCCTCGCGCCCGGCGGACACTTCGGCCTGAGCTGCTTCGCCGTGGGCGGCATGGGCTCCGAGGAGTCCGACGTGGACCTGTACCGCCAGGGGCGGCTGCAGGGCGGCCTCGCCTACACCGCGGAGTCGCTGCGCGGCATCTTCGCCGAGCTGACCGAGGTCGAGCTGCGCCGCATGCGCGACGAGCCGCAGGACTCCCCGCTGTTCGGCGAGCCCTTCCTGTGGACGGCGCTGTTCCGGCGGCCCTAGGTGCACGCAGGGCCGGGACCGGGACGGTCCCGGCCCTGCGCGTTCCCGCTACTTGATCAGCTTCCAGGGGCTGCCGGACGCGGTGCTCGGCGCCTGGTTGCGGGTGTACCACTTCGCCTCGTAGACGTGGCCCTGGTACGACACCCGGTCGCCGGCGTTGTACACCGTCGTGGGCGTCCAGGCGGCGGGGCTGCCGTCGGGTGACGGCGGGGCCTGCTCCTCCCAGGGACCGTTCGGGTCGCCCGGGGCCTGGTTGCGGGTGTACCAGCGGGCGCGGAACTTCTTGTCCTGGTGGACCACGACGTCACCGCCGTTGAAGATCCGCGACGCCGTCCAGACCGTGCTGCCGTCCTCGGTCATGGCCAGTTCCTGCCACGGACCGTTCGCGTCGCCCGGCTTCTGGTTCTGCGCATACCAGGAGGCCTTGTAGACCTTGCCCTGGTAGGAGACACGATCCCCTTCCTTGTACGCCTTCGACGCGACCCACGCGGCCGGCAGGTTCACCGTCACCGTGCCGCTGCCCTGGGCGGGTTCGAGCTGCTCGCTGCCCGCGTAGGACGCGGTCAACGGGTGGCTGCCCGCGGCGAGGCCCACCGGCAGGATGAACGTCGCGGCGCCGTCGGTCGTGGTGACCGAGCCGCGCACCTTGTCACCCTCGCGCAGCTCGACGGTGCCGGTCACGGGCAGGCCGCCCGCGGCGACCTTGACCGTCACCTTCGCCGCCGTGCCCCAGTCCGTCGAGGCCGAGGTCACCGTCACCGCCGGCTTGCCCTTGCCGGTACGGAACACCGCGGGCTGCGCCACGGCCACGCCGTCGTCGGCGCTGCGCGCCGTGACGATCCAGGCGTACGACGTCACGGGCTTGAGCCCCGGCCAGGTCACCGCGGCGGTGCCGTTGGCGGCCACCTCGTCGGAGCCGATGACGCCCGTCGGCACGTACACCGCCAGGGAGTCGGTCGAGAACGACGTCTTGCGGCTGGTCAGGTCGACGGGCAGGGTCAGGTTGTCCTCCGCGCCGTTGTAGCGCGGCTTGGTCTGGCTGCCGTCGGCACGGATGTCGAACTCGGTCGCCCCGAAGGTGTCGAGGAACGGCGAGTACGTGTCGATGTGCATCTCGGCGTTCTTGACGTCGAACTGCATCAGCCGCAGGAAGCTCGCCCCGAACTGGAGCCGGTCGGCCGCCTTGTGGTCGGTCACCCCGTCGCCGTTGAGGTCGATGTTGCCGTTGGCGTCGACCTTGTCGGGCCACAGGTCGCTCGCGGGCACCGTGTAGAACTGGTAGTCCGCGAGCAGCTCGACGACGTCGTGCGACACCGTCACGCCGACCTTCGACTTCAGGTTGATGCCCACGCCGTGCTCGTGGCCGGCGAGGATCAGGAACACGTTCGGGTTGTTCTCGACGACGCCCTTGTACAGGGCGGAGCCGTCCGGGTCGGAGAACGCCGCCCCGCGGCCGTCGGGGTTGACCGACGGCTTGAGGTAGTCGTGCGACAGCAGGATCCCGTTGCGGTCCTTGTACCGCTTGAAGATCGAGTCAGCCCAGCGGGCCTCTGCCGGGGTGACGCCGTACGACAGGCCGACCGCGACGAAGTCCAGCCCACCCGCGCTGAACAGCACGTAGTTGTTCTGGTTGTCCTTGCCCGGGGTGACCGTGCCGTCGGCGTTCACGACCTCGTCCCACGCGTGGTACGACGCGCCCGCCGGCCACGACTTCGCGACACCGTAGTACCGGTCGGCGCTGAACGTCCTGCTGAACCGGGAACCCGGTCCCGTCTCGGCACCGAGCTGGTTGTCGTGGTTGCCCGCGATGACCTGGTTGACGACCTTGCCGTCGTCCAGGATCTTCTGGTACTCCGACGAGACCGCCAGCTCCTTCTCGACCTGCTCGTGCAGGCCCGGCCGGACCAGCGTGCCGTCGGCGTTCTTGGCCAGCGGGTCGTAGTAGTCGTTCTCGATGACGTCGCCGGTGTGCGCCGAGTACGCGATCTTGCGGCTGGCCGCGTTGTCCGCGATCCACTGCGTCTCGGCCCGGTACGCCGCCTGCCAGATGGCCTGCTCCGCCGCGGTCTGCACGTCCGAGGGCTCGGCCTTGCCGTCCCAGTCGTCGTACGTGCCGCCCGCCGCACCCTCGGTGATGTACTGCGTGTCGGTGAAGTGCGAGATCGCGAAGTCGTACGTGCCCGGCTGCTCGAAGTGGTTCTTGTCCGCGGCCGCGGACGCGTCCCGCGGCGACAGGTCGTCGGCGAACGGGTCCTCACCGGTGACCAGCACGTGCACGGTCGTGCCGTCCCGGTACCCGGCGGCCAGCGGCGCGGTCAGCACCGTGCTGCGCCCGACCTGCCCGCGCGAACTGGTGAGCACCGTCCACTGCCCGGCCGCCTTGTCCCACACCCGCAGCGCCACCAGGCGCTTCGGGTCGATGGTGCCCTCCCACCGCAGCGTCGGCGACGCCGCGGTCTCGGCGAGGGTCAGGTCGTAGCGCTGGAACACCACGTCCCGGCCGGACGGCGTGTCGACCGTCTGCCCGTCGAGCGGCCGCAGCGACTCGACCTTGACGTTCGTGTCGTGGGCGACGTCGAGCGCGGTCGGCACCGCCAACGCCTCGCCCTGGTAACCCGAGGTCGGCGTCACCACGTCGGCCTTGGTGAACGTGGCCGTCAGCGGCACGCCCTCCTCGCCGGGAATCCGCGCCGTCAGCCGCGCCGACGGCGCGTTCGGGTCGGACACCGTCGCGGTCAGCTCGGTCGGGACGTCCGGGATGCTCGCGCTGGTGAAGCGGATCTCCCGGGTGCCCGTGTTGCCGAGCGTGTCGGTCGCCGTGACCGCGATCGTGTGCGCCCCGGCGGGCAGGCCGTGGCCGATCTGGTCGCCCTGCTGGACCGGCTTGCCGTCCAGCGTCATCACCGGCGTGCCCACGACGCCCGAGGCGTCCTTGACCTTGACGTTCAGCGCCACGGTCGCCACGAGCTTCTGCCCCTGCGCCGGCACGCTGCCGTCGATCTCCGGCGCGGTGTTGTCGACGGTGAACCGCCGCGTGGCGGTCTTGCCGCCGACCACGGCCGTGATGGTGTGCGCCCCGTCCGCCAGCTTCGTCGTGTCGACGTCGGCCCGCGTGCCGAGCACCGGCAGCGCCGCCCCGTCCGCCGCGGTGACGTCGAACAGCAGCACCTTGACCAGCGCGCTGTTGAAGCTGCTGCCGCAGGTGCCGTCACCCATGTGCACGGTCACCGGCGAACCCGCCGGGTAGCTCGCCGACCCGATGGTCACCGTGGTCTGCGCGAGCATCCTGGTCAGCGGCGTCGCCTTCGCCCCCGCCGGGAGCAGCTCGAAGTCGCGCAGCGTGAAGTCGTCGAAGTTGTCGCAGCCGCCCGGCTTCGCGCTGCCGTGGTCGCTGCCCGCGACGAACTCCAGCACGTTGACGCCCGGCACCAGCCACTCGTTCGGGAACGAGACGTCCGCGGTCTCCTTCTCCCACACCCCGAGGTCCAGCGGGATGCCGTTGATCAGGACCTTGTTGTCGTATCCGTTGTCGGTGCCGTTGCCACCGATGAACATCCGCAGGTGCGCGTCGCCACCGCTGCCGAGCGTGCCGACGGTGCGGGCCGTCGGCGCGCCCGCGATGTCAAAGTGGAACTCGGCGTCCTTGTTCGGCCCGCAGGTCCCGTCGCCGAGCGCCAACGACGCCGCCGTCGTCTCGACCTTCGTCTCCGTCGTGCCCGTCGTCGTCACCAGGTACGTCGTGCCCGCCGCCACCGTGCCCGGCAGGCTCAGCGCCAGCTTCGCCGAAGCCCGGGTGACCTTGAAGTCGTCGTGGTTGGCGCAGGTCGCGCCGTTGGCGGTGCCGTTGTAGTCACCGGTCCGGACCTGGACGACGTTGTCACCGGACCGCAGGAACCGGGTCGGGAAGCGCAGGCTCACGTCCTCCGCGCCCAGCGCCCCGAAGTCGCCGCCGAGATCCACCCGGTTGCCGTTGACCAGGACGAAGTTGTGGTACTTCGCCTCAGCCGAGTTGCCCGCCTCGACGGTGAAGCCGAACGTCGCCGTCCCCGCCGCGAGCGTCTCCGCGTTCTCGACCGGCTTGCCGTCGATCGCCAGCGACTCGACCGTGTCACCGCTGCCGTTCGGCAGCGCCGCGGTCACCAGCTGCGTGCCGCGCGCGAGCGCGCCGTCGGCGGGCGTCACCTTGGCCGCACCGGCCGGAGCGTTGTTGACCTCGACGGTCACGCTGGTCCGCGCGCCCGACTCCGTCGTCGCGGAGACCGTGTGCGAGCCGTTGGTCAGCTTCGTGGTGTCCAGGTCGGCGCTCAGCCCGGCGGTGCTGCCCGGCTCGCCGGAGACGACGAACGTCAGCGGCTGGCTCAGCAGGCGCTTCGAGCTGCCGCAGGTGCCGTCGCCGAAGCTGTAGCTGAACGCGTTCTGCTCGCCGTCGGCCACCACCCCGAGCAGGCCCAGGCCGATGCTGCTCAGCGCGAAGTCGTCATAGTTCGGGCAGCGCAGGCCCTCCCCGTACGGCAGCTGCTCTACCCCGACCGCGGTCGCGTTCGTGGTGTCGACCCAGTTCGCACCCGCCTTGACGGTCACCGTGTTGGTGCCCGCCCGCAGCCACGAACCCGGGAACTCCAGCGTGCCGCGCGTGCCGCCGACGACGTCGGGGAAGAAGATCCGGTCGGCGTCGGCGGTGTGCCCGTTGACCACGAGGTAGTTGTGGTAGCGGGCCTCCGTGCCGTTGCCGCCCATGTCGAAGCTCAGGCGCGCGGTGCCCGCGGTCTTGTCGGCGTCGACCGTGACGCCGTCGACAGTGATGGAGACGACCGAGTCGTCCTCCGCGACCGGCCCCGCGTCAATCTGCACGGTGCCTTCGAGGGTCTGGCCCTCACGCAGGTCGAGGGTCGGTCCGCTGCTCGACGCCGCGGCCGGCGAACCGTCCGCGGCGACCGAGACGATCGCGGTGCCCGCACCGGCGACCAGCGCCAGCGCGAGCGCCGGCCCGAGCAGGCGTCGCCGGCTCGGGCGCAATCGGTGGATCATGAGGGGTGTCTCCTTAGGTGACATTCGTGAGCTGCACCGCTGCGACAGCGGTGACACCGACGCCGAACAACGTGATGCCGGCGGCGGCGAGAACAGGGGCCACCCGGGTGGCCAGACGCAGGACCCCGCTCGACCGGGCACCCCGGACGACCACGGAACTGCCGGCGATCGCGAGCAGGCCGACACCGAACAGCACGACGGCCATCCCGACGCCGAACGTCATCACCAGCAGCAGCGCGAACCCGGGCCGCCCGATGAACAGCCCGGTCACCAGCACAAGGAACGCGGCCGGGGACGGCGTGAGGCCGCCGGAGATCCCGAGCAGCACGAGACCGGGCCGCCTGCCGGAGCCATGACCGTGGCCGTCCACGTTGTGGGGATCGGCATCGTGGACGCGGCCGGAGTCGGCGGTGTGCGCGCGGTCAGGGCCATGCTCGTCGTCAGGGCTCTGCGCGTGGTCAAGGTCGTGCGAATGAGCGTGGCCGCGCGAATGACTGTGGCTGTGCGAATGGCCGTGGCCGTGACTGTGGCTGTGCGAGTGGCCGTGGCCACGGACGTGGCGACGCACCAGGGCGAGGCCGGTGGCCAGGACGAGCAGGCCGGCGAGCAGTTGCAGCCAGCCGGTCAGCTCCTCCATGCGCAGCACGTCCGAGAGGGACAGGAACGTCCAGGCCAGGCCGATGAAGAGGACCGAGACGGTGTGCATCACGGCCACCGAGCCGCCGAGCCAGGCGGCGTCGCGGATTCGGCCACGCGACCCGATGAGGTACGCCGCAGCCAGGCTCTTGCCGTGCCCCGGAGCCACCGCGTGCACCGCGCCCGCGACGAACGCGAGCCCGAACGCGAGCGGCGGCACCCCCGGCGACTGGATGATGCTCTGCAACTGGTCCGCAATGGACGCGGTGGGTATCGCGACGGTCATCGCGCGACCCGCCGACGGCGACGGCCCGACCAGCGCCACACCAGCAGCGCGGCGACGGCGGCGACCAGCACGCCGCCGACCACTGCCGTGATCTGGACGGCGGCGCTGCGGCCCAGGTCCGGGGCGGCCTGCGCAGGCGCGTCGCCGAGCACCCAGTCATGCGAAGCCTGGTCGGACGCGTAGACGGCGCGTGCTCCGCCGGGACCAGTGGCCAGTGTGCGGTACGCGGGGTTGAGGTCGGTCAGGGTCCGGACCGCGACCGCCACCGTGCCGACCGGCCCGGCGCAGGTGTAGTCGATGGTCACGCCGGTCCGGGCCAGATCGTCCGGCGGGGCGACCGCCCCGGCACACGCCCGACCGTTACTGGTGACCGTGATCTGCTTCAGCAGGTAGGCGGAGAACTCGGTCGCCGGGCCGATCGCCGCGGCGTCGGAGTCCTCGTAGAACACCGCGCCGTCGAGCATGACCCGGTCCTGCGGGAGCAGGCCGAGCGACACCCCGAGCAGCGTCAGGTCGTCGACGCCGCCGACCTTCCAGCGCACGTGCACGACCTCGGGGCGTACTGCGTCGGCGGCGATGGCGACGGTCTGCGGATCCCCGAACGGGTGCGCTTGCACCGGGGCGGGTGCGAGCAGGGTGGCGGTGAAGGCCGACAGCGCGAGGACGATCGTCGCGCCGCGACGCGGCCGATGTGCGTATGGGGGCAAGGGAGGACGCTCCGGATCCCTGAGGTGCTGTGGCGCGCTGGGAGCGCAACCAGCCAGGGACACTGCCGAGCGTTCGAGAACTCACCGGGTGACAGCGGTGATCTGCGGGGATCGTCCACATGAACAGTCAGTTGATCAATCACGGTGCGGAAGCGGACGGCAGCCGAGCGTGCAGAACGCTGGAGCCGGGACTCGCCCCACCGGGCTGACCCCAGCCGGGGTCGACGCGCGGACCGAAGGGGATTCGAACCCCCGGTGGGGCTTGGCACGCCAGCGGCCCCACGCGTCTTCGAACCGCCCGTGCGTGCCCGGCGTCCGGCTCTCGGCGCTGCAATAACCCGGCTCTGCCACCGGTCCGACCGCAGTATCGCCCGATCTCATCGGCAACGCATCACAGTTCCCGACGCGATGCCGACCGCGGCGACGACTGCCGCACCCTCAGCCGGTCCTGGCTCGCCGCCCGCGACGAACGCGGAGTGGTCAGTCCAGCTTCCGCACCTCGGGCGGCTCGATGCCCAGGCGCCGCAACGCGCTCGCCCGCACCGTGCAGACCCAGGAGCAACCATGGGTCCCGTCAGCGCGCCCCACCGTGTAGTGGGTGAGACGCATCTCGTCAGCGGTGAACGGGTCCCAGTCCATGCCCCACCGGAACAGTCAACGCTCCCAGGCCCGGTGCCACACCCGGGCCTTGATGCTGCTGAAGTAGAACACGGTCACCCACTCATCGGAGTCCGCTGCCATGCCGCGACCCTAACCGCGCCGGGCCGCGGCGTCATTCGCATTGCGTGCTCGATGACTGGGCCGACATCCGAATGCAGACGGTGTACGCGCTGCCACCACCCGCCTCGCATCGACTGCGAGCAACCGTCTACCTCAACCATCAGGGCCGTGCGGGACGTCAGGCGATCTGCCGCAGGTCGTCGCCGTAGTCGAAGATGATGCGCATACGCGCGCCCAGCGCCTGGGCATACCGGCTGAGCGTCGCCACCTCGTTGACGTCGAGGTCACCGTTCTCGATCTGGCTCACCCGGCCAGGGGTGACGTTCATCAGGCGAGCCACGTCGCGTTGGGTCAGCCCGAGCCGGCGACGCTCCTCCGCAAGGTGATAGGCATGCGCCCAGGCGAGGGTACGGGCCCGCTCGTTCTCCAGCGCAGCGTCGTCGCCGTCGTGCAACTCGGCCCGCACGTCTTCCCAATCGTGGAAGTCGGTCATAGCCCCTGCCTCCTCTTCTGCTCGAACTCGAGCCACGCTCGGTAACCAGTCTCAGCCTTGGGAATCGCCTGCCTGTACCAGCCGTCCCAGTTCCCGGCCTTGTTGCCGGCGACCAACAGAACCGCCTGGAACCACGGGTCGAAGACGAACAGGATCCGAATGGACACGTCGCGGCCTGATCGTGGCCGAAGCTCTTTGAGGTTGGCCAGGAAGGAGCCTTTGAGCGTGTCGACGAGTGGTCTACCGAGCGCCGGCCCGGTCTCGGCCAGCATGTCGATCGCGACGTTGACACTGCGGTAGGAGTCGGCGTCGTCCTTGCGCAAACTCACGCAGCCACTCGCGCACCTCTGCGCTGGTACGCACGTTCCAACGGCGTTGCTCCGCAGGGCTCACAGGCGCAACTATAGCTCAAGCTATACCCCGAGATCGACGGCCATACGGTGCCATCGGCGAGCAGGCTGCGGCCTCAGCCTACTTCGGCATGCCCGACACCTTCGCCGTCCGCCGTCGCTGCCCGCCCCCCGGTCGCTGAGCGGCCCGCCGTCGCCGACCGGGTGACGGCTCCGGTCGGGGGCGGCGGCCGTCGCTGGGGTGATCAGATCGTGGCGCGGCGGCGGCGCTGCTCGTACATGGCGTCGAGCGCGGCGGCGTCGACCCGGTCGAAGAACTTCCGGGTCTGCTCGTGGGAGCCGTGGGACTTGATGTCGAAGTCGCAGGCGACCCAGCGGTCCCGGATGACGTCGTCGGGCAGGAAGCCGGTGCTCACGTCGCCGACGACCCACGCCTCGTCGCGGCCCGCCGTCTCCCAGCAGCTGTAGAGCCGGCCGTCGGCGTTGACGACGGCGCCCCGGGTGCCGCCGAAGGCAGAGCAGTACTGGCAGGCGGTGAGCGGCTTCGACAGCGGGATGTACATTCCGTGGCCGATGGCCTGGTCGTGCAGCGCGACGACCTTCTCCAGGTAGTCGTCGGTGTAGGCGACCTTGTTGTCGTAGCCCAGACCGATGTCGTCGATGAGGGCCAGGTGCAGGCTCGCCCGCTCGGCCGGCACCGCCGCGGCGAGATCCTCGACGAGCGCGCCGAGCGAATCGACGGTGCGGTGCGAGATGTTCACCCGGAAGTGCCAGCTGAGGTCGGTGGCCTCGGCGGCGTTGCGGACGTTGCGCAAAATCGTGTCGTACGTGCCCTTGCCGTTGCGGGTCACCCGGATCGTGTCGTGGTTGTGCCGAGCGCCGTCGAACGTGATCTGCACCCGCCTGAGCCCGGCGTCGGCAAGCTCGACAGCGCGCCTCCTGGTCAGCGGCACCCCATTGGTGATGATCTCGGCCTTGTGCAGGCCCAGCGGCTGCATGGCGCGCAGCATGTCCAGCGCGCCGGCCGGGTTGAGCAGCGGCTCGCCGCCGAACAGCAGCAGGCTCGACTCGGTGAACCCGTAGCGGGCCATCTGCCCGCGTACGAAGTCGGCGATCCGGGCCACGCCCTCGCCGGACAGCACCGCCTTGGGCATGCGCGGCGGCGCGAACGAGCCCTCCGCCGGTAGCGCGGTGTTCTGGAAGCAGTACGAGCAGCCGAGGTTGCAGGCCGTCGCGGTGAGCACGGTGATCGCGTACGTGGTCTGCACGGGCGCGGCGAAGAAGTGCTGGCCCTCCAGCGCCGCGCGGGCCTCGTCGACGAGTTCGGGCCCGTGGGCGGTCTCCCGCGCGGCGTGCCCGGGCAGGCGGGCCACCCGGTCCTCGTGCACAGCCCACCAGCCGTCCCTGCCCGCCAGCAGGCGGCCGGGCCGGTTGACGGAAGGCATGTCGGGTGCGGCTTCGATGGTCATGGTCATGGTGGGTCCCCCGCTGGACGGTCGATGAGAGCAGACACGCCAGTGCACCGGTTCGAACTGGCCCGAAAGGGCGGTCGTCATCCGGTGCACTGGCGCGCTGTTGGCGAAGGAGGCCGACGTGGCGACCTCCGGGAGCCGGCTCACCGGCTCCGGGGCGTCGGGCGGATCAGCCCTTGACGACGCAGACGTCGCGCTCGGCGAGCTCGAAGACCTCGATGAACATGCTATTCACCTCCCCGTGATCGTTCTTCCTTCCGGAAGAGCTGCCATCGACCCTAAAGTCCACGCGAACATTTGCGCAATAGCAGTCGCGCAATAGAGGATGTACAAATTTTTTTGTGGATCTGATAGAATGGAGCCATGGCGAAGGAACCACGCGCGACCGCGGCGAAGACCACGGCGCGCATCACCGATCTCCGAACTCTGCGCGCCATCGCGCATCCGGTCCGGCTGAGGCTCTACGAGGTGCTGGCCACGGGCGGGCCGGCGACGGCGTCCAAACTGTCCGCGTACGTGCCCGGCGCGCCGGGATCGCTCAGCTATCACCTCCGCCAGCTCGCGGAGCACGGCTACATCGAAGAGGCGCCCGAGCTGGGCAAGGACGGGCGCGAGCGCTGGTGGCGTGCCATCCCAGGCGGCGTGCGCTGGTCCAACGCCGACTTCGAGGGCCAGCCCGCCGGGCGCGAGGCACTCGCCTCCGCGCAGCAGGTGCTGGTCGCGCGCCAGCTCGAACGCCTGCACGCGTGGCAGGCGGCCGGGGCCGAGCAGTGGGGTCCGGACTGGGCCGGCGCCGCGGTGGCCACCGACACGGTGCTCCACCTGAGCCTGGACGAGCTGCGGGAGTTCGCCGCGGATCTGCACGCCGTGATGAACAAGTGGGGCGAGGCGTCCCGGGCGGCGACCCAGGGTGCCCGGCGCGGCGACGACACCGACCGCGAGCAGGTCTTCGTCTTCACCCACGCGTTCCCGTTCGACGACCGCCCCGGCCCGTCCCGCGGCAGCCCGGCCTGACCCCGCGGAGCGGAGGACCCGTGACGACCACCCCCCAGGCCGCCACCGGCCCTGTCGACGTCCCCGAGGCGGCACGGGCCGACGCGCCCCCCGCCGTGTGGCGCGACCACGGCTTCCTGCGCTACCTCGCGGGATTCGGTCTGTCGCTGCTGGGCGACCAGGTCTGGTTCGTGGCCCTGGCCTGGGCGGCCACCCGCCTGGACAACCCCGCCCAGGCCTCGTTCGTGCTGGCCGCGGGATCGCTGCCCCGGGCGGTGCTGATCCTGTTCGGAGGCACCCTCGCCGACCGCTGGGGTGCGCTGCGGGTGACCCTCGTCAGCCAGGCGGCGCGGGTGGTCACGATGCTCGCCGCGGTGGCGCTCGCGGTCGCGGCGGAGCCGCGGCTGTGGACGCTCGCCCTCGTCGCGATGGTCTTCGGTGCCGTCGACGCCGCGCACATGCCGGCCGCCGCCGCACTGCCGCCGCAGCTGCTCCCCCGCGACGCGCTGCCGGCCGGGCAGGGGCTGGTGCAGACCCTGGAGCGGGTCACCACGATCGTCGGGGCCCCGGTGGGCGGGCTGATCGTCGCGCTGGGCGGGCTGAGCGCGGCCGCCGCGGCCAACGCGCTGCTGTTCGTGGCGGCGCTGGTGATCCTGCGCGCGTTGCGGCTGCGCCCGTCCGCCGACCACGCCCACCCGGCCGGGCCGAGCGAGCCCGAGGGCACCTGGCGGGCGCTGCGCGGCGGCCTCGCGTACGCGATCCGCGAGCCGGTGCTCGGGCCGGTGCTGCTCGTTGTCACCGTGCTCAACCTCGCCATCGCCGCACCGCTCAACGTCGGGGTGGCCCTGCTGTCAGACGCCCGGGGCTGGCAGGCCGCAGGATTCAGCGCGATCATCGCCGGCTTCGGCACCGGGGCGACCGTCGGCGCCCTGTCGGTGGTCCGCTTCCGGCCCCGGCGGCGACCGGCCGCCGTCGGCCTGATCTGGGTGATCGCGGGCAGTCTCTGCGTCGGAGCGCTGGGTTTCAGCCCCAGCCTGCTGGTCGCCGTGGGAGCCGCCGCCGCACTCGGCGTGACCTCCGGCCCTGCCTCGGCGCTGCTGCTCGGCCTGGTCCAGGCCAGAACCCACACGAGATACCTGGGCCGGGTCATGGCACTGGTGACCTTCTCAGCGCTCGGCCTCGTCCCGGTGTCCTACACGGCGTTCGGCGCGCTGGTGGAGGCCACGTCGCTGCCCGCGTCCTTCGTCATCTGCGCCGCCGCCGAGCTGTTCACCGCGCTCGCCGCGCTGGCCGTCACCCCGCTGCGCAGGGCGGCGCTGTGACGGCCGGCGGCGCGCTCACTCCTCGCTGCTCGCCTCACCGGTGGTCGGCGAAGCGCAGCTCAGGGGCCTACAGTCGGATCATGAACCCGGCCCCACGCGGAGCACATAAAGATCAAGGGCGTATAGCTTGTCAGCTATACGCCCTTGATCTTTATGTGCGCCGCCAGGGACTCGAACCCCGAACCCGCGGATTAAGAGTCCGCTGCTCTGCCAGTTGAGCTAGCGGCGCTCGTTGGCAACGGAGAGAACCTTAGCATGACGATCCGGGGGTTCTCCAATCGGTTAGCGGACTCGCGGTGCGCATCCCCAAACCACCCCAAACCGCCCTCCAGAACGTCGCATATCACCCCACAACGACGCGCCACACCGCCCGAACCTCCTCACCACGGAGCGTCACAACCCCGCCCTGTGAGCACGCTCACGCAAAGATCATCCGTGTCGCCACGCCAGATCCCGAGATTCCGTCAGAACCGCCCACACGCCCCACCCGCCTGCGGCAATATGTGAACCGGGACATATCGGCGGTAACGGGTAGGTGGCGTCATGGGTGCACTGCGCAGGTTCGGCATCGCCGCGGCAACGGCCGCGGTCCTCGTACCACTGGGCTCCTGCGACACCGGCGACCCCGCCGGCTTCAAGCAGAACGCGGCCCCCCAACCGGCCCCACCCGCCCAGACCCTGGAACTCACCCCGGCAGCCGAGCAGAAGGACCTGCCGGTCAGCACCGAGATCGGCATCACCACCGCGAACGCCTCGGTCCGCTCGGTCGCCCTGGCCGACGCCAAGGGCCGCCTCCTGTCGGGCCGGATGCGCCCCGACAACAGCGCCTGGATCCCGGACAAGCCCCTGGACTACAAGGGCCGCTACTCGGTCACCGTGACGGCCACCGACGGCCGGCGGGCGATCACGAAGTCGACCTCGTTCACCACGATGGCGGAGCCGCAGCGGCAGGTCGGCACGGGCATGTACCTGTTCGATGACCACACCTACGGTGTCGCGATGCCGGTGGTCGTGGAGTTCTCGGAGCAGATCCCTGAGAAGTCGCGGGCGCAGGTGGAGTCGCGGCTGTTCGTGACCACGACACCGGCCCAGCCCGGGGTGTGGCACTGGATGAGCGGGCGGCAGGTGACCTACCGGGCGCCGGAGTACTGGAAGCCGGGCACGGTGCTCAGCGTACGGGCGGCACTGAAGGGCGTGCCGATGGGCGAGGGCCGGTACGGCGACGACGACCGCAAGGCCACCGCGAAGATCGCGGGCGAGAAGCTGGAGCTGATCGTCAAGAACTCGAACAAGCACATCGACGTCTTCCGCAACGGCAAGAAGGTCAAGTCGATGCCGGTCAGCCTGGGCAAGGCGAGCACCCCGTCGTCCTCCGGCACCATGGTGATCATGGACAAGCAGGAGTCCACCATCTTCGACACCACCGGCGAGCCTGGCGACCAGTACCGGGTGCAGATCCAGTACGCGCAGCGGCTGACCTGGGGCGGGGAGTTCATCCACTCGGCTCCGTGGAGCGTCGGCGACCAGGGCAACCGCAACGTGTCGCACGGCTGCCTGAACGTCTCCCCCAGCAACGCGGTCTGGCTGTTCCAGAACACGCATGTCGGCGACCCGGTGACGGTCAAAGGCACGGGCGTGAAGCTGGAACGCGGCAACGGCTTCACCGCGTGGGACCTGAGCTGGAAGGAGTTCGTCAAGGGCAGCGCGCTGCCGGTGCCGCAGGAGCTGCTGGAGCCGGTGCCCGCGGTGGCTCCGTCACCGTCGGTGAGCGCGTCGCCCTCGGCGGCGGTCCCGTCCCCGACAGATTCGATCAACTAGCCCGTTTTGTCACTGTATGCGTCGGTGGTCGTGCTCACCGGATGCAACGCGTAACCTTGATCGAGCGTCTTTGAGGCAGTATTGGACAAGCGCCTCGCGCACACACCCCTCGATCTTGGTGAGGAGCCTATGCCCACCCCCGATCTCCCCGCCCCCATGTCCATGACCCGGCGGCGCGCGCTCACCGCGCTCGGCCTGGCCGGCGCGGGTGTCGCCGGAGTGGCCGGCCTGGCTGCCTGCACGGGCGACAAGTCCCCGATCTGGAACGGCTCGACCGGTGACGGCGACAAGCCGGCGGAGACGCCGCCGAAGGCGACCGTCACCATCAGCGGCCCGGCCGCCGACGCCAAGAACGTCCCGGCGAGCGCGGAGATCGTGTTCGCCGCGACCGAAGCCGTGCAGACCACGGTCTCGCTGAAGGACGCCAACGGCGCTGAAGTACCGGGCGCCATGCACCCCGACGGCGCCGGCTGGCTGCCGGAGAAGGCGCTGGCTTTCGGCGCGACGTACACGGCGACGGTGACCGCGACCGGTGACGACGGCAAGCCCGCCACCGCCACCAGCACGTTCACCACCATGGCCAAGCCGACGAAGCTGGTCGGCATCAGCAGTTTCCTCGCCGACAACGCCGTGATCGGCGTCGGCATGGTGCTGATCTTCAAGACCAGCCGGGACATCGCCAAGGCCGACCGGGCCGCGGTGCAGCGCCGGCTGATGGTGGAGACCCAGCCGCTCCAGGAAGGCATCTGGACCTGGTACACCGCCCGTGAGCTGCACTGGCGGCCGAAGACGTTCTGGCAGGCCGGCACGCAGATCAACGTGACGGTACGGGCCGGCGGCCTGCCGATGGGCGGCGGCTACTACGGCCGCCGCGACTCGACGCTGGTCTGCAAGGTCGGGCCGGACCTGCAACTGCGGGTCGACGACAAGACCCACAAGATGACGGTGCACAAGGACGGCAAGGTCATCAAGACGATCCCGGTCAGCCTGGGCCGTCCCACCATGCCGTCGTCCAGCGGCACGATGATCATCATCGAGAAGAAGCGGAACACCGTCTTCGACACGATGGACGCCCCGAACCCGGCCAACCGCTACCGCACCCCGGTGGAGTACGCGCAGCGGATGACCTGGGGCGGCGAGTTCATCCACGCCGCGCCGTGGTCGGTGCAGCACCAGGGCCGCCGCAACGTGTCGCACGGCTGCGTGAACGTGTCCATGGCCAACGCGGCCTGGCTGTTCGCCAACACGCTGGTCGGCACCCCGATCACGACCAAGGGCACGCCCCGCGAGCTGGACTACGGCAACGGCTGGACCGACTGGGACAAGACCTGGGAGCAGTACGTCAAGGGCAGCGCCATCCCGTACGTCCCCCCGGCCGACCCGACCCCGGACCCGTCGACGACCCCGTCGACCGACCCGTCCGCCACCCCGTCCCCGGCCGTCTCCGGCACCCCCAGCGCCTGACGCCCGTCGACGACCTCGCCACCACCTGGCGCAACTCTTGAATAGTCGCGCCGTCAGACCGCCTCTCGGGCCGCGACTCTTCAAGAGTTGCGGCCCGAAGCGTGTCCGGCCCGAAGTGCCGGGCGGGGGGCAGGGCCGGGAGGCCGGAGGGTGTGGGGTGCGGCGGGCAAGCGAAAAGCCCCGGCGGAATCCCGCCGGGGCTTTTTCATCTGGGTGATCGACGGGACTCGAACCCGCGACCCCCGGGACCACAACCCGGTGCTCTACCAGCTGAGCTACGACCACCATTGCACGCCGCTGACCGTATGGCCGCGGCGACTGACCAATGATAGCCATACCCCCCGGCGCCACGTCGAGCGGGTATCGCTGTGTCCCCGACTACTTACGGCAGGACCATGGTCGCGGCGATGCGCTTGGCCTCGTCGACGTCCGGGCCGGGCTGCGGGACGAAGATCGCCTCGCGGTAGTAGCGCAGTTCGCGGATGCTCTCGCGGATGTCGGCCAGGGCCCGGTGGGCCAGGCCCTTCTCGGGCTGGCCGAAGTACACCCGGGGGTACCAGCGGCGGCACAGCTCCTTCACCGACGACACGTCGATCATGCGGTAGTGCAGGTGCGTGTCGAGGCGGGGCATGTCCCGGACGATGAAGCCGCGGTCGGTGGCGATCGAGTTGCCGCACAGCGGCGCGGTGCGCGGCTCGGTGACGTACTTGGTGATGTATTCGAGCACCATGTCCTCGGCCTGCTCGACGGTCACCGTGGAGCGGCGCACCGCCTCGGTCAGGCCCGATTTCTCGTGCATCTGCTTCACCACGTCGACCATGCCGTCGAGGGCGGCGTCGTCGGTGTGGATCACGACGTCCACCCCGTCGCCCAGCACGTTCAGGTCGGCATCGGTGACCAGGGCCGCTACCTCGATCAAGGCGTCGCTGCCCAGGTTCAGGCCGGTCATCTCACAGTCGATCCATACCAGATGGTCGGCGCTTCGCAGATCTCCCACCGGCACAGCGTACGCCGTATGGGCGCACTGTCAGTGCCGCCACTGTCGGGCCCACGGGCGTGCCCCGCCGGCCGCGTGGCGGATAGGGTGGCGACCATGTCTCAGGTCCGCACCCGCGACCCGCTCGTGCGGGTGCTCACCGTGATCGCCGTGCTCGCGCTGGCCGCCGTGGCCTTCTGGCGGCTGCGGGTGGAGCACGGCTTCTTCGACCTGAAGATCTACATGTCCGCCGTGAACTGGTGGGGCGACGGGCACGACCTCTACGACTACGCCCAGCCCGACCGGGTGCAGGGCGCGCTGTACTTCACGTATCCGCCGTTCGCGGCGCTGCTGCTGTTCCCGTTCGGCCTGCTGCCGCTGGGCGTGACCCAGGCGCTGTTCACGCTGGGCACCGTCGCCGCAGTGGTGGTGACGACGTACTGGCTGGTGGCTCCGCTGGCCCGGCGGCAGGGGTGGCCGGCCTGGTATGCGGTGGCGATCGCCGCGCCGCTGGTGCTGGTGATCGAGCCGCTGCGCGAGACGATCACGTTCGGCCAGATCAACATGCTGCTGATCCTGCTGATCATGATGGACCTGCTGGTGCTGGGGCCGCGCGGCTCGAAGTGGACCGGCGTCGGCATCGGCGTGGCCACCGCGCTCAAGCTGATTCCCGGCCTGTTCATCGTGTACCTGCTGGTCACCAGGCAGTGGCGGGCGGCGTTCACGGCGATGGGCGCGGCCGCGGGCGTCACCCTGCTGGCCGCCGCGATCGCGCCGCGCGCCTCGTGGGATTTCTGGACCTCGGCACTCTGGGACACCGCCCGGGTGGGCCGCCTGGACTACACCGGCAACCAGTCGCTGCAAGGGCTGCTGGCTCGCCTGGTCGCGCCGGAGCAGCCCGCGAAGTGGCTGTGGCTGCTGCTGGCGCTGGCGGTGCTGGCTTTCGGCATGTGGCGCGCGGCGCGGGCCGGGCTGGCCGGGGACGCGGTCACCGGGCTGGCGCTGACCGGCCTTGTATCGGGGCTGATCAGCCCGATCACCTGGCCGCACCACCTGTACTGGTTCGTGCCCGCGATCGTGACCCTGCTCGCCGCGGCGCAGCGGGCGCGGGCCGGCCGGCGGTGGGGCTGGCTGGCCTTCGCCGCCGGCGTGTACGCCGTGTGCGTGATCGGTGTGGTCTCGCTGGTGGACTGGGGCGTGGCCGCGGTGCCCACGGACACCGTGGGGCTTTTCCTGGCCCGCAACGCGTACGTCCTGCTCAGCCTGGTGCTGCTGGTCTTCCTGCCGGTCAACCGACCAGGGGATTATCCCACGTCAAGGGCCATATAGCCAGTCTTGTCCGTTCTGACGGTTTTGCCGTAACATGAACGGCAGGGACAACGTCTCCCCCGGGACAGGTCCCCAAGTGGTGACACCGTTCCCCCGGTGAGAGCGGCCCGTACGCCGGTACGTGCGGGCCGCTCGACTTGTCTAGGCGCGCTGACGCGAGCGGTCCAGCCGTAGCTCGCAGCCCGGCCGGGGCAACCACACCCGCAGGAACTCCTCGGTGATCACTTCCCGGACCGGCTCGGTCGCGGGCAGCGTGCCGCGCAGCGGCGGCCAGGGCAGCTCAGGGACGGCGACGGTCCGCATGGCGGGCACAGCGCCCGCAACGGCCTCGGCCGTCAAAACGCCGGGCATGGTGTCGCCGAGCCCGATCCCGGGCACCGTGTCGGCGAGCCGGGGGTCCGGCACCGTGGCGGCGGCCTGCAGGCAGGTCATCATCGGCGCGGCGGCCGGGCCCGTGTAGGGCGCCCCCGCCCACGGAACGGTCAGCGGCGCGCGCCTGTCCGGCTCGAACCCCTGCCGCGCGGGGTCGTCCGGCTCCCGTTCCTGCGGGCTGCGTACACCAGGCTGGGTTTCCCGCGGCGCACGCTGCTCGGGCGCGGGCAGCACGGTGACAGCGTCGGGGTCGCCGGGCAGCACCGGCCGGGTGTGGTCCGACAGCAGCGCGGTCAGCGCGCCGTCGCCGTCCGTGTCGGCGGGCGGTTCACCCACCCGGGCCGGCCAGGACAGGGTCACGAACGCCAGGATCAGCAGCACCATGCCGAGGATGAGCAGGCCCCAGGAGGCCGAGCCGAGCCAGCTCGCGCTGAGCGCGACGTCCAGGGTGGCGGCGTCCGACGGCAGCGCGGGCTCGCCCGCCGGCGTGTCCCGCAGCACCACGACCAGGGCCAGGTGCCGGCCCCGGTCCAGCTGCGGGTTCCAGGACAGCGAGCCCAGCCCCTGCCGCAGCCAGAACCCCTGGGCCAGCGGGTCGCGCGGATCCCGGCCGGGCGCGTCCATCCGGTTGGTACGCAGCACCACCGGCCCCGTCCCGATGACCGTCTGCGCCACCTCGGTGTAGCGGATGCCCGCCAGGTACGCGGCGACCTCGTCGGGCGCGGCGACGCCGATGAACGCGGGCGTGCTCGCCGAGCTGGCCGACAGCCGCAGCGTGGTCGTGCCGACCCGCACGTACGGGACGTCGCGCTGCAGCAGGGCGTCGAGGTCGGGCACGACCAGCACCCGGTTCGGGTCCTTCGGCGGGGCGATCGCGGCGTGGAACGCCCCGTCGGGGCTGTCGTGGCCGGACAGCCAGGCCGCACCGCCGCCCGCGGCCAGTGCGGGCACCGCCACGAGCAGGGCCAGTAGACCGACGACAACACGGACAGCGCGCATCGGGTGACCTCCCAGGGCTCGCCGGTGGGGCGGCGAGGCTCTCCGCGCGCCGGTGATCGAGGCGCGCTCTCCCGGGACAACGCGGCCGGGCGCCCGGCAGATGCGGGCACCCGGCCGATGACGACCGTGCGGATGACTAGCGCACCGGCTCCTTGCGGGTACGCGCCAGCGCCAGACCGGCGAGGATCAGCGCCAGTACGCCGGCGATCAGGCCCGCCACGCCGAACCAGTCCGTGTCACTGCCCTTGGTGTCGCCGACGGCGAGGGTGTTGTCCGTCGCCGGGGTCGCCGCCGCGCCCGCCGCCGCGGGCAGCAGGATCAGCACCGGGGCCGGGCTCTCCGGCTCCGCGCCGTCGTTGGCCGGCGGCTCGATCCAGCGCACCACCGTGCCGTCGGAGTAGGTCTGCAGCGTCTTGAAGACCATCTTGTCGACCTTGGGCAGCGGGCCCATGGACACCGGGAACTCCTGGAACTGGCCCGGCTTGACCGCCGCGTCGGGCGAGGTGGCGGTCCAGGTCAGCGTGGAGACGACCTCGCTGACCGGGCTGCCGTGCACCTCGATGGGGGTGGTCAGCTTGCGCTTGGCCACGGCGACCGTCCAGCCGGGCACCGGCATCGTGGTGACCGACGCGACCGGGGCGTCCTCCGGCAGGTACACCTCGATCTTGGTGGTGTTCGTGTCGTCGGACTCGTTCGGCACCCGGAACGCCACGCGGGCGTAGCCGCCCTGCACGGCCTCCTTCGGGTTGACCGTGACGTGGGCCGACGCGGGCACGGCGACGGCCAGCAGGCCGAGCACCGTCATCGCGACCACACCGAACCGGCGCGTCATCTTCATGCCTGGACCTTTCGTACGGCTCGGAACCGAGCGCTATGAGATCGGCACCGTCGCGGCGACCGAATCCTGATCGATCTCGGAGAGGCGAAGGGTGAAGCGCAGCTGCCAGTCTCCGGGCGTGGGCAGGGTGACCTGCCCGCTGGCGTGGTTGTCGGTGAGTTTGAGCAGCGGGAACGTGATCGGTTCGATGCCGGCCGAGGGCAGCGCCGCGGTGGCCTTCCACTCCACGACCGGCAGCGGCGAGCCGTCGGCCTTGTACGCGTACAGGTGCACCGCGTTGTCGCCGAGCTTCGCCGGGTCGACCTCCACCTGCAGCGTGTACAGCGAGCTGGTCAGGGTCGAGGAGTAGATGACCGGCTGGGCGGGCAGCTGCGCGGTCTCCTGCGCGGTGCGCGCCGGGGTGGTCTGCGTCAGCGCGCCGGTCACCGCCAGCACGACGGCCGCGATGGCCAGTTCGGTGGTGACGACCCGGCGCAGCGGGCGCGGGTTGTCCGCGGCCCCGTTGTTCGTCCACCGCCGCGCGAAGAAGGCCGCGGCCAGGATCAGGCCGACCAGCACGATCTTGGCGATCATGAGCTGCCCGTACGTCGTGTCGACCAGCGCCTGCGGCGTGCCGATCTGGATCAGCCCGGACACGACGCCGGCCAGCAGCACGGTCGACACGGCCAGCGCCGCCCAGCGCGACCAGATCGGCAGGATCGCGCCCAGCTCGCGGTTGTCGGCCTGGCGCAGCAGGAAGAGGGCGAGCATGAGCAGGCCGCCCAGCCACACCGCCGCACCGGCCAGGTGCAGCGCGTCGACGACCACCGACACCGCGGGCACCGGCGAGGCGGCCGGGTGCCCGGCCAGCGGCCAGGTCAGCGCGGCCCCGGCGGCGACGGCGAGCAGCAGCACCCGGTCCACGATGCCGTCACGCCCGGCCAGCAGCGGGCGCACCAGGAACGCGGCCACCGCCAGCAGCGCCAGTCGCACCAGCAGCGCGATGCCGTACTGGCTGCCCAGCACGTCGCCGAGGTCGCTGCCGGTGACCCCGGTCAGGCTGCTGCCGGTCGAGTACGGGGCCTGCAGGTACAGGCCGGCGAGGGTGACCAGGGCGACCACGCCGAAGCCGGTCCACATGACCCGGCGGGGCCCGCGCTGGCTGAGCCGGGCCGGCCACAGCAGCGTCAGCACCAGCACCGGCCCGACCAGCAGCACCAGTCCGGCGTAGCCGATCGCTTTGGCGATCGCGATCAGGTTGCGGATCGTGGTGTCGACCTTCTCCTCCGGCAGCGCCGTCGGGGTGGCCGAGGGCGCGCCGACCGAGAAGGTGAACCCGCCCGGGATCGGGTGGCTGTCCGCCGAGATCACCCGGTAGCTGACCAGGTAGGTGCCCTTGGGGGCGTCCTCGCGCAGCCCGATGCTCAACACGTTGCCCTCGACCGTGGGCTTGCCGCGGTCGGCCCGCTGCCCGTCCGGCCCGATGATCCGGATCTTGTCGGCGACCGGCGACACCGGCTCGCTGAACGTCAGCGTCACGTCCCGGGGCGCCTCGGGCACCACCGACCCGGCGGGCGGGCTGGTGCGCAGCAGCGCCGCGTGCGCGTACGCCGGGGAGGCGGGCAGCAGCGTCAACGCCAGGAACGCCACCGCGGCCAGCAGCGCCCGCATCCGGCCGCGCCGCGCCCGCCGGCCACGCGCGCCGTGCGCGCCGTGCGCGCTGTCCATGATCGTCGGACTTGCCTGGCATACGTGCGTATCTTGGCCACTCATTCGCACAGGTGCCTGGCAAGTCGAGTGATCATGGGGCGCGGGGGCGCTGCGGGGGGCAGTCATCTGACTCACGGGGCGACCGTAACGGGGCGGGCGGGTTCGCGCGAGGTGGTGGTGCGGCTCAATGCCCAGAGCAGCCCGGCCTGCGCCAGCGCCGCCGCGTGGCCGATCTCGTGGGCCAGCGCGGTCACGCCCTCGGCGACGTCGAACGCGCTGGTCATGATCAGGCAGGCGGCGAGCACGAAGGCCACCGGCACGAACGCGCGGGCCCGGTCCGGCCGCCAGGCGGCCAGCGCGAAGCCGACCGCGAGCGCGATGTCGAACGAGGCCGCCTCCCGGCCGGTGTGCAGGTCGCCGCCGCCCGCGAACAGCGCCGGCAGCGCCAGCAGGACCTGGACGACGGCGGTCGCACCGAGCGCGATCCGCAGGATCTGCCGCCGCCCCTGCGCCTGCCGCCGGGCGGCCGACGCCGCGCCGTGCCGCTCGGCCGCGACCGCGGCCAGGATCGGCGCGGTCAGGTCGGGCACCGCCACCGCCTGCACCCGCACCGCGCGGGTGAGCTGCTCGGCGGCCCGCGACCAGGTGCGGCAGTCCGCGCAGGCGGCCAGGTGCCGGTCGAGCACGTCCGCCGCGAGCCCGGCCTGCGCGGCCCAGGCGTCGGCCTCGCCGTCCAGCCGCGCGGACAGCCCGACGCGCACCTCGTCGCAGTTCGTCATGGGCGGGTAGTCGCCGCGCGGGTCCGTTCAGTTCCCGCCGGTGTCCCAGGACACGCGTGCCGTCACCGCCCGGAGTGGGGCCGGACGGCGGTTAGGCTTGCTCCCCGTGCCCCCCGTGCCCCGAGACGACACGCTCGCGGACGACGGTGTCCCCGTCGCCCGTGATGGCGGGCGCGCGGAACCGGCCCCGATGATCGAGCTGCCGCTCGCCGCGGCCCAGGCGCGGCAGGCGGATTCCGCCGTCGACCCGGCCACCGAGTGGGCGCTGGCCGCCCGCACCGGCGACCCGGTGGCGCAGGCCGCGTTCGTGCGGTCCACCCAGGCCGAGGTGTGGCGGTTCGTGGCCGCCCTGGTCGACCCGGGCAGCGCGGACGACCTCACTCAGGAGACGTATCTGCGGGCGTTCCGGGCGCTGCCCGCGTTCGAGGGGCGCTCGACGGTGCGCACCTGGCTGCTCGGCATCGCCCGGCGGACCTGCGCCGACCATCTGCGTACGGTGGTAAGGCAGCGCCGGCTGGGCGTCCGCCTGGCCGCACAGGTGCTGGTCAGCGGGCCGCATCCGGACCCGGCGGGCCAGGTCGGGGCGGCGCAGCTGCTCGACCGGCTGTCCCCGGAGCGCCGGGAGGCGTTCGTGCTGACCCAGCTGCTGGGGCTGTCGTACGAGCAGGCGGCCGCGGTGCAGGAGGTGCCGGTCGGCACGATCCGGTCCCGGGTCGCGCGTGCCCGCGCCGAACTGGTGGACGACGTCGTTAGCGCCTTAGCCGCCTGAGGCGGCGCGCGGGGGCGAAGGAGGAGAACGATGGACGAGCGCACCGGCTGGAGCAGGGCCCAGCCGTGGGTGAGCCTGCTGGTCAGGCTCGGTCTGGCCGGGATCTTCCTGGTCGCGGGCGGGCTCAAGGTCACCGACCTGGCCGCCAACGGCCGCGCCGTGAACGCGTACCAGATCATGTCGTACGACGCCGCGATGGTAGTCGGCGCGATCCAGCCCTTCGTGGAGATCGTCGTCGGCCTGCTGCTGCTGGTGGGCCTCGCCACCCGGCTGGCCGCGTGGCTGTCGGCGGGCATGATGGTCGCCTTCATCGCGGGCATCAGCTCGGCCTGGGCCCGCGGCCTGAACATCGACTGCGGGTGCTTCAGCAAGGGCGGCCAGCTGCCGCCCGGGGTGACGCCCAACTATCTTCCGGAGATCTTCCGGGATGTGGCCTTCCTCGCGATGGCCATCTTTTTGATCATCTACCCGGTCAGCCGTTTCTCCCTCGACGCACGACTGGACCGACCGTTCTCCGCCGGACTCCCGGCGGATGACGACGTGCTGGAGGAAGAAAGTGAATCGAGCGAGCACACCGCGCCCCGCCGCGAACGGGCCTGACCGCGCCGGGCGGGTGAGCGCATGAGCAGCCGGAAGGACCAGAACGCGGCTGCCCGGATGGTGCGGGACCAGATCGCCAAGGAGCAGCGCCGCAAGCGCACCATGTGGATCTCCATCGCCGCGGTGTCGGCGCTGGTCATCGCCGGTCTGATCGGCTGGGGCATCTACGCGGGCTCCAAGACGACGGACTACACCGCCCCTCGGGGCGCCAACGCCGCCGGCAACGGCATCGTCACCGGCAGCGGGCCGGTCGTCGTCGACGAGTACGTCGACTACCTCTGCCCGCACTGCAAGAGCTTCCACGACGAGGCCGCCGCCTCGATCGCGCAGCTCGCCGCCGACGGCAAGATCACCCTGGTGACGCACCCGGTGGCGTACCTCGACGGCGCGTCCACCAACCGGTACTCGACGCGCTCGTCGGCCGCCGCGGGCTGCGCCGCCGAGTACGGCAAGTTCACCGAGTTCTCGGACGTGCTGTTCGACAACCAGCCCGCCGAGGGCGGGGCCGGGCCCACCGACGACGATCTGATCGTGCTCGGCCGGCAGGCCGGGCTCGGCGACGACTTCGCCCAGTGCGTACGCGACAAGCGCTTCCTCACCTGGACCAACCACGTCAGCGAGGAGGCCGGCCGGGCCGGGGTCACCGGCACCCCGACCGTCCTGGTCAACGGCAAGCCCACCCAGGCGAGCGCGGCGCAGATCGCCGCCGCGGTCGCCGCCGCCGGCGGAGCCACCCCGTCGGCGAGCTGACCTGAGCAGGAGCAGATGACACCCCTCACGGCACGGCGGGTGGGCGCGGTCCTCGGGACCGCGCTCACCCTGCTGTTCACCCTCGCCTCCCCCGCCGCCGCGCACGGGGCCGACGCCCCCGACGCCACCAACTACCGCACCGTCATCACCGGCGCGCCCGACCTGCCCGGCCTCGAAGTGATCACGATCGAGGCGGGCGCGCGGCTGCAGCTGACCAACCACAGCGGCAAGCCGGTCGAGGTCCTGGGCTACAGCAACGAGCCCTACCTGGAGGTACGCCCCGACGGGGTGTACGAGAACATCCACTCCCCGGCCACGTACCTCAACATCACCATCGCGCACGTCGACCCGCCCGCGCACGCCGACCCGACGGTGCCGCCGGAGTGGCGCAAGGTCAGCGACGAGCCGGTGTACCGCTGGCACGACCAGCGCGCCATCTGGACCGAGCCGGCAGAGCCACCCGCCGTGGCCGCCGCGCCGGACCAGCCGCACCGCATTCGCGAGTGGACCGTGCCGATGCGCACCGAGGTGACCCCGTTGCAGGTCACCGGCGTGCTCGACTGGGTGCCGCCGCCGAACCCGACGACGTGGTGGATCGCCGCCGTCGCCGGTGCGCTGGCCGTCGCCCTGCTCGGCCTGGTCCGCGGCCGCCCTCGCGCGATCACCGTCGTGCTCTCCGCCGCCGCGATCGCCGCCGGGGTGCTCGCGCTCGCGTACGCGGTAGGGCGCGAGATCGACGCGGGCAACCACACCCTCGGCCCGATCCTGCTGGAACTGCTCACGGTGCAGCTGTGGGCCGTGGTCAGCGCGCTGGCCGCGATCGCCGCCGGGGCGTACTCGCTGTCCCGCCGGGCCGCGGGCGACTTCGCGCTGGCGCTCGGCGCGGCCGCGGTCGGGCTGTTCGCGGGCATGGTCAACGCGGCGGTGTTCCATCGCTCGATCGCCCCGATCCCGTGGGGCGACACCACGGCCCGGGTCATCGTCGCCACCGTGATCGCCCTCGGCGTGGGTGTCGCCGCGGCCGGCATGCTCCGCCTGCGCGGCACCACCTCCGGCAGCGCGGCAGACCCGGCTCACGGCGCGGTGCCGACCGACGTCAGCCCGCCGGCGGCCGGCACCAATCCGGCAGCGCCCGCCTGACCCCGGGTGGCGGATCGCCGCCTGATCCCCGGTCAATCTGAGGTCAGCTTTTCGGTCGGCTATCCCCCCGAACAGGAATCGGGGACAGCGACAACGTTACGAGCGCGTTAAGTTGCGCCCTCAGCAGTCGACCTGGGGGTAGTTGCATGCAGCTCATGCTGTGCTGGTTTGCCCATGTCGCGGTGTCCGATGTGGCGCGATCGCAGCGTGCGGCCCGGTTCACGCAGGCGCTCGACGGGCTCGTGCCGGCATCGTGGACGCGACACGACTTCGGTGGCGAGGACTGGGGCGTCACCGTCCTGCACCCTGCCGACCGGGGAGCATTCCGGTGGCCCTCGGTGGAGACCGCCGGTCCGGTCACCGCGGTCTCCCTCGGCATCCCCGTCGGGGTCGACGCCGACGGCGGCGCGGCGGCGCTGGCCAAGCGGCTGCTGGCCGCCGAGGACGTGCACCGTGCCGTGGTGCCGCCGTTCGGCCTGCTGGCGCTCGACACCGACCGGTTCAGTCTGCAGCAGGACTGGCTCGGCATGGCCCGGGTGTTCACCGGCACCGCCGACGGGGTCACCGCCTACTGCACCCGGCCGGGACTGCTCGCCACGTTCCTGCACGGGACGCCGCGGCCTGACCTGGCCGGCTGGACCTCGTACACCGTCTGCGGGCACTTCGGCGGGGACCTGTCCCCGGTGGCCGGGACCCGGCAGCTGCGCCCAGGCGAGCGGGCGACCGGGCGACGCCTTCCCGGCGGTGGCTGGCGCCTGGACAGCGAGCTCCGGTACGCGGTCGACGACGTGGTCGCCGAAGGGCTCGCCGGCCAGGACCGCCCCGTCGCGGAGCAGCTCGACCGAGCCGCCGACGCGCTCACCCGCGTCGCCGCCGGCGTGCCCCGGCTCTACGCCGACCAGATCACCCTCGGCCTGTCCGGCGGCAAGGACTCCCGCCTGATCGCCGCCACGCTGGTCGCGGCCGATCGTCTTCCCCGCTTCCTCACCTACCAGGACACCGCGGCCGAGGGGCGGGTGGCGCAGCAGCTGGTGCAGCTGCTGCGCGACCGGCGCGGCCTCGATCCCGAACACGTGCTCCGGTTTGCCGGGGCCCCTGCGAAGGTACTGAACACCGGCCTGCGCGAGCGCGCCCGATACCTGCGCGACCGCTACGACCACCAGTTTCCGTCCAGCTACCTGACCCGGCCGGCCGACTCACCGCTGCCGCCCGAGCGGATGAGCCCCGCCACGTACACCGGCGCGGCCGGCGAACTGGCCGTCGGCTACTGGTATCCGGCGGCCGCCGGACCGACGGTCACGCCCCGGCAGGCGGGCATGGGCAAGCTGCTCGCCGGCGCACCCGCGGCGGCCATCGCGCCGGCCGTGTTCGCCGCCGAACGCGACCGGATCGAAGGCATCTTCCAGCACGCCGAGGCGAGGGGCGTACGCGGGCTGCACCTGCTCGACTACCTCTACCTCGTGGAACGGATGCGCCGCTGGTCCACCTCCGCGTACACCACCGGCATGATCACTCCATTCCTGGCGCCGGGCTTCGTCGCCACCACGTTCGCGCTGACCCCGGAACAGAAGCGCGAGCGGCTGCTGCACACCGGCATCATCGCCCGGCTGGTGCCGGAGTGGGCGGACGTGCCCTTCGTCAGCCTCCACACCGGGCGGTCCACGGCCACCCGCGTCTGGGAGGGCGACGGCGTGGCGGCGGTGAGCGACCTCCTGGACACCGCGGACGGCACGCTCGCCGGGCTCATGCACAAACCGGCAGTCGAGAAGGCGCTGCGCAGCACAAGGCTGGGTGGTCGCCCGGACGCGCGCATCCTGCAGCAGTTCACCACGCTGGCGGTCGCCGCCGAGCACCTGGAGCCGGAGACCACGCTCCCGGCCACCGGCAGCACCTACGCCCGGGTCACCGCGCGGCCGGCGGCGTTCGGGCCCGAGAGCGCCCCGGTGCGCCTGCTGCGCCGGATCCGGCACACCAGGTTCGGCAACCGCGTCTGGACCACGGTCCGCCAGCAGGTGCGCGGGCGCTGACGCCCGGTGGCGGGTCCCGGTGGCGTCAGGCCACCGGGACCGCGAATCCGTACGGCAGTTCCAGCCGGTGCCGGGCCAGCAGTTCGGTGTCGGACAGCAGCTCGCGGGTCGGCCCGTCCGCCACGATCCGGCCGCCGTCCAGGATCACCGAGCGCGGGCACAGCTGCAGCGCGTACGGCAGGTCGTGGGTGACCATCAGCAGCGTCACGTCCAGCCCCAGCACGATCTCGGCCAGCTCGCGCCGCGCCTGCGGGTCCAGGTTGGACGACGGCTCGTCCATGACCAGCAGGTCGGGCCGCATCGCCAGCACCGTGGCGACGGCGACCCGCCGCCGCTGGCCCAGCGACAGGTGATGCGGAGCCCGGTCCTTGACGTCGCCCATGCCGACCGCGGCCAGCGCCTCGTCGACCCGCGCCACCAGTTCCACCCCGCGCAGACCCAGGTTGGCCGGGCCGAACGCCACGTCCTCGCCGACGGTCGGCAGGAACAACTGGTCGTCGGGGTCCTGGAAGACCAGGCCGACACGGCGGCGGATCTCGGCCAGGCCGGGCCGGTCCTTCGGGTCGACGGTGCGGTCGCCGACCGACACCGAGCCGGACGAGCCGGTCAGGCCGGACGCCGGCAGGATGCCGTTGAGGTGCAGCACCAGCGTCGTCTTGCCCGCGCCGTTCGGGCCGAGCAGGGCGACCCGCTCGCCGGGCTCGATGCGCAGGCTCACGCCGTGCAGCGCCTGGTGGCCGTCGGGGTAGGCGTATCGCACGTCGTCGAGCAGCAGCGCGGTCATAGGAGGAACCTATCCGCCAGGAGCACCACGACGGCGAGCGCGGGCACCACGGCCCCGATCGCCCACTGCCGCGCGGTGGCCCGGGTGTGCTCCTGCAGCGCCGCGGGCAGCCGCCCCGTGTAGCCGCGCGAGCGCATGGCCAGGAAGACCCGCTCGCCGCGTTCGAACGCGCGCAGGAACAGCGTGCCGAGCCCGGCCGCGAAGCCGCGCACCTGCCACAGGAAACGCGGGTCGTCGAGCCGGGACAGCCGGGCGATGCGCATGCGCCGCGCCTCGTCGGCGAGCACGTCCAGGTAGCGCAGCATGAACAGGGCGATCTGGGTGATCGCCTGCGGGGTGCGCAGCCGGTCCAGGCCGATCAGCACGTCGCGGGCCGGGGTGGTGCCCGCCAGCAGCAGCGCGATGAGCACGCCGAGCGTGCCCTTGACCAGGATGTTCCAGCCGGCCCACAGGCCTTCGACGGCCACCGACAGCCCGAGCACGTCGGTGCGGGGGCCCGCCGCGAAGAACGGCAGCAGCACCGCGGTCGCCACGAAGGGCAGCTCGATGAGGCTGCGCCGGGCCAGCCACCCGGCGGGGATCCGCGCCAGCACCGCGAGCACCGCGACGATCACCGCGTACGCCCCGAAGGCCGGCAGTAGCTCGCGCGGCGTCGCCACCACCACGACGGTGAACAGCACCGACGCGGCGATCTTGACCTCGGGCGCGAAGTGGTGCACGGACGAATGCCCGTGCACGTACATCGGATGGGTGTGCCCCGCGCCCACGGCTACTTCTCCGCGGCCACGGCGGTCGGGGCCTGCTCGGCCGCAGCGTGCCGGCGGCGGCGCACGGCCCAGAAGATCGCCAGGCCGATCGCGAAGGTCAGCGCGACGCCGATGAGCCCGGCTAGACCGGTCGCGTTGTCCAGGCCCTTGATGCCGTAGTCGGCGAGGAACGAGCCGCCCAGCTCATGGTCCTGTGCCTGCTGCGCGATGCAGCTGCCGCCGGTGATCACCCCGTCGGCGTCGACGGTGCAGCCGGTGAGGGTGGTCGCGTCGAGACCGTCCGGGGAGCCCGACGCCAGGTAGCTGACACCGCCGGCCAGCGCCGCGGCGACGGCCAGGCCACCGATCACGAAGACCCTGGTGGGTACGCCGCCGGTCGCGGGCTGCTCCAGGCGGGAGCCACGCAGCGCGTACACCAGATCGGGTCGCACCTTGGCCACCGTGGTGACGGCGGCCGCCGCGATGAGGCCCTCGCCGATGCCGATCAGCGCGTGCACACCGGCCATGGTCGCCGAGATCTGCCCGTAGCCGATGGTCAGCGGCACCTCGCCGCCGAGCGCGAACTGCAGCACGAAGCCCTGCGAGGCGAGCACCACCGAGACGATCGAGGCCAGGAACACGGCCAGGCCGACGCCCGCGGCGGTGCGCGGGAGCAGCTTCATCAGCGCGACCAGCACCAGGTAGCCGACGGCGGTGCCGAGCAGCGCCATGTTGGAGATGTTGAGGCCCAGCGCGCTGATGCCGCCGTCGGCGAAGACCAGCGCCTGCACGATCAGGACCACCGAGACGCACAGCGCGCCGACCCACGGGCCGACCAGCGCCGCGGCCAGCGCGCCGCCGAGCAGGTGCCCGCTGACGCCGGGCAGCACCGGGAAGTTGAGCATCTGCACCGCGAAGATGAACGCGGCCACCAGGCCGGCCATGGGGGCCAGCCGGTCGTTGAGGTCCTGGCGCGCGCGGCCCAGGCAGAGTGCCAGCAGCCCCACGGCGACCACGCCGTACGCCAGCGAGACGGGCCCGCCGATGATGCCGTTGGAGATGTGCATCGCGATATTCACTCAGCCAGCCTAGGGTTGTTGCAAAAGACTTGCAATAAGCTGCGTCGGTCCTGCCCTCACCTGCGCAGGCAGACGGCACGGATAGGGTGGCCGGTGTGACGGAGAACGTACGACTCGCCCCCGGCGACGCCGCCCCCGACTTCAGCCTGCCGACCGCCGACGGCGGCACGCTCCACCTGTCCGACCTGCGTGGCAAGAAGGTCGTCCTGTACGCCTACCCGGCCGCGATGACCCCCGGCTGCACTACCCAGGCCTGCGACTTCCGCGACTCGCTCGCCTCGCTCACCGCCAAGGGGTACGCCGTCGTCGGCATCTCCCCCGACGCGCCCGCGAAGCTGGCCAAGTTCGTCGAGCGCGACGCGATCACGTTCCCGCTCGTCAGCGACCAGGACAAGGCCGTGCTCACCAGCTACGGCGCGTTCGGCGAGAAGAAGAACTACGGCAAGGTCGTGCAGGGCGTCATCCGGTCCACCTTCGTCATCGACGAGAAGGGCCAGATCGAGCACGCCTTCTACAACGTCAAGGCCACCGGTCACGTCGCCAAGCTCCGCCGCGACCTGAAGATCGACTGAAACCGCCCCGGGGCACGCGCGAGATGTGGCGTGCCCCTGGGTCACGACTGCCGCCACCGATGAGCGAGAATGGCTCGGGCACATCAGATGCCCCTGGGGCCGTAGCCCAACGGCAGAGGCACGCGGTTTAGGTCCGCGCCAGTGCGGGTTCGAATCCCGCCGGCCCTACTCACCTTCACTTCAGCCCGAGCGTGCGCAGGTGTTCGGCGGCGACGCGCTTCGGGACGCACATGCGCCAGGCATCGGTGATCAGCTCGTGCAGCTCGTCGGAGTCGAGCGCGGCCATCCGGGCCTCGACCCAGTGGTAGCGCAGGTCGGACGCCCGGGGCAGGAAGTACTTGTCCGGCTCGGCCGCCACCAGCGCGTCGCGCGCCTCCTTCGGATAGCCGAAGCCCAGCTCCGTCTCGTCGGCTGACAGGGCTGCGAACACGATCCGCCCCACCCGGAACTTGACCCGGTCGCGCACCAATGCCTCGTACGCCCGGGGTAGCGACAACGCGACCTGCCGCACCTGTTCCGCCGTGACCATCCGCGCCTCCCGTGCCGCCGGTCGCGGCACCTCTAGCCTGGGCCAGGCGCCGCGTCCACCAGTCTGCCCCTCACCGGTGACATTCCCGACCACACGGCCGGGAAAGGGCCTGTTCTATTGACACATTTAACGGTGTTCCGAAAGGCTCCTTGCGCGAGTCCTTCGACACCCTGGAGGGGCAGTGAGGAAACTTCGAGTCGTGGCGGTGTGCCTCGGCATGGTCGGCGCGATCGCGCTGGTCGTGCCGGCTAGCGCGAAACCCGTCGGTGACGGCGATCGGGCCAGGAACCCGCTCGACGTGTACGTGGGCGAGCTGGATCAGAGCCAGCTGGAACAGTTCCGCAAGCTCGGCATCGACAACGAGGAGTTGCGGACGGCGCCGCTGCCCGGCGGCAAGGTGAAGGTCGAGGCGGTGCTCTCCGAAGTGGAGGCGTCACGGCTGGCCGGTCGCGGTGTGCCGCTGTCGGTGAAGATGATCCGGGGCCAGAAGGCCTCGGACGCGCTGCGCAAGCAGACGCTGGCGGGCAACGTGGTGTACCGGCCGTACAGCGGGCCCGGCGGCCTGCGCGAGGAGCTGGAGAAGATCGCGGCGCAGTACCCGTCGATCACCAAGCTGCTGACGATCGGGCACACGGTGCAGGGCAAGCCGATCAAGGGCATCAAGCTGAGCCTGGGCGCGCGCGTGCTGCCCGACGGGCTCAAGCCGTCGGTGGTCTACAACGGGGCCCAGCACGCCCGCGAGTGGATCACACCGGAGATGGTGCGCCGGCTGCTGCACCACTACCTCGACGGCTACGGCACGAACGCCGAGCTGACCAACCTGATCAAGACGCGTGAGCTGTACTTCTTCCCGGTGGTCAACCCGGACGGCTACGACTTCACGTTCACCGAGGGCAACCGGTTGTGGCGCAAGAACCTGCGGGACAACAACGGCGACGGGCAGATCACGGCGGGCGACGGCGTGGACCCGAACCGCAACTACGCCTTCAAGTGGGGTTACGACAACGAGGGTTCCTCACCTGACCCGTCCAGTGAGACCTACCGGGGCAGCGGCCCCAACTCGGAGCCGGAGAGCAAGGCGCTCGACTCGTTCTTCAAGCGGGTGCGCCCGGACTTCTACGTCAACTACCACTCGGCCGCGGAGCTGCTGCTCTACGGCACGGGCTGGCAGGTCAGCACACCCACCCCGGACGACACCATCTACCAGGCGCTGGCCGGCGACGACGCGAACCCGGCGGTGCCCGGCTACGACCCGGACATCTCGGCCGAGCTGTACACCACCAACGGCGACGTCGACTCGCACATGCAGGCCAAGTACGGCACGCTCGGCTTCACGCCCGAGATGACCACCTGCGAGACGGTGTCGAACTCCATTCCGGACGACGAGTGGCTGGCCGAGGACTGCGCCAGCGGCTTCAACTTCCCGGACGACGAGGAGCTGATCCAGGCGGAGTTCGCCAAGAACATCCCGTTCGCGCTGTCGCTGGCGAAGTCCGCGGCGCGGCCGGACGACCCGGTGTCCGTGCTGGGCCACGTCACCCCGCACTTCGTGACCGACAGCTTCGACGTGTCGTACGGCCGCAGCCAGGCGGTCGCCGCGACGATCCGCCGGACGCTGAAGAACGTCAAGGTGAACTGGAAGATCAACGGTGGCGCGACGAAGTCCGGCTCGGTGAAGGAGTGGAAGGGCGGCGAGCGCTACGGCGACGAGAACGACGACTTCTACGCCGAGTTCCGCGGCACGGTGACCGGGCAGAAGCCCGGTGACCAGGTCGAGGTGTGGTTCAGCGGGTTCTCCGTGACACCGGGCCGCTCCGGCGCGGTGACCGGCGACCACTTCACCTACCGGGTGCACGACGACGTCGGCGGCAAGGTGCTGATCCTCGCCGCGGAGGACGTGACGGGCATCAGCCCGGCCCAGGGCGTGACCACGGCGAAGTACGCCGCGGACTACGCCGCGTCGCTGACCGCGGCCGGCTACTCCAGCGACGTGTACGACTTCGACGTGATGGGCCGCAAGGCGCCGCACCACCTGGGCGTGCTGTCGCACTACAAGGCGATCGTCTGGGAGACCGGCGACGACATCATCCTGCGGTCGACCGGGCAGCCCGGCGGCACCTCGGCGAAGGCCGCGCTGGACATCGAACTGGCCGTGCGCGACTACCTGAACGAGGGCGGCAAGCTGCTGCTCACGGGCCAGAACGCGCTGTTCGCGCAGTCGGCGGACGGGGCGTACTTCTACCACCCGGACGCGCCGGCGCAGCCGGAGTGCACCGTGCGGGCGTACCCGTGTCTGCCGCTGCTGAACGACTTCATGCAGTACTACCTCGGGGCGTACACCTACGTCAGTGACGGCGGCACCGACCCGGACGGCGAGCCGTACGACGTCGGCGGCGGGACGGGCGCGTTCAGCGGGTTCTCGGGCACGCTCAACGAAGCCGGCTCGGCGGGCAACCAGACGCACAGCGCGTCGTTCCTGACCACGTCGAGCTTCCTGCCCCCGGCACAGTTCCCGCAGTTCAACAGCTCGTCCCCGGTGGACTGGCTGCGCCCGGGAGCGGCTCCGTTCGATCCGCGCACCGGTGACTGGTACCTCTACAGCGACCGGTCGGACGTGTCGTACAAGCGGCTGTCCCGGACCGTGGACCTGACCGGGAAGTCCTCGGGCGAGCTGCGGTTCTGGTCGTCGTACGACACCGAGCCGAACTGGGACTTCATGTTCGTGGAGGTCCACCCGGTCGGCTCGGACACCTGGACCACGCTGCCGGACACCACCGGGCACAGCACCCAGGAGACCGGTGACAGCTGCGCGAGCGGCTGGGCCACCCTGCACCCGTTCCTGGCGCACTACCAGACGGCGGACTGCGCGCCGACCGGCACGACGGGCGCGTGGCACGCGCTGACCGGTCCCTCCGGGGGCTGGACGGAGCTCGCCTACGACCTGACCCCGTACGCGGGCCAGCAGATCGAGATCTCGATCTCGTATGCGTCCGACTGGGGCACGCAGGGCCTCGGCGTGTTCCTCGACGACGTGACGGTCAGCGCCGACGGCGCGCCGCTCACGACGACCTCGTTCGAGGACGGTCTCGGCGGCTTCACCGTCGCCGCCCCGCCGGACGGCTCGTCGGGCGGCAGCAACACCTGGGTGCGCAGCCAGCAGGCGTTCGAGGAGGGTTCGATCGTGATCACCCGTGACACGGTCTTCACCGGATTCGGCGCCGAGGGCCTGACCCCGGCGGAGCGCGACGACCTGGTCAAGCGCTCGATGAAGCACCTGCTCGGGTACTGAGTGCAAGGAAGGGCACCTTCTACAACGCATGCGTTGTGGAAGGTGCCCTTCCTTCTGCTCGGGGCGGGCTTCTTAAGATCAGGATCATGCGGTTTGAGCTGGACCCTGAGCTGACGGACGTCGTACGTGAGCAGATCATCACGCTGTGGACCGACGCGTCGAACGCGGGCGGCTCGATCGGCTTCGTGGGGCAGGTGACCCGCGACGACGTCGCGCCGGTGGCGCGGGCGGCGTTCGACGGGATCGCGGCCGGGATCGACCGGCTGCTGCTCGGCTACGACGAGGACGGCGTGGTCGCGGCGATGCTGATCCTGGTGAGTCAGCGGTTCGCGCTGAGCGAGCACTGGCGCACGCTGGGCCGGGTCATGGTGCACCCGCGCCGCCAGGGCCGCGGCGAGGGCGCGGCGCTGATGCGCGAAGGCGAGCGGATCGGCCGCGAGATGGGGCTGGCTGGCCTGCACATCACGGTGCGCGGCGGCATGGGCCTGGAGCGCTTCTACGGGCCGCTGGGCTACCGGGAGGTCGGCAGGCTGCCGGGCGCGCTGCGGGTGGCCCCCGGTGACGACCGCGACGAGGTCCTCATGTGGCTCGACCTCAACTGAGCTCGGTGCGGAAGCGGTCCAGCAGCTCGACCTCGTCGCCGACCCCGATCTCACCGAACGTGTCGGGGATCAGGTTGGAGCCGAACAGCAACTGCTGGCCGACGTTGCGGTGACGGGCCAGGGTGCGCAGCGGTTCGCGGCCGCGTTCGCCGCTCTCCTGGTCGGTGGTGGTGACCACGCAGCGACCGCACGGCTTGGCGACCCGGAACACGAGCGTGCCGATCCGCAGCCGCCGGCCCAGCCACTCGTCCTCGGCGAACGGCGGCGCGCCGTCGACCACCACGTTGGGCCGGAACCTGGCCATCGGCAGCGGGCCCTCGTCGGAGCCCGACTCGGCGATCCAGTCGTTGAGCCGGTCCAGCGAGGCGGTGTTGGTCAACAGCAGCGGGAAGCCGTCGGCGAAGGAGACCCGGTCGGTGGGTACGGCGTAGTCGGGGTCGACCGGTCGGCGGTTCGCCGGGTCGTCCATCCAGACCAGCCGCACGTCGCGGCCGAGTTCCTTGCTGAGCAGCGCGTCGGCGTCGGGGCCGGCCGCGGTCGCGGTCATCGTGACGCGCCCCCACAGCGTGGCGGTCACCACCGGGTCGGGCGACGGCTGGGCGACCAGCAGCGGCTCGCCGCCGGGGAAGGACAGTTCCAGACCGCTACCCATCGGCACGGCGCGCAGCAGGGCGAGCCGAGCGATGTCACGCTGCGTGACCTGCGCCCCGTCCGGGTCGATGATCATCCAGCGGCGATCGCCGGCCAGACCCCAGGGCTCGACGGTCGCCCGCTGGTGATCGATCCGGCGGCAGCCCTTGATCGGGTACGTGTGCAGCGCGCTCACTCGCATGACGCGACGTTATCAGCGCCCTCGCCCTGAGCGGCCCCACGCGACCAGCGTCCCGCCACCCCCCGGATTCGGGCCGCGTCGCGCCCCGGGTGCACGGCAGCTCAGCCGGGCGGATCCGGGAAAGATCGCCGTCTGCGGTCAAAACCTGCGGTGCAGCCGCAGATCATGACCGGAAACAGCGATCTTCGCTCAGCTGCCGTGGGACCGGCCGGGCGCGGCTCAGCGCCAGGCCGCGCCGATGCCGTCGCCCGGGTACCAGTGCTCCTTCGGCTGCTCGCGGAAGGCCAGGAAGCGGCGGCCGGTCTTCTCCGCGTGCTTGAGCAGCACGGTGGTGATGGTGACGTTGTCGGTGAGCAGCAGCGCCCGCTCGGACAGGTGCGGCTCGACGGCGGTGAACTCGCGCTGCTCGTGCCCGGCGCTGTGGTCGCTGTCGTGCAGGAACATGTCGACCGGGCGGTCCAGGGCGTTCAGCGTCGCGATGGAGTCGCCGATGACCAGGTCCACGACGCCGGCCCAGGGCTCCGCCTTGGCCAGGTAGCCGGCCTCGGGGTTGATGTCCAGGGAGGTGACCCGGCCCGGGTGCCCCTCGGCGGCATTGCGCAGCAGGGCGGCGGCCAGCACGCAGGTGCCCAGGCCCTTGTCCACACCCGTCTCCACCACGTGCCGCGGCTTGCGGGCCCGGACCAGGGCATACCAGCCGACCCGGCGGGCGTAGCGCACCTGCTTGTCGGCCAGGCCCCGGCGGGCGGAACGGGCGGTGGTCTGCTCGATGTGCGTGCGCAGCGCCGTGTCGGACTCGATCTCGGCCATCCAGCCGCGCACGTCGGCGACGGGGGCCTCGGCGACGATGCTGACGAACCAGGCGAGGTGCTCGCGGTTCAGCGGCGTCAGGTCATAGGTGTAGTTGTGGTGCTCGCGGGAGGTCACCAGCCAGCGCGCGGACTGGCGGATCACCTTGGCGTCGTGCTTGGCGACCCTGGCCAGACGCTTGGGCAGGGCGGCCAGCGGGGCCAGCGCGGTGCGCGACACGGCCCGCCTGATCCGGGTCTTGCGGTCGGGCATGGGGCGCACCTTCCACCGGCGAACATGAATTCGTGTGCGAGTTCTATCATGTCCGGCCGCCTCGCGGACAGACCCGAGATTGTCGCTGAATGAAATTTTGCATACAGTGTCGTCGTGAATGTGGTGCCAACAACCGATGCGCCGACCGGGGCTGCGGCTGACGTGCGCTCGCTCGTGCAGGGCGCCCGGCTGACGCCCACCCAGCGGCGTATCGCCCGCGAACTCGTGCACCACGCCGACACCGTCGCCTACCTGTCCGCCGCCGAGGTCGCCGAGCTGGCACAGGTCAGCCAGCCGTCGGTGACCCGCTTCGCGATGGCGCTGGGCTTCGACGGCTACCCGGCGCTGCGCCGTCGGCTGCGCGAGCTGACCGCGGGGCCGCGCACCGCCACCGCACCGAACGGCGACAACGACCTGCAGCGCGCCGTACGCGACGAGATGGCCAACCTGAACCGCCTCGCCGACCACCTCGCCGACCCGGCCGCCGTGCACGCCGCGGCGGGGCTGCTGGCCGCCAGCCGCCCGCTGCCCGTGGTCGGGCTGCGCGCCGCCGCCCCGCTCGCCGGCTACTTCGGCTACTTCGCCGCCAAGATCCACCCCGAGGTGCGGGTGCTGGACACCGGCGGCAGCCTGCTCGCCGAACGGCTCGAACAGGCCGCCGACTCCGGCGCGCGGGCCGTGCTGGCGTACGCGCTGCCGCGATACCCCCGGGAGCTGCGCGACGCCCTCACCGAGGCCCGCAACCTGGGCCTGAAGATCGTCGTGGTGACCGACTCCCCGGTCAGCCCGGCCACCGATCTCGCCGACGTGACGCTCACCGCCGCGGTCGGCTCCCAGCTCGTGTTCGACCTGCACACCGCCCCCATGGTGCTGACCATGGTGCTGCTGCAGGCCATCAGCGACGTCGACCCGGCGGCCACCCAGCGCCGGCTCGAACACTTCGAGAGCTCGGCCACCCGCCGCAGCGTCTTCATGGAATAGGCAGGGGAAACGATGGAGCAGATCATCCGTGCCGCTACCGGCACCACCCGCACCGCACTGGGCTGGCCCCAGGAGGCGGCGATCCGGATGCTGTGCAACAACCTCGACCCGGACGTCGCCGAGCGCCCCCAGGACCTGGTGGTGTACGGCGGCACCGGCAAGGCGGCCCGCGACTGGCCCAGCTTCCACGCGCTGATCCGTACCCTGACCACGCTCAAGGACGACGAGACCATGCTCGTCCAGTCGGGCCGCCCGGTCGGCGTGTTCCGCACCCACGAGTGGGCCCCGCGCGTGCTGCTGGCCAACTCCAACCTGGTTGGCGACTGGGCCACCTGGCCCGAGTTCCGCCGCCTGGAGCAGCTCGGCCTGACCATGTACGGCCAGATGACCGCCGGCTCCTGGATCTACATCGGCACCCAGGGCATCCTGCAGGGCACCTACGAGACGTTCGCGGCCGTCGCGGCCAAGAAGTTCGACGGGACCCTGGCCGGGACGCTGACGCTGACCGGCGGCTGCGGCGGCATGGGTGGCGCGCAGCCACTGGCCGTCACCATGAACGGCGGCGCGTGCCTGATCGTCGACGTCGACAAGACCCGCCTGGACCGCCGGGTGCAGACCCGCTACCTCGACGTGGTCGCCGACTCCCTCGACCACGGCATCGAGCTGGCCCTGGCCGCCAAGCGCGACCGGCGGCCGCTGTCCGTCGGCGTCGTCGGCAACGCCGCCACGATCTTCCCCGAGCTGCTGCGCCGCGGCGTCGCCATCGACATCGTGACCGACCAGACCAGCGCCCACGACCCGCTGTCGTACCTGCCCGAGGGCGTCTCCATGGAGCAGTGGCAGACGTTCGCGGCCGACAAGCCGGAGGAGTTCACCGAGCGGGCCCGCGCCAGCATGGCCAAGCACGTCGAGGCCATGGTCGGCTTCCTGGACGCGGGCGCCGAGGTGTTCGACTACGGCAACTCGATCCGCGGCGAAGCCCAGCTCGGCGGGTACGACCGCGCGTTCGCGTTCCCGGGCTTCGTGCCCGCGTACATCCGGCCGCTGTTCGAGGAGGGCAAGGGACCCTTCCGGTGGGCCGCGCTGTCCGGCGACCCGGCCGACATCGCCGCCACCGACAAGGCCGTGCTCGACCTGTTCCCCGAGAACGAGTCGCTGTCGCGCTGGATCAAAATGGCGCAGGAGAAGGTCGCCTTCCAGGGCCTGCCCGCCCGCATCTGCTGGCTCGGCTACGGCGAGCGCGACAAGGCCGGCGTCCGGTTCAACGAGATGGTCGCCGACGGCACGCTGAAGGCCCCGATCGTCATCGGCCGCGACCACCTCGACTGCGGCAGCGTCGCGTCGCCGTACCGGGAGACCGAGGCGATGCTCGACGGCTCCGACGCGATCGCCGACTGGCCGCTGCTCAACGCCCTGGTCAACACCGCCTCCGGCGCCTCGTGGGTGTCCATCCACCACGGCGGCGGTGTCGGCATCGGCCGCTCCATCCACGCCGGGCAGGTCACCGTCGCCGACGGCACCGCCCTGGCCGCCCAGAAGATCGAGCGCGTCCTCACCAACGACCCCGGCATGGGCGTCATCCGCCACGTCGACGCCGGCTACGACCACGCCGCCTCGGTCGCCACCGACCGCGGCGTCCGCATCCCGATGCGTGAGTCATGAGCGCTTTCGGGGAGTTGTGGGCGCAGCTGGCGCCGGTGGGGCGGGACGCAGGCTCCGGCGGTTACCTGCGCTACGCGTTCGGGCCGGCCGAGACGACCCTGCGGAGCTGGTTCGTCGAGCAGGCCAAGGCGCGGGACCTGGTGGTCGAGCAGGACGGCAACGGCAACATCTTCGCGTGGTGGGGTGATCCCGCCGCGGGGGACGCCGTGCTGACCGGCTCGCATCTGGACTCGGTGCCGCACGGCGGGGCGTACGACGGGCCGCTCGGTGTGGTCAGCGCCCTGCTCGCGGTCGACGAGCTGCGGGCCCGGGGCGTGACCCCGGCCCGCCCGATCGGCATCGCGGTCTTCGCGGAGGAGGAGGGTTCCCGGTTCGGGCTCGCCTGCCTCGGCTCGCGCCTGCTCGCGGGCCTGGTCGACCCGGCCGCCGCGGCGGCGCTGACCGACCGCGACGGCGTCACCCTCGACACGGCCATGCGCGAGGCGCTCGGCTCCGGCCCGGCCGGGGCCCGGCCGGAGCTGCTGGGCCGGATCGGCTGCTACGTCGAGCTGCACGTCGAGCAGGGCCGCGCCCTGGTGGACCTGGACCGCCCGGTCGCCGTGGCCAGCGCGATCTGGCCGCACGGCCGCTGGCGGCTGGACTTCACCGGCGAGGCCAACCACGCCGGCACCACGCTCATGGCCGACCGCCGCGACCCGATGCTGACCTTCGCCGCCACCGTGCTCGCCGCCAACGACGAGGCCCGCCGCCTCGGCGCGCACGCCACCATCGGCCGCGTCCAGGTCTACCCGAACGCCACCAACGCCATCCCCGGCAAGGTCAGCGCCTGGCTCGACGCCCGCGCCGACTCCCCCGACACGATGGAGCAGGTCGTCGCCGGCGTCCACCTGCACGCCCAGCACCGCGCCCTGGCCGACGGCACCAAGGTCACCCTGACCGCCGAGTCGGTCTCCCCCGAGACCGAATTCCACACCGGCCTACGCGACCGCCTGGCAAAACTCCTCGACGACGCCCCCATCCTGCCCACCGGCGCAGGCCACGACGCGGGCGTCCTCAGCGCCTTCGTCCCCACCGCGATGCTCTTCGTCCGCAACCCGACCGGCATCTCCCACTCCCCCGCCGAACACGCCCCCGACGCCGACTGCGAATCCGGCATCCAAGCCCTCGCAGACGCCCTCCAGGACCTCGCGTGCTGATCCACTGCCAGTACGCCTGGCTCCCCACCGGCATCTCCCCGGACGTTGTCCTGGAGATCCGCGAAAACCGCCTGACCCGCATCACCCGCCTCCAAGATCGCGATGATCTTGCGCAAACTGGTGCTGATACTCCCGATTCGGGTGTGTCGCACCCCCACGTCACGCAAGATCGTCACGATCTTGGCGGGGGTGGGTTGGTGTATCGGGTTGGGTTGACGATGGCGGGGTTCGCCAATGCGCACTCCCACGCGTTTCATCGGGCCCTGCGGGGGCGGACTCATGCCGACCGGGGGTCGTTCTGGACCTGGCGGGAGCAGATGTACCGGGTCGCCGCGGCGCTCGATCCGGACTCGTATTACCGGCTGGCGCGGGGCGTTTACGGGGAGATGGCGCTGGGCGGGATCACGTCGGTGGGCGAGTTCCACTACCTGCATCACGGGCCGGACGGGACGCCCTACGGCGACCCGAACGCGATGAGTCACGCACTGATCGCGGCGGCGCAGGACGCGGGGCTGCGGATCACACTGCTGGACACGCTCTACCTGACCGCGTCCGTGGACGGCAAGCCTCTGGAGGGGCCGCAACTGCGGTTCGGGGACGGGGACGCGCTGCGGTGGGCGGATCGGGTGGACGCGCTGCCCGACGCGCCTCATGTGGTGGTCGGGGCGGCGATCCACTCGGTGCGGGCGGTGCCGCTGACGCAGATGGCGACCGTGGCGGCGTGGGCGGCGGGGCGGCCGCTGCACGCGCACGTGTCCGAGCAGCGGGCCGAGAACGAGGCGTGCCTGGCCGAGCACGGGCGTACGCCGACCGAGGTGCTCGCGGACTTCGGGGCGGTGCACGAGACGTTCACGGCGGTGCACGCCACCCATCTGACGCACTCGGACATGGCGCTGCTGTCCGACTCGTACGCCTGCTTCTGCCCGACGACGGAGCGCGATCTCGGCGACGGCATCGGCCCGGCGCGTGCCCTGGCCGACGCGGGCACCCGGCTGACCTTGGGCAGCGACAGCCACGCGGTCATAGACTTCTTCGAGGAGTCACGGGCCCTGGAGCTGCACGAACGCCTCGCCACCGAGCGGCGCGGCCACTTCACCGCGGCGGAGTTGCGGGCTGCGGCGACGGCGACCGGGCACACCAGCCTGGGCTGGCCCGACGCCGGGCGGATCGAGGTCGGGGCACGTGCCGACCTGGTGACCGTGGCCCTGGACAGCCCGCGCACCGCGGGGATCGACCCCGAGGGCGTGCTGTTCGCGGCGAGCGCCGCCGACGTCACCCACGTGCTGGCCGACGGCCGGGAGATCGTCCGGGACGGGCGGCATGTCGCCGTCGACGTGGCCCGCGAGCTGCAGGAGGCGATCACGTGTCTCTTCTGATCACCAACATCGGCGAGCTGACCACGAACGATCCCGAGCTGGGCCTGCGGCGGGACGCGGCGATGGTGGTCGGCGAGCGGGTCGAGTGGGTCGGCCCGGCCTCGGCCGCGCCCGCCGCCGACGAGCGCCTCGACGTGCGCGGGGCGGCGGTGCTGCCCGGCTTCGTGGACAGCCACAGCCACCTGGTGTTCGCCGGGGACCGCGCGCCGGAGTTCGCGGCGCGCATGGCCGGGGAGCCGTACACCGGCGGCGGCATCCGTACGACGGTCGCCGCGACCCGCGCCGCCACCGACGACGAGCTGCGCGCCAACGTGGCCCGCCTGGTCGGCGAGGCGCTGCGGCAGGGCACCACCACCATCGAGATCAAGAGTGGGTACGGCCTCAGCACCGTCGACGAGGCCCGCTCGGTCCGCATCGCCCGCGAGTTCACCGACGAGGTCACCTTCCTCGGCGCGCACGTCAAGCCCGCCGACTCCCCCGACGGCTACGTGGACCTGGTCACCGGCCCGATGCTGGACGCCTGCGCGCCGTACGCGGGCTGGGTCGACGTGTTCTGCGAACGCGGCGCGTTCGACGTCGAGGAGTCGCGCCGGGTCCTCAAGGCGGGCATCGCCGCCGGGCTGCGCCCCCGCATCCACGCCAACCAGCTCACCATGGGCGGCGGCGTGCGGCTCGCCGTCGAACTCGACTGCGCCAGCGCCGACCACTGCACCCACCTGTCCGACGCCGACGTCGACGCCCTCGCGCACTCGAACACCGTCGCGACGCTGCTCCCCGGCGCGGAGTTCTCGACGCGCTCGCCCTACCCCGACGCGCGCCGCCTGCTCGCCGCCGGAGTCACCGTCGCGCTGGCCTCGGACTGCAACCCCGGCTCCTCGTACACCTCATCCATGCCCTTCTGCATCGCCCTGGCGGTGCGGGACATGTTCATGACCCCCACCGAGGCCGTCTGGGCCGCCACCGCAGGCGGCGCCCGCGCCCTGCGCCGCCCCGACCTCGGCCACCTCGGTATCGGCGCGTCCGCGGACCTGATCGTCCTCGACGCCCCCTCTCACCTGCACCTGGCCTACCGGCCCGGCGTGCCGCTGATCCGCTCCGTAGCAAGGAAGGGCACCTTGCAATCGCTATGCGTAGCGGAAGGGCACCTTCTTAACGCTTCGGGGCCGCACCATCCGGAATCTCCGCACAAGGGAGTGCTCTCATGACCGTCATCGTCGAACCCACCGGCATCGCCCCCGGCGACGTCGCCGCGGTGGCCCGCGCCGACGCGCAGGTGTCCATCAGCGACGCCGCCATCGCCGCGATGCAGGCCAGCCGCGCCATCGTCGATGACATCGAACGCGACGGCCGCCCCGTCTACGGCGTCTCCACCGGCTTCGGGGCGCTGGCCAACACGTTCATCGCCCCCGAGCGCCGGGCCGAACTGCAGCACGCGCTGATCCGCTCGCACGCCGCCGGCGTCGGCGCGCCCATGCCGCGTGAGGTCGTGCGGGCCATGATGCTGCTGCGGGTGCGCTCGCTGGCGCTGGGCCACTCCGGCGTACGGCCGCTCGTCGCCCAGGCGCTCGTCGACCTGCTCAACCACGACATCACCCCGTGGGTGCCCGAGCACGGCTCGCTCGGCGCGTCCGGCGACCTGGCCCCGCTCGCCCACTGCGCGCTGGTGCTGATGGGTGAGGGCTGGGTGCTCGGCAAGGACGGCGCCCGGGTGGCCGCCGAGGACGCCCTGCACGCCGCCGGGCTCAGCGGGATCTCCCTGTCCTCCAAGGAGGGCCTGGCGCTGATCAACGGCACCGACGGCATGCTCGCCATGCTGCTGCTGGCCTGCGACGACCTGGGCCATCTGTGCACCGTCGCCGACGTGACCGCGGCCCTGTCGATCGAGGCCATGCTCGGCACCGACCGGCCGTTCCACCCGTCGATCCACGAGATCCGCCCGCACCCGGGCCAGGGCGCGAGCGCCGCCAACATGTACAAGCTGCTCCAGCAGTCCTCGATCATGGACAGCCACCGGGACGACCTGGAGCACGCGGTGCAGGACGCGTACTCGATGCGCTGCGCTCCGCAGGTCGCCGGCGCGGCCCGGGACACCCTGGACTTCGCCCGCACCGTCGCCGCGCGGGAGCTGGTCAGCCTCGCCGACAACCCGGTGGTGCTGCCCGACGGCCGGGTCGAGTCGACCGGCAACTTCCACGGCGCGCCGCTCGGGTTCGCCGCGGACTTCCTCGCCATCGCCGCCGCCGAGATCGGCTCGATCAGCGAGCGCCGCGTCGACCGGCTGCTCGACATGACCCGCTCGCGGGACCTGCCGCCGTTCCTCAGCCCCGACGCCGGGGTCAACTCCGGCCTGATGATCGCGCAGTACACCGCGGCGGGCATCGTCGCCGAGAACCGGCGGCTGGCCTCGCCCGCCAGTGTGGACACCATCCCGACCTCGGGCATGCAGGAGGACCACGTCAGCATGGGCTGGGCCGCGGCGAAGAAACTGCGGATCGTCCTGGACAACCTGACCAGCCTGCTCGCGGTGGAACTGCTGGCAGCGGTACGCGGCCTCCAGCTGCGCGCCCCGCTGACCCCGTCCCCCGCCGGCCGGATCGCCATCGAGCAGCTCACGCCGCTCATCGGCACCCCCGGCCCCGACGTCTTCATGGCCCCGATCCTGGAACAGGTCCGCGCCGCCGTCTCCGGCCCCGACCTCCTCACCGCCATCGAATCCGAGGTAGGCCCCCTGTCCTGACCCACCCCGGCGCGGCGCGGCGCGGCGATCTTGCGCGAACTGTGGGTACGACACGCCCGAATCGGGCAAGTCGGTAACAGTTCGCGCAAGATCGTCGCGATCACGGGACGGACGGGCGCGATGATCGCTGTCTCAGGTCAAGAAGTGCGGCCCCACGCAAGGTTCTGACCCGAAACAGCGATCATCGCCCGCACCGCGATCCTCGCCCACCGCGATCCTCGCCGCACCGCGATCCGCGGGGCGGCGGAGCCACCGCGCCCCTCAGGAGATGCGTTCGGGGCGGATGCCGCGGCCGACCAGGCGGGCCGGGATGGTCTGCAGAATCGGGAAGCGCTGGAAGAGTTTCAGCGCGCCGGGGGCCTTGATCGGGGCGTCGGCGCGAAGCACCGCGCCGACCAGGCGGCTCTGGGCGATCCGCTGGGCCCGCTGGGTGACCCGGGTCGGGAACATCCGCCGCTTGCGAACCAGATCGAGATCCTCGGTACGCAGCCGGCCCGTCTTCAGTTTTGGCCCGAGCAGCCGGGCCGTCGCGACCGCGTCCTGCACCGCGAGATTCACCCCGACCCCGCCCACCGGGCTCATCGCATGGGCGGCGTCGCCGATGCACAGCGCGCCGGGCACGTGCCACGTCTCCAGCCGGTTGACCTGCACCGTGAGCAGGTGCAGCTGGTCCCACGAGCTGATCTCGCCGACCCGCCGCGCGACCATCGGCGCGAGCCCGGCCACCCGGTGCCGAAAGCCGTCCAGGCCCTCGGCCTGCAGCCGCGCGTAGCCGCCCTTCGGGATGACGTACCCGCACTGGTAGTAGTCGTGCCGGTCGATCATGATGAGGATCGCGCCCGGCCCGACCCGCCCGAGCAGTCCTTCCGGATCCCCGGGCTCCCGCGACATCCGGAACCAGAGCACGTCCATCGGCGCGCCGAAGTCCACCGGCACCAGCCCCAGCTTCTCCCGGATCACCGAGGCACGGCCGTCACAGGCCACCGTCAGCTCCGCGCGCACCCGCACCGCGACCCCGTCCGGGCCGACCCCGGCGACACCGGTGACCCGCCCGGCCGGGTCCCGCAGCACGTCCACCGCCTCGGTCGAGCGCAGCAGCGTGAACCCGGGCAGCTTCGCGGCCTCGGCGGCGAGCAGGTCCAGGAAGTCCCACTGCGGCAGGATCAGCAGGTAGTTGTGCGGCTTCGGCAGCCGGGTGAAGTCGCCGACCCGGTACGTGCCGTCGTCGAACGACACGGCCACCCCCGGCTCACGCCGCCCCGGCAGCTCGGCGATCGCCTCACCGAGCCCCAGCTCATCCAGCACGTCCAGCGTTGACGGATGAATCGTGTCCCCGCGGAAGTCCCGAAAGAAGTCGGCATGCTTCTCCAGCAGCACGACCTCGATCCCCTGCCGCGCCAGCAGGAACGCCAGCATCAACCCCGCCGGCCCGCTCCCCACCACGCAGACCCGCGCCCTCAACTCCCGCTCCGCCACGCCCCGCTCCTCATGATCGCGACGATCTTGCACGAACTGTTGGGGATATGCCCGTTGCGAGTGTGTCGTACCCACACTCCACGCAAGATCGCCGCCCCGGGGGAGGGGCGGCGGGGCTAGGAGAGGTTTTTGGCGATGACGGCGGCGAGGGCCCGGAAGGCTTTGCCGCGGTGGCTGATGGCGTCCTTCTCGGCGGGTTCGAGTTCGGCGTTGGTGCGGGTGTTGCCGTCGGCCACGAAGATGGGGTCGTAGCCGAAGCCGCCCTCGCCGCGGGGGGCGCGCAGGAGGCGACCCGCCATCTTGCCGCTGACCAGGTGTTCGCGGCCGTTCGGCGACGAGCCGCCGCCGGGCAGCACCAGGGCCGCCGCACACACGAACGCCGCGCCGCGGTGCTCGTCGGGCACGTCGCCGATCTGCGCCAGCACCAGGTCCAGGTTGGCCCGGTCGTCGCCGTGCTTTCCGGACCAGCGGGCGCTGAACACCCCAGGCATGCCGCTGAGCGCGTCCACGGCCAGGCCGGAGTCGTCGGCGACCGTCGGCAGGCCGGTGTGCTTGACGCCCTCGCGCGCCTTCAGCAGCGCGTTCTCCGCGAAGGTCAGCCCGGTCTCGGGGACCTCGACGTACGGCGGGACGTCGTCGAGGCCGACCAGCTCGACCTTCAGCAGCTCCGGCGAGCTTGCCAGGATGCGGCGCAGTTCGTCGAGCTTCTTCACGTTGCGCGTGGCGAGCAGGAGCTTCACCGGCGGAACACCTCCAGCAGGCCGGCCGCGTCCAGCGTGGGCAGGCCCAGCGTCTGGCGCTGCAGCGTGGTCAGCGTCTCGCAGCCCGCCACGCCCAGGTCGAGCAGGGCGTTGAGCTGCTTGCGGTCGAAGACGCCGTCCTCGCCCGTGCCCTGCACCTCGACGAAGTCGCCGGTGCCGGTGCAGACCACGTTCATGTCGACGACGGCCGTCACGTCCTCTTCGTAGCACAGGTCCAGCCGCGGCTCGCCGCCGATGATGCCGACGCTGACCGCCGCGACCGAGCGGTGCAGCGTGGTCTCCACGGTCTGCTTGCGGGTCAGCATGTTCTTGGCGGCCAGCCAGCTCACCGCGTCGTGCAGGGCCACATACGAGCCGGTGATCGCGGCGGTGCGGGTGCCGCCGTCGGCCTGCAGCACGTCGCAGTCGATGACGATGGAGTTCTCGCCCAGCGCCTTGAGGTTGATGCAGGCCCGCAGCGCGCGGCCGATCAGGCGGGAGATCTCGTGGGTACGCCCGCCGACCTTGCCCTTGACGCTCTCCCGGTCGGACCGGGTCGTCGTGGCGCGCGGCAGCATCGCGTACTCGGCGGTGACCCAGCCCTGGCCGGTGCCCTTGCGCCAGCGCGGCACGCCCTCGGTGACGCTCGCGGTGCACAGCACCCGCGTGTTGCCGAACTCCACCAGCACGGAGCCCTCGGGATGCATGCTCCAGTTCCGCGTCAACGTGACCGGTCGAAGCTGGTCGGGCGCACGCCCGTCAGGTCTCGTCATGCGCCCACCCTATGGGGTCAAACTTCGTACCGGGCACCGGGGCGGACGATCTCGACGGGTCCGGCGAACGTGGCGGCGGCGTTGTTCAGCGTCTCCGCCTCCGAGCCCCACGCGGTCACCAGATGCGTCAGCAGCAGCCGGCGCACCCCCGCCTTGGTGGCGATCTCGCCCGCCTCGCCGCCGGTCAGGTGCAGATCCGGCGGGTTGTCGACGCCGTCGAGGTAGCTCGCCTCGCACAGGAACAGGTCGGCGCCCTGGGCCAACCGCAGCAGCGCGTCGCAGCCCGCGGTGTCGCCCGAGTACGCCAGCACCCGCCCTTCGTGCTCCAGGCGCACGCCGTACGTCTCCACGGGGTGGTTCACCCGGTCCACGCTGACCTGGAACGGTCCGATCGGGAAGCTGCCCGGCTGCAGCGCGTAGAACGTGTAGACGTCGTCCAGCGGACCCTCGTCCAGGCTGTACGCGGTCGCGATGCGCTCCGGCGCGCCCGCGGGCGCGTACACCGGGATCGGCGGGTACGGCCCGTCCGGCGCGTACCGGCGCACCACGACGTACGAGCAGGCGTCCAGCATGTGGTCGCAGTGCAGGTGGCTGAGCAGGATCGCGTCGACCGACTTCAGGCTCGCGTAGCGCTGAAGCGCCGACAGCGAGCCGGTGCCGAAGTCCAGCAGCAGCCGGAACCCGTCCGCCTCCACCAGGTACGCCGAGCAGGCCGACTCGGGCCCCGGAAAGCTGCCCGCGCAGCCCAGTACCGTCAATCTCATGCCCGCGCTCCCGCAGGGTCCAGCGCGGATCCGAGGAACCGCTTCGCCAGCCGGTCGAAGATCTCCTGGTCGCCGGTGCACAGCAACTCGTGCGCAGGAGCCGGGGCGTCGTCCGGGCGCACCAGGTCGCGCTCCACGAGGACACGATAGACGTCACGTGCCGTCTCGTCCGCGCTCGACACCAGGGTCACCTGATCCCCCATCACGAGGCTGATCACACCGGTGAGCAGCGGATAGTGCGTGCAACCCAGCACCAGCGTGTCCACCTGGGCCCGCTGTAGCGGCTCCAGGTAGGCGCTGGCCAGACCGAGCAGCGCCCGGCCGGACGTCACTCCCCGCTCCACCAGCCCGACGAACTGCGGGCAGGCCGCAGCGGTCACCGCGAGGTGCGGCGCTGCGGCGAACGAGTCCTGATACGCCCCTGAGTTGATCGTAGCCGTGGTGCCGATGACTCCGACCCTGCCGTTGCGCGTGGCGGCGACGGCACGTCGCACCGCGGGGCGGATGACCTCCACCACGGGCACCCGGTAACGCTCCCGAGCGTCGTGCAGACAGGCGGCGGAGGCGGTGTTGCAGGCGATGACCAGCATCTTCGCGCCGCGCTCGACGAGGCTGTCCAGGCAGGCCAGCGCGTAGGAGCGCACGTCGGCGATGGGTTTGGGCCCGTACGGCACGTGTGCCGTGTCGGCCATGTAGACGACCCGTTCATGAGGCAACTGGTCGAGGATGGCCCGGGCGACCGTCAGCCCCCCGACCCCCGAGTCGAAGATGCCGATCGGCGCGTCCGTCACGCTGCGCAGCCTACTTGGCCAACCCCCCTTCCGGGGAACGGTCCGTTCCGAGATGTCGCGAACGTGACACGGTAATCAGCCTGCCGTTACGCACGGTCGCCGGAAACCGTTGCACTCAGTGCACGGCCCGATCAACGGGCAGGTCAGGCAGAGGATTGGCGAGCACAGTGCGTACTGAGTCGAACTCCGAGCGCGACGCCGACGGCGTCCTCGCCACCGCGGTCCCGGCCGGCACCGCCGGCAACCCTGCAGGCACGGCCAGTGACGAGCACACCGGGATGCCGTCGGCCCGCACCGCGCCCGACGACCAGGACGGCACTCGCGCACCAGGCCGCGTGCGCACCGCCGTGACGTCGCGGTTCCGGCTGCCCGGCGAGGACGACCCCGCCCCGCGTACCGGCCGCCTGCTCGGCCTGTGCGCCTGGGCCGCCGCACTGGGCTTCCTCGGGCTGATCCCCGGCGGCCGCCTGGCCGTCGCGCTGGCCATGAACCTCGACGTGCCCACCTGGTACGCCCCCACCGCCCTCACCATCGGCGTGCTCGGCGTGGCCGCGATCGCCGCCGGCTTCGCCGCGATCCACCGCTACCGCCTCCCCCTCATCCTCTTCACCATCTCCACCGCCCTCCTCCTGGCCAACATCACCCTCGCCTACACCACCCGCTAGCCCCCCGCCCCGCCGAGTTGATCATGAACTTATGGCACGGCTCGACGGCGCGCCATGACCACAACTTCATGATCACCCTCCCGCGCGGGCGCAAAGCACACCGGCCACCCTCCCGATCCGCGCCACCAGGCCCACACCGAAAGAGCCCGACCGGTTGCCGGTCGGGCTCTTCGATCATGAAGTTGTGTCACCGACATGCCGCTGACCCGTGCCATAAGTTCATGATCAACGCGGCGAGGCGGCGAGGCGGCGGGGGTCAGGCCCAGAGCTGGCCCTCGAGGGCGGTTTCGGCGTCGTTGAGGGTGCCGGTGTAGGCGCCGGTGGAGAGGTATTTCCAGCCGGCGTCGGCGACCAGGAAGGCCACGTCCGCGCCCCGGCCGTTCTTGGCGGCGTCGTGGGCGACGGCGAGCGCGGCGTGCGCGACGGCGCCGGTGGAGAAGCCGACGAACAGGCCCTCGACCTCGACGAGCTGGCGGGTGCGCAGCACGGCGTCGCGGGTGCCGACAGAGAAGCGCCGGGTCAGCACGGAGGCGTCGTACAGCTCGGGCACGTAGCCCTCGTCGATGTTGCGCAGGCCGTACACCAGCTCGCCGTAGCGGGGCTCCGCCGCGATGATCTGGATGTCGGGGTTCTTCTCCCGCAGGTAGCGGCCGGTGCCCATGAGCGTGCCGGTGGTGCCCAGGCCGGCCACGAAGTGGGTCAGCGTGGGCAGGTCGCGCAGCAGCTCGGGGCCGGTGGTCTCGTAGTGGGCGCGGGCGTTGGCCTCGTTGCCGTACTGGTACAGCATGATCCAGTCGGGGTGCTCCGCCGCGATCTGCTTGGCGGTCGCCACCGCCTGGTTCGAGCCGCCCGCCGCCGGCGAGAAGATGATCTCCGCGCCGTACATGCGCAGCAGCTGGATGCGCTCGGTGGAGACGTTCTCGGGCATCACGCAGACCAGCCGGTAGCCCCGCAACTTGGCGACCATGGCCAGCGAGATGCCGGTGTTGCCGCTGGTCGGCTCCAGGATCGTCGCGCCGGGGCGCAGCCGCCCGTCGGCCTCGGCGGCGCGCACCATGTACATGGCGGCCCGGTCCTTGACGCTGCCGGTCGGGTTGCGGTCCTCCAGCTTGGCCCACAGCCGCACCGGCGGCGCGCCCTCGGGCACGGCCGGGCTCAGCCGGGGCAGCCCGATCAGCGGCGTGTCCCCGCAGACGTCGAGCAGTGAGTCAAAACGTGCCATGATCAGCTCCGTTCGCGTGAGCAGCTGCGACGACCTCGCGCGAACCGCGGGCCGGGCGCGCCGAGCGCCGGGTACGGACAGCGCCGGTGACCGGTCCGGCCGGTCCGCCATCACGGCGGACCGGCGAGCCAGGGTCACCGGCGCTTGCGCCCACGGTTCGCGAGGTCGTCGCGGCGAGGAAAGGTCAGCGGCCGAGGACGGCGGCAGCGGCGGCGAGGCCGAACGCGCCACCGGCGACGGCCGGCAGGATGGTGACCGTGTCGCCGTCACTGATCTTGGCGTCGAGCGAGCCGAGGAAACGAACGTCCTCGTCGTTGACGTAGATGTTCACGAAGCGGTGCAGGCCGCCCTCGGGCGTGATCAGCCGGCCGCGCAGGCCCGGGTAAACGCCGTCGAGGTTGGTGAGCAGCTCGGCGAGGTTGTCCCCGGCGCCGGCGACGGCCTTGGCGCCGCCGGTGTAGGAGCGCAGGATCGTGGGGATGCGAACGTCGATGGCCATGGCAGAGAACTCCTGTAAGAAGAAATAGTCGTATGGGCGGTCGATCGGGACTGGGCGTCGAGTCAGCTCAGTGCTGACACTCGTAGTCCACCGCCGCCGGGCTCTGCCCGAACATGAACGACTGCACGGCGTGCGGGTCGCCGCTCTCCTCGTAGCTCCGCATGACGTCCATACTCTCACCAACGAGCTGGACCGGCTCTTCGGACACCTGCCCGTCCACGATGCGGAACGAGCGGATCTCCGCCGTCTGCGCGTCGCGGGTCGAGACGAGAAGGTAGTGGGCGTTCGGTTCGCCCGCGTAGGAGATGTCGGTCCGCGAGGGGTACGGCTCCGTCGCCGTGTGCGAGTGGTAGATCACCACCGGCTCCTCGTCGAGGTCGTCCATCTCCCGCCACACGCGCAGCTGCTCCGTCGAGTCGAAGCGGTAGAACGTGGTCGAACGCTCGGCGTTCTCCATCGGGATGTGCCGCTGTGGAGCGTCCGAACCCACGGGACCGGCCACCACGCCGCAGGCCTCGTCCGGGTGGTCCCGGCGGGCGTGGGCGACGATCGCCTCGATGATCTCCCTGTGGATGGTCAGCACGGCGACCAGCCTACCGATCCCCACCCACCCGCGAACAGCCTTGTGACTTGCGCCATGGCATGGCGACCCCGCACCGACCTGGCCGCTCCGCAGCCCTCAAGCGGGGCGCCGTGTGCACCAAGGTCGTTCGACTTGCCAGGCACCTGGGCGAAAGCAGGCTCAAGATACGCACAAGTGCCTGGCAAGTCGAACGGTCATGGGCCACAAGGCGGCGGCCAAACCCGGCCAAGCTCGCCGCTAGCGCCGGAACTCTGCCCCGATGATCGCCTCAAGGAGGGACTCCTGGAGGTAGCCGAGGTACGAGTACACGCTGAGCTGGAACACCCGGGCGGAGCCGGCGTCCTGCTCCAGCGCCTCCTCCAGCTCGTACTCCACCACCGTGTCGTCGGTCAGCTCCAGCCGGATGCCGAGCGCGAGCCGGGCGTCGTTGATCGCGCGCAGCCACGCCTCGGCGGACTCCGGGTCGAGGCGCACCTCGCCCTTGCCCGCCTCGGGCAGCCCGGCCAGCACCGCGCCGGCCTGGTCGATCTTGGCGGTCTTCAGGTCGCCCTCGGTGAAGCGCCGGAACTCGGCGGAGTTCTTCACGTCCTCGGGGTACACGTCGGGGAAGAGCCGCTCGACCACGGGGTCCTCGCGATCGAAGCCGTCGGTCAGCAGACCGACGACTTCTTCGGCGACCTTGCGCAGTACTCGTACCTCGTCCTCGCGAAAGTCCGCCACGCACTCCGCGCCGACTCTGCGGAAGATCGTCATGCGCGCTCGCTCACTGTCTGTCGACCGTGGCCCACAGGCCGTACGTATGCAGCCTGCTGGCGTCGTGCTCCATGCGCTCGCGGGCGCCCGCCGACACGACGGCACGGCCCTTCTGGTGCACGTCGAGCATCAGCAGTTCGGCCTTGTCCCTGCTGTAACCGAAGAGCTGCTGGAAAACCCAGGTCACGTAGCTCATCAGGTTCACCGGATCGTTGTGCACGATGGTGACCCAGGGTCGGGCGAATTCCGACGCTTCGTCTATGTCCGGTTTATCAACCGGAACTGTCTGTGGGGCGGCGGTCACGTCCCCCATCCTACGAGTTGATTCGGGCAACACACAGGCACGCGGAAGTGCCGTCCTGCGGAGCACTTCCCGATCTTGCGGGAAGTGCTCGCGGCCAGGCCACACACCACAGCTCACGGGGGACACCGGCGCAAGATCGGGCGAGGCCATAGGGTGTGAGGATGTTTGCCGGTGCGCCGAGTCTGCTGACGGACCACTACGAGCTGACCATGATCAGCGCAGCGCTGCGCGACGGCACGGCGCATCGCCGCAGCGTCTTCGAGGTGTTCGCGCGGCGGCTGCCGGTGGGCCGGCGCTATGGCGTGGTCGCCGGCACCGGCCGCCTGCTGGAGCTGCTCGCCGCGTTCAGATTTCACCCGGACGAGGTCGCCTTCCTGCGGGACCGGGGCGTCGTCGACGAGCAGACCGCCGCCTGGCTGGCCGACTACCGCTTCCAGGGCGACCTCGACGGGTACGCCGAGGGCGAGCTGTTCTTTCCCGGCTCCCCGATCATGACGGTGAGCGGCACGTTCGCCGAGTGCGTGGTACTGGAGACGCTGATCCTGTCGGTGCTCAACCACGACTGCGCGATCGCGGCGGCCGCGGCCCGCATGGTCACCGCGGCCCGGGGCCGCCCGCTGATCGAGATGGGCTCACGCCGGGCGCACGAGGAGGCCGCGGTGGCCTCCGCCCGCGCCGCGTACCTGGCCGGATTCGCGTCGACGTCGAACCTGGCCGCGGGCCTGCGCTACGGCATCCCGACCGCGGGCACCGCCGCGCACGCCTTCACGCTGCTGCACGACGACGAGAAGGCCGCCTTCGCCTCGCAGGTCGCGGCGCTGGGCGAGCAGACCACGCTGCTCGTCGACACGTACGACATCAGCCAGGGCATCCGCAACGCGATCGCGGTCGCCGGGCCCGGCCTGCGCGCGGTGCGCATCGACTCCGGCGACCTGTCGGTGCTGGCCGCGCAGTCGCGCGCGCTGCTCGACGAGCTGGGCGCGCCGGACGTGAAGATCGTCGTCAGCGGCGACCTCGACGAGTACGCCATCGCCGCCCTGGCCGCCGAGCCGGTCGACGTGTACGGCGCGGGCACGGCGGTGGTGACCGGCTCGGGCGCGCCGACCGCGGGCCTGGTCTACAAGCTGGTCGAAGTGGACGGCCGCCCGGTGGTCAAGCGGTCCGAGAACAAGGCGACGATCGGCGGGCGCAAGACGGCGTACCGCCGGCACAAGCCGACCGGCACCGCGGTCGAGGAGATCGTGCTCGCGCAGCAGGCCACTCCCCCGGCACAGCCCGGCGACCGGCTGCTGCAGCGCCCGTTCGTGCGCGGCGGCGAGCTCGTCGCGGACCTGCCGACCCTGGCCGACAGCCGGGCCCACCTGCGCGACTGTCTGATCACGATCCCCTGGGAAGGCCTGAAGCTGTCCGCCGGCGACCCCGCGGTGCACGTGACCGTGACCACCACCGGCCCGCGAGCATGAGCCCGGTCACCTGAGCGTTGCGGGACGGCTCCGACCGGAGCAGCATGGGCAGCGGTGGAGAGGCACCACCGTTGACTGTCCGGGGAGGCGGCCATGGCCCGCGCACTGATCATCGTGGACGTGCAGAACGACTTCTGCGAGGGCGGCTCGCTGCCGGTGACGGGCGGCGCGGCGGTGGCGGCCGGGGTCTCGGCGCACCTGGCCGCCGACGCGGGCGCGTCGCCCCGCCGCTGGGACCACATCGTCGCGACCAAGGACCACCACCAGGACCCGGGCGGTCACTTCGGCAACCCGCCGGACTACTCCAGCAGCTGGCCGGTGCACTGCGTCGCGGACACCGTCGGCGAGCAGTTCCACCCCGCGCTGGACACCGAGCGCATCGACGCGGTCTTCCTCAAGGGCGAGTACGCCGCGGCCTACTCGGGGTTCGAGGGACAGAGCAACGGCGTCGGGCTGACCGCGTGGCTGCGCGCGCGCGACGTGACCGAGGTGGACGTGGTGGGCATCGCCACCGACCACTGTGTACGGGCGACCGCGCTGGACGCGGCCCGCGAGGGCTTCGCGACCACCGTGCTGCTCGACCTGACCGCGGGCGTCGCTCCGGAATCGACGGAGGTCGCGCTGACCGAGCTTCGCGAGTCCGGCGTGGAGATCACCAACGCGGAATGAAACCGCAGGTCAGTGGCCCTTAAGGGATGTTTTAGGTAAACGCTCTTCCATTTTAAGGAAAGTTAACTTAATGTTTGGCCGCATCGGGGGGATAGGTGTCAATCATTAAGGGAGAGCCATGCTCAGAACACGGGCCCGCCTGATAGCCGCCACCGCAGCCATGGTCGTCGCCGGTTCCATCGGGGCCGTCACCATGGCGAACGCGGCAGGCACCGTCACCGCCTCCTACACCCAGACCTCCAACTGGGGCAGCGGCGCCGAGGGCAAGTACACGATCACCAACGGCACCGGCGCGGCGGCCACGTGGACCCTCGTGTTCACGCTGCCCTCGGGCACGACCGTCAGCTCCTTCTGGGACGCCAACCTGACCGGCACGGGCCAGACCCGCACCGCGACCGGCACCTGGAACGCCACCATCCCGGCCGGCGGCTCCGCCTCGTTCGGCTTCGTGACAGCGGGCTCCGGCCAGCCGACCGCCTGCACCATCAACGGCGCGAACTGTGCCACCGGGGCCAGCCCGTCCGTCGTGCCGACCACGCCCGGCACCAGCCCCAGCAGCTCCCCGTCGGCCCGGCCCAGCACCTCGCCGAGCTCGTCGCCGAGCACCCCGCCGAGCCCGTCGAGCAGCCCGACCAACCCGACCCCGGGCAAGAAGGTCATCGGCTACTTCACCAACTGGGCGCAGTACGGCCGCAACTTCCACGTGAAGAACCTGGTCAGCAACGGTTCGGCCGCGAAGCTGACGCACATCAACTACGCGTTCGGCAACGTGACCGGCGGCCAGTGCGTGATCGGTGACTCGTACACCGACTACGACCGGGCCTACTCGGCGGCCGAGTCCGTCGACGGCGTCGCCGACACCTGGGACGCCGGCGCGCTGCGCGGCAACTTCAACCAGCTGCGCAAGCTCAAGAAGGCGTACCCGAACATCAAGATCGTGTGGTCGTTCGGCGGCTGGACCTGGTCCGGTGGCTTCGGCGCGGCCGCGGCCAACCCGACCGCGTTCGCGAACAGCTGCTACAACCTGGTCGAGGACCCGCGCTGGGCCGACGTGTTCGACGGCATCGACATCGACTGGGAGTACCCGAACGCCTGCGGTCTGTCCTGCGACAGCAGCGGCCCGCTCGCGTACCGCAACCTGATGCAGGCGCTGCGCAACCGCTTCGGCTCCGCCCTGGTCACCTCGGCGATCACCGCCGACGGCAGCAACGGCGGCAAGCTCGACGCCACCGACTACGGCGCGGCCGCGCAGTACGTCGACTGGTACCTGCCGATGTCGTACGACTTCTTCGGCGCCTTCGCCGCGCAGGGCCCGACCGCCCCGCACTCGCCGCTGACCTGCTACGCGGGCATCCCGCAGCAGGGCTTCTGCACCGAGGCGGCCATCGCCAAGCTGAAGAGCAAGGGCGTTCCGGCCAGCAAGCTGCTCATCGGCATCGGCTTCTACGGCCGCGGCTGGACCGGCGTCACCCAGTCCGCCCCCGGCGGCTCGGCGACCGGCGCGGCCCCCGGCACCTACGAGGCGGGCATCGAGGACTACCACGTGCTCAAGACCAAGTGCCCGGCCAACGGCACCGTCGGCGGCACCGCCTACTGCTTCAGCGGCGGCCAGTGGTGGAGCTACGACACCCCGGCGACGATCCAGGGCAAGATGACGTGGGCCAAGAACCAGAGCCTGGCCGGCGCCTTCTTCTGGGACACGTTCGGCGACACCTCCAACGGTGAGTTGATCACCGCGATCAAGAACGGCCTCGCCTGATCCAGCGAGACCAGCGGCCCGTCGGAACCTCGGGGTTCCGGCGGGCCGCCGCCGTTCGCGGTGACAGAGATAACCCCATGCGCGGTCGTTAATCACTGACGCGGTGTCGGGGGCCTCAGGCAGGATGGGCGCGGAGGTAAAGACCAAAGTGACCATCGAGCCTTACCGCAAGATCCTCGGACTCCCCGGCGTACGCGCACTGATGCTGGTGGGGCTGGTGGCTCGTGTCCCGGTCATCGCGGCCGGCATCGTGCTGACCCTGCACGTGGTCAACACGATGCACCTCGGCTACGCCCAGGCCGGTCTCGTCGGCACCGCCTCCACCCTCGGCTCCGCGATCGGCTCCCCGCTCGCCGGGCGGCTGCTCGACCGGCACGGCCTGCGCCCCGTGCTGATCGTCACCACCGCCGCCCAGGCGCTGTTCTGGAGCATCGCGCCCCAGCTCGACTACCACACCCTGCTGGTCGGCGCGCTGGTCGCGGGCGTGCTCGGCCTGCCCGTGTTCAGCCTCGTCCGGCAGTGCATCGCCGCGCTCATCCCCGCCGACCAGCGCCGCCCCGGCTTCGCCCTGGACTCCATGGCCGTCGAGCTGTCCTACATGCTCGCCCCGGCCGCGGCCGTCGCCGCGGTGACCGCCTTCGGCAGCCGCCCCACCATGTACGCCGTCGGCATCGGCGTGGTCGGCGCGGGCCTGGCCCTGATCGCGCTGAACCCGCCGACCCGTTCCGCGGCGGAGCAGGCCGCGCCGGAGGCCGCGGTGCCGCGCCGGCAGTGGCTGCGCCCGCGCCTGTTCGCGCTGCTGTCGATCACCGCGGTGCTGACGTTCGTGCTCACCGCCACGGACCTGACGCTCATCGCCTCGCTCAAGGGCAGCGGGCAGGAGACCTGGATCGGCCTGGTCATCGCCGTGTGGTGCGGATACTCGCTGATCGGCGGCTTCGTCTACGGCGCGCTGCACCGCAGCATCTCGCCGCTGCTGCTGGCGGGCCTCATGAGCGCGCTGACCATCCCGCTCGGCCTGGTCGGCGGCGGCTGGTGGTGGCTGCTGCTGGCGCTGATCCCGGCCGGGGTGCTGTGCGCGCCGTCGCTGTCGGCCACCATCGACACGATGAGCCAGTGGGTGCCCGCCGGAGCCCGGGGCGAGGCGATGGGCCTGCACGGCACCGCGCTGACCGTCGGCGTCGCCGCGGGCGCGCCCTTCGCCGGCACCATCATCGACGCGTACGGCCCCGCCTGGGCCTTCGCCGCCACCGGCACCGCCGGCCTGATCCTGGCCCTCATCGCCCTCCCCTTCTGGCGACTGGCCGGCGCCGGCTCCCGCCCCGCCGAAGCCGTGCCGGCAACCCCGGCCGAGGACTGGGACGGCGCGCTCATCGCCGAGGCCGCCATCGCCGGCGCGGGCTCGACCATCCCCACCGCAGACGCCGCCGACCCCGCCCGCACCCCCGCAGCCCACCGCTGACCCGGCACACGGGCACCTCCGCCTCACCCCGAGGCCCCGCCTGAAGGAAGGGCATCGTCGGCTCGCGTCAGTGAGACGAGCGGCGGCTCGGCACATCGCTATGCGTTGTGGAAGGTGCCCTTCCCAACGGTGTCGGCGGTTTGTGGCTGGCAGCGGGGGCACCAGTAGGTGATGCGCTCGGTGTCGCCGTCCCGCTTGGCGATCGGGCCGTTGCAGCGGCGGCAGGGCTGGGCCCGGCGGCCGTACACATAACTGGTCTCGCCGCGCCGCAGCGAGCCGGTGGTGGACTGGGTCCAGCGGCCTCGGTTGGCCGCCAGCAGCCGTTGCCCGAGGGTCACCATGCCCGGCAGGTCCGGCACGTCGCCGACCGGCGTCCACGGCCACACGCCGCGCAGGAACAGCAGCTCGCACCGGTAGAGGTTGCCGATCCCGGCAAGATTGCGCTGATCGAGCAGCGCCTCGCCGACGGGGCGGGCGGGGTCGGCCGACAGCCGGCGTACCGCCTCCTCGGGGTCCCAGTCGGGCCCGAGCAGGTCCGGGCCGAGGTGGCCGACCAGCTCCGCCTCCCGTGCCGTCGGCACGAGTTTGAGATCGTGCAGGTGGTAGCCGACGGCGACGGACTTCGCGGTGCGCAGCACGACCCGGATCAGGAACGCGGGGCGGCCGGTCCAGCGCTCACCGGGGGCATACACCCGCCAGGCGCCCTCCATCCGCAGGTGCGAGTGCAGCGTCAGCTCGCGGTGCTCGGGCGAGACCACCCGCAGCAGCAGGTGCTTGCCCCGGCTCAGCGAGTCGGCTACCCGGTAACCCGCCAGGTCGACGGTGGCCAGGTGCGGCACGCGGAACTCCGACCCGGTCAGCTCCGCGCCCTCCAAACCGTCCCGCAGCACCTTGGCGGTGTTCCAGACGGTGTCCCCTTCCGGCATGGCTCCATCCTGCCCCAGCCACCCATCGGCGGTCCCGCCGCACCGACGATCATGAAGTTGTGGCAGCGACACACCGTCGAGCCGTGCCATAAGTTCATGATCAACGCGCCGAAAAAGCCGGGGCCCGGCCGCGTGGTGCGGACCGGGCCCCGGGTGGGCTGGTGGTGGCTAGACCTCGTGGTCGCCGCCGTGGCGGCCGTGGGAGTAGCTGGGGGCCTCGATGACCGGGGCCTTGGTGCCGGTGCTGACGGCCAGGTGGGGGAACTTGGCGTCGAAGGCGGGGCGCTCCGAGCGGATGCGGGGCATGCGGTCGAAGTTGCGCAGCGGCGGCGGGCAGCTGGTCGCCCACTCCAGGGAGTTGCCGTGGCCCCACGGGTCGTCGACGGTCACCAGCGGGCCGGTGCGGTACGACTTCCACACGTTGTAGAGGAACGGCAGCGTGGAGGCGCCCAGGATGAACGCGCCGACGGTGGAGAAGGCGTTCAGGAAGGTGAAGCCGTCGCTCGGCAGGTAGTCGGCGTACCGGCGGGGCATGCCCTCGGCGCCCAGCCAGTGCTGCACCAGGAAGGTCCAGTTGAAGCCGATCACGGTCAGCCAGAAGTGCACCTTGCCGAGCTTCTCGTCGAGCATCCGGCCGAACATCTTCGGGAACCAGAAGTACACGCCGGAGTACACCGCGAACACGATGGTGCCGAAGAGCACGTAGTGGAAGTGCGCGACGACGAAGTACGAGTCCGAGACGTGGAAGTCGATCGGCGGGCTGGCCAGCAGCACGCCCGACAGGCCGCCGAAGAGGAAGATCGCGAGGAAGCCGATGGCGAACAGCATCGGTGTCTCGAACGTTATCTGCCCTCGCCACATGGTGCCGATCCAGTTGAAGAACTTCATACCGGTGGGCACGGCGATCAAGAAGCTGAGGAAGGAGAAGAACGGCAGCAGCACCTGGCCGGTGGCGAACATGTGGTGCGCCCACACGCTCATCGACAGGGCGGCGATCAGCAGGGTCGCGGCGACCAGACCGGTGTAACCGAAGATCGGCTTGCGGCTGAAGACCGGGATGACCTCGGAGATGATGCCGAAGAACGGCAGCGCGACGATGTACACCTCGGGGTGGCCGAAGAACCAGAAGAGGTGCTGCCACAGCATGGGGCCGCCGGTGGCGGGGTCGAACACGTGCGCGCCGAGGCGGCGGTCGGCCAGCAGGGCCAGCAGGGCGGCGGCCAGCAGCGGGAAGACCATGATCACGAGCAGGCTGGTGACCAGGATGTTCCAGGTCATGATCGACATGCGGAACATCGTCATGCCGGGGGCGCGCAAGGTCAGGATCGTCGTGATCATGTTGACCGCGCCGAGGATGGTGCCCAGACCCGACAGCACCAGGCCGGCGATCCACATGTCCGCGCCGATGCCGGGCGAGTTGATCGCGTCGTTCAGCGGCGCGTACGCGAACCAGCCGAAGTCGGCGGCGCCACCCGGCGTGATGAACCCGGCGGTCGCCAGGCTCGCGCCGAACAGGTAGAGCCAGTACGCGAAGGAGTTCAGTCGCGGGAACGACACGTCCGGCGCGCCGATCTGGATCGGCACCACGAAGTTCGCGAACGCGAACACGATCGGCGTCGCGAAGAACAGCAGCATGATCGTGCCGTGCATGGTGAACAGCTGGTTGTACTGCTCCGGGGAGAGGTACTGCATGCCCGGCGCGGCCAGCTCGGCGCGCATGAGCAGCGCCATCAGGCCGCCGATCAGGAAGAACACGAAGGCGGTGACCATGTACATGATCCCGATCTGCTTCGCATCCGTGGTGCGCAGCAGGCGCGCGATCGCGGAACCCTTGACCTGCTTGCGCACGGGGTAGGGCCGGGTCGCGATCGGCTGCGGTGCGACGGTGGTCACGTCTGGCCTCCTGTAGCTGGCCCGGCTGCCGCGCCCCACTCTCGCGCCGTCACCCGGATTGATCATTCGAGGCGTACCTCGGAGGCAGAATAATCCTTCGCAGGCGGCCTCGGAGCACGGGGTGCCCAGGCGCGCCGGGCCGTCTATACGAATGGCCCGGCATTCTCATGCCGGGCCATTCGTATAGGACGGTGCGCAGCTCAGCGTGTTCCGGCCGACGCGCCGAGGTTGAACTCGATCGCACCGGCCGCGACGGCGCCCAGAGCGAGCAGGATCACGCCCCAGCCGATGAGCCGGTCGGCCGCGTTGATGCGGTGCAACCAGCGCGAGAACCTGTTGCCGTTGGTGGTGGCGGTCCCGCCCAGCGGGTCCGTGCCGGCCGCGGCGCCGGCCGGGTCGGGGGTGAGCGTCTTGACCACGGTGACCGTTGCTCCGGCCAGGACGAGCAGGGTGCCCAGCACGGCCAGCAGGCCGGCGATCCAATCCTTCATGATCATCCTCCCCAGCAGGGATGTCGCCGGTCGGGGTACCGGCGAACGACTCAGGTTAGACCTGCACCACACTCGGCGGCGCACCGCGGACGTGAGATCGTTTGAGGTATGGCGAAGAAGCCCCCACGCGACGACGTCGGTGACCGGAATCTCACTGTGCGCGGCCCGCAGGCCGCCGCGGCGGGCCTGCCCGGGGTGGGGCACGGCCTGGCCGCCGCGGTGAACCAGATGGGTGTCCGCCGCACCGCGCTAACCCTGCTCAAGGTGAACCAGGCCGGCGGCTTCGACTGCCCCGGCTGCGCCTGGCCGGAGCCGTCACCCGAGCACCGCGCGCATGCCGAGTTCTGCGAGAACGGCGCGAAGGCGGTGGCCGAGGAGGCCACCCTGCGCCGGGTCACGCCCGAGTTCTTCGCCGCGTTTCCCGTCGCCGAACTGGCCGGGCGCAGTGACTACTGGCTGGGCCAGCAGGGCCGGCTGACCACGCCGATGGTCAAGCACCCGGGCGCGACGCACTTCCGGCCGCTCGGCTGGGAGCAGGCGTTCGCGCTGGCCGCCGAACACCTCAAGGCGATCGAGCCGGACCAGGCGCTGTTCTACACCTCCGGGCGCACCTCGAACGAGGCCGCGTTCCTGTACCAGCTGTTCGCGCGGGCGTACGGAACCAACAACCTGCCCGACTGCAGCAACATGTGCCACGAGTCGTCGGGCGTGGCGCTGGGCGCGACCATCGGCATGGGCAAGGGCTCGGTCACCCTCGACGACATCCACGAGGCGAAGCTCATCGCGGTGGTCGGCCAGAACCCCGGCACCAACCACCCTCGCATGCTCGCCGCGCTCGAGAAGGCCAAGCAGCGCGGCGCGAAGATCATCTCGGTCAACCCGCTGCCCGAGGCCGGGATGATGCGGTTCAAGAACCCGCAGAAGGTCTCCGGCCTCGTCGGCTCCGGCACCGCGCTGGCCGACCTGCACCTGCCGATCCGGGTCGGCGGTGACCTGGCCCTGTTCCAGGCGATCGGCGCGAAGCTGGTCGAGTGGGGAGCCGTCGATGAGGCGTTCGTCACGGCGTACACCTCGGGGTTCGAGGCCTACGCCGCCGCGGTGCGCGAGGTGGACGCGGACCTCGTGGCCCGCGCGACAGGGCTGAGCGCCGACGAGATCGAGGCGGCGGCGCGCCTGTTCGCCGCGTCCGAGGCGACCGTGGTCTGCTGGGCCATGGGCCTCACCCAGGGACGCGACGCCGTCGCGACGATCCGGGAAGTCGTCAACGTGCAGCTGCTGCGCGGCATGATCGGCAAGCCTGGCGCGGGCCTGTGCCCGGTGCGCGGGCACTCCAACGTGCAGGGCGACCGGACCATGGGCATCTGGCATGAACCGCCGACGTGGCTCGGCAAGTTGGGCGAGCGGCTCGGTGTGGCCATGCCGACCGGCCGCGGGCACGACACCGTCGAGGCGATCCGGGCCATGCGCGACGGCCACGCGAAAGTGTTCGTCGCGGTCGGCGGCAACTTCGCCGCGGCCAGCCCCGACACCGACGTCACCGAGGCCGCGCTGCGCCGCTGCACGCTGACCGTGCACGTGTCCACCAAGCTCAACCGCTCGCACGTGGTCACCGCCGACGAGCAGACCGTCCTGATCATGCCCACGCTGGGCCGTACCGAGCGGGACACTCAGGTCGGCGGGGACCAGTTCGTCACCGTCGAGGACTCGATGTCGAACGTGCACGCCTCGCGCGGCCGCCTAGACCCGGCCTCGCCCATGCTGCTCTCCGAGGTCGCCATCGTGTGCGGGCTGGCCCGCGCGGTGCTGCCGGAGTCGACGATCCCGTGGGAGTCGTACGCGCGGGACTACCGGGTGATCCGGGCGCTGATCGAGCAGACCGTGCCCGGCTTCGACGGCTTCGAGGCGAAGGTGGGCACCCCGGCCGGGTTCACCCTGCCGCACCCGCCCCGCGACAGCCGCAGCTTCCCCACCCCGGACGGCAGGGCACGGTTCACCGTCAGCCCGCTCGAGGTGCTGACCGTGCCCCCGGGCCGCCTGCTGCTGCAGACCCTGCGCAGCCACGACCAGTACAACACCACCATCTACGGCCTCGACGACCGTTACCGCGGCGTCAAAGCCGGCCGGCGGGTGGTCTTCGTCAACCCCGACGACCTGGCCGAACTCGGCATCGCCGACGGCTCGACCGTCGACCTGATCTCGGAGTGGGCCGACGGGGAGCGGCACGCGCCCGCGTTCCGGGTCATCGCTTACCCGACGGTGCGCGGCTGCGCCGCCGCCTACTTCCCCGAGGCGAACGTGCTGGTGCCGCTGGACTCCACGGCGGCCGGGTCGAACACGCCGACCTCGAAGCAGATCATCGTCCGGCTGCGGCCCGTCTGATGGGCCGGGCCAGCGACCGCAGGCAGGTGACCCGGATCGATCTCGGCGGGTCGGCTCCCGTACGCCGCCAGGACACCCTGGCCGCCGAGGAACCCCTGGAGATCCGCGTCGGCCACCGCCGCGGCCCCCGCCCGCCGCTCGCCGTCACCATGCGCACCCCCGGCGACGAGCTCGACCTGGCCCTCGGCTTCCTCCTGACCGAAGGCATCATCACCACCCCCACCGACATCCTCACCGCCCAACTCTGCGCCGGCCAAGGCGAAAGGAAGGGCACCTTGCCAACCACATCCGTAGAGGAAGGGCACCTTCTTAACATCGGCGGAGCGGGAGCTGCGGCGGGGCTGCGGGCGGCGGACCCACGTGCTGCCGGGCCGCGCACGGGCGGCTCGCGGGCGGCCGGCGGCTCGGCGGTGATCGGCACCGACGGCGGGGCGACGGTCCAGGCCGGCGGTCCGGCCGTGATCGAGGAACCCGACGAGGAGCCCACACCCGCGAACACGTACAACGTCGTCGACGTCGTGCTCGCCGACCACGTGCCGCCACCCGCCGCGGGGACGGAGCGCAACTTCTACACCACGTCCTCGTGCGGCGTATGCGGCAAGGCCAGCATCGACGCCATCCGCACCCGCTCCCCGCACGACGTGGCCGCTGACCCGGTCACCGTCGACGCCCGCGTCCTGACCCTGCTCCCCGACCGGCTCCGGGCCGCCCAGCGCACTTTCGAGCGCACCGGCGGGCTGCACGCGGCGGGCCTGTTCACGCCCGACGGCGAGCTCGTCGGGACACGGGAGGACGTGGGCCGGCACAACGCGGTCGACAAGCTCATCGGCATGCAGCTGCGGGCCGGGCGGCTGCCGCTGGCCGGGCACGTGCTGCTGGTGTCCGGCCGGGCCAGTTTCGAGCTGACCCAGAAGGCGTGGATGGCCGGGATCAGCGTGCTGGCGGCGGTGTCCGCGCCGAGCACGCTCGCCGTCGACCTGGCCGCCGAGGCGGGCATGACGCTGGTCGGCTTCCTGCGCGGCCAGACCATGAACGTGTACGCAGGCCCGCAGCGCGTCACCACCTGAACCTCCCGGCACCGCGCCGTTGGAGCGCGAACAGCCCCAGCTCACGGCAGGTCCGGAGTTAAGAAGGTGCCCTTCCTCTACCTATGGCGATGGGAAGGTGCCCTTCCTTCGTCAGGGGCGGAGGGCGTGGGAGCGGTGGTAGTCGCCGTCGGGGGTGATCACCCAGCTGTGGAGGGGGGTGTCGGTGACGAGGGCGGTGGTAGCGGTCAGGCGGCACAGATGGGTGGCGAGTTCCAGTTCGCTGACGCCGGTGGCGCGGGCAAGGGAGTCGCCGGCGCTGAGTTCGCAGCCGTACTGGGGGTCGCCGGCGTCGGGGTTGATCCACACCGTGGCGCGTACGTCGGCGGCGGCCATCAGGTCCTCGGCGGTGCCGGTGAAGACCTCCGCCGGGTCCAGGCCGTATGCCTCGTGCAGCGCCTGGCGCAGCGACCCGGCCGGGGTGCCGGACGCGAAGGACACGCTGTAGCTCGCCCGGCCGTCCTGGGCGGCCTGCCACACCTGGTCGATCGCCGTCATCAGGTAGGCCGCCACCCCTTCGGGCTGCATGTTCAGGTCTCCGATGGCCTCGGCCGTGAACGGCACCCGCACCACGTCGTACGTGCCCTTGGCGGGGTCGCCGAACTCGGCGCCGTAACGGCCCGCGACGTCCATCGAGACGAGCTTGCAGGCGAACAGGTGCTGGCGCTGCCAGAGGCCGTCCTCGCGCCGCGTGTCGACGAAGGTCAGCGGCACCGGCGCGGTCACCACCGCGCACAGTTCCTCGTCGAGTTCCCGGTAGAGCGCGGCCAGCAGGTTCGCGTCGCCGCGGTCCACGCCGCCGCCGGGCGTCGCCCAGTAGCGCCGCGGCACGCCGGGGCGGGTCCGTTCGAACAGGATCATGTCGTCGCCGTCGAGGAGCACGGCACGGACACGATGACGGTCGGGCACGGCAACCATGTCTCCAGCGTCGCTGCCCGTGACGCCTTTGTCGACCGGAAGCCCGATTCCGCCGCCCGTCCGGGGACCGCAAGAAACGTGATTGAGTCTCGCCAAGCACGCGCTGTACTGGTATATGTGATTGGCCGTAACCCCGGGTCACAGGAAAGTGGTCATCATGGTGAGCTCAGCCGACCCCACTGCGGGGGAGGAAGAGACGATCAACATGCTGTTCCACCTCTCCCGGCGCTCGCAGGCGATGGTCGACCGGCTGATCAGCTGCCTGGACCGCATGGAGCAGGTGGAACCGGACGCCGACCGCATGAAGGACGTCTTCGAACTCGACTTCCTCGCCATCCGGATGCGCCGCAACGACGAGAGCCTGCTGGTGCTCGCGGGTGGCGAGTCGGCCCGGATCCGCCGGGAACCGGTCAGCCTGGTCGACGTGCTGCACGGGGCCCGGTCGGAGGTCGAGGACTACCGCCGGATCGAGTTCGGCGTGATCGACGAGAGCCTGGCCGTGGTCGCCCCGGCCGTGAACGACCTGGTGCACCTGCTGGCGGAGCTGTTCGACAACGCCGCCGCGTTCTCCCCGCCGGACAGCACGGTGCTGGTCGAGGCGCGTCGGGTGGCCGACCGGGCGGTGCTGCTCATCGAGGACCGGGGCATCGGCATCGGCGCGGAGCGGCTGCGCGAGCTGAACCACCGGCTGGCCCACCCGAGCCCGATCACCGCCGCGACGTGCCGCCAGATGGGCATCGAGGTGGTCAGCCGCCTCGCCCAGCGCCACGAGATGCGCGTCGAACTGGAGCCCGCGGGCGACCGCGGCATCGCCGCCTCCGTGGTCCTACCCGCCCACGCCCTGGTCAACTGACCCGCCCTGACCTGGCCCGCCCTGCCCGCGCGAAGCGCGCGATCGCGAGGCGCGGGCACTGGCGCGCGCGTGCGGGGCGCGGTGTGCACCAAGGTCGTTCGACTTGCCTGGCAGGTGGGCGAATGGGCGGTCAAGGTACGCACAGGTGCCCGGCAAGTCCGACGATCTTGGCGTGCCGCGCGGGCGGGCCGACGACCTTGGCGTGCCGCGCGCGCCGGTTCGGCGGCCCTTGGCGGACGCGGCCGGGTACGGGCCGCCGATCACGGGTGGGTAGGGGCGTCGGAAAACCCGCTGGGCCGATCCGGGAGAATGGGCACGTTCGCTTTCTCTTGGAAGGACGTGCCGATCGTGGCCGCAAACCCGGAGGCCGACTGGGTCTCCCGCTTCGCTGACGAGGTCATCGCCGAGGCAGAGCGTCGCGCTCCGGGCAAACCGATCGTCTGCGCGTCCGGCCTGAGCCCGTCGGGCCCGATCCACCTGGGCAACCTGCGCGAGGTGATGACCCCGCACCTGGTCGCCGACGAGATCCGCCGCCGCGGGCACGAGGTCGTGCACATCATCAGCTGGGACGACTACGACCGCTACCGCAAGGTGCCCGCGGGCATCGACGAGTCCTGGGCCCAGCACATCGGCAAGCCGCTGACCTCGGTGCCGGCCCCGGCGGGCAGCGCGTACCCGAACTGGGCGGAGCACTTCAAGGCCTCGATGATCGAGTCGCTGGCGCAGTTGGGCGTGGAGTACCGCGGCATCAGCCAGACCGAGATGTACACCTCGGGCGCGTACACGGAGCAGGTCCTGCTGGCCATGCGCGAGCGCGGCAAGATCGACGCGGTGCTGGACCGCTACCGCACCAAGGGCCGGACCGGCTCGGGCGCGCCGCAGCAGGGCAAGCTCGACGAGGACGAGGCCGCCGCGGCACAGGAGGCCGCGGAGGGCTCCGGCGCGGCCGCCGAGGACGACGGCACCGGCGCGACGGGCTACTTCCCGTACAAGCCGTACTGCTCGGTCTGCGACCGGGACCTGACGACGGTGGTGGCGTACGACGACGAGACGACCGAGCTGTCCTACACCTGCCAGTGCGGGCACACCGAGACGGTGCTGCTGTCCGAGCACCGCCGCGGCAAGCTGGTGTGGAAGGTCGACTGGCCGATGCGCTGGGCGTACGAGGGCGTCGTCTTCGAGCCGTCGGGCGTGGACCACTCCTCCCCCGGCTCCTCCTTCCAGGTCGGCGGGCAGATCGTCGGCGAGGTGTTCGGCGGGCAGCAGCCGATCGGCCCGATGTACGCCTTCGTCGGCATCTCCGGCATGGCGAAGATGAGCAGTTCGAAGGGCGGCGTGCCGACCCCCGCCGACGCGCTGCAGATCATGGAGCCGCCCCTGCTGCGCTGGCTCTACGCGCGCCGCCGCCCGAACCAGGCGTTCAAGATCGCCTTCGACCAGGAGATCCAGCGCCTCTACGACGAGTGGGACACCCTCGGCCGCAAGGTCGCCGAGGGCGCCGCGAACGCGGCCGACACCGCCGCGCACAGCCGGGCAGTCGGCACCGCTGCGGGCCCGCTGCCGGTGACGCCGCACCCGCTGCCGTACCGCACGCTGGCCTCGATCGTCGACATCACCACCGGCGACCCGGAGCAGACCCTGCGCATCCTGCGCGACCTGGACCCGGCCGACCCGGTCGCCTCGCTCGACGAGACCCGCCCGCGCCTGGACCGCGCCCAGCACTGGATCACCACCCAGGTGCCCGCCGAGCAGCGCACCCGCGTGCTCGCCGAGCCCGACGCGACCCTGCTGGGCAAGCTCGACGACGACCAGCGCGAGTCGCTGCGCCTGCTCCTGGCCGGCCTCGACGACCACTGGTCCCTGGAGGGCCTGACCACCCTGGTGTACGGCGTCCCGAAGACCCGCCTCGGGCTGCCCATGGACGTCAAGCCGACGCCCGAGCTCAAGGTCGCCCAGCGCGAGTTCTTCGCCCTGCTCTACCACCTGCTCGTCGGCCGCGACACCGGCCCGCGCCTGCCCACCTTGCTCCTCGCCGTAGGCCCCGACCAGGTCCGCAAACTCCTCACTCCCTGACCGGACCCGCCACGCGGACCGCGAACGCCCACTCACCACTTCACATTTCATAGACGTTGGCCTATCTCATCGAGTTTTCGCGACTCGGATTCGATGAGATGGGCCAACGCCGATCAGAAGGCGGAACGTCAGGGCACGCGTCACGGCTCCAGGAGGTTGGCGCGCAGGCGGGTGATGTAGGCGTCGTCGATGCCGAGGCGCTGCTCGGCGTAGCCGCGCAGCGAGCCGTGGTGCTCACGAGCCCAGGCGAGGAACAGGGTCATCACCTCGGCCGGGGCGCGACCGTAACCGGGCCAGACCGGCGGGACGCCCATCTGCGCGGTGATGTCGGCGACCAGCCCCGGCGTGGCCAGCTCGGTCAACGCGAAATCCTCGGCGATGACCTCGTCGGGCACATCCAGCAGGGTGAGCACCAGGGCGGCGAGCACGCCGGTGCGGTCCTTGCCGGAGGCGCAGTGGAACACGACGGGCGCGTCCTCGGCCTCGGCGATCACGTCGAGCGCCTGCCGCAGCTCCACCACCCCGTCCTGCGCGACCTCGGCGTACTTGCCCGCGAGGAACGGTCCGACCGCCACCTCCGGGCCCAGTTCCGCCTGCCGGTACGGCCGGTGCTCCACGCTGAGGTTGTGGTACGCCAGCCCGTCGTGCTCACGCACCCGCCCGCGCCGGGCGATCTCGAACGGGTACCGCAGGTCGATCACGGTCCCGACACCCAGTTCGAGGAACCGTGCCCAGTCCTCGTCGTCCATCTTGGACAGCGCGTCGGACCGGTAGAGCCGCCCCCAGCGCACGGCTCTCCCCTCGTGTCCGGTGTATCCGCCGAGGTCGCGAAAGTTGCGCAGGTGGGTGAACGCGATGTGTCTCTTCACGTCCGATCACCCTACTTAAATCTCTGCGGACGGACCTCTCCGTTTCGCCCGAGCGACCGAATTCACCATCTACTCAAAACGGACGTATCCCTATAGAGTCGTGGCAGCCGCGGCCGGCACCTGCACGTCATCGCCAGGAACACGTCAGGAGACGGTGATGCAAGCGTTCGTCCTGCCCGACTTCTACCTCCCCCACCCGGCACGGCTGAACCCGCACGAGCAGCACGCCCGGGACCACTCGAACGCCTGGGCCAAGCAGATGGGGATGCTCGACGCCCCCGGCCCGTCCGGCGAACCGGTGTGGGACCTGGAGAAGCTGAACAAGCACGACTACGCGCTGATGTGCGCGTACACCCATCCGGACTGCGACGAGGCGGCGCTGGACCTGGTCACCGACTGGTACGTATGGGTCTTCTTCTTCGACGACCACTTCCTCGAGTCGTTCAAGTACGACCGCGACCTCGCTGGGGCGCAGGAGTACCTGGACCGGCTGGAACTGTTCATGACCGAGCCGGGCCAGACGCCGCCGGAACCGCTCAACCCGGCCGAGGCGGGGCTGGCGGACCTGTGGGCCCGCACCATCCCGCACATGTCCGACGGGTGGCGGCGGCGCTTCGTCGCCAGCACGCACAACCTGATGGTCGAGTCGATGTGGGAGCTGGACAACATCAACCGGCACCGCATCGCCAACCCGATCGAGTACATCGAGATGCGGCGGCGGGTCGGCGGCGCGCCCTGGTCGGCGAACCTGGTCGAGTACGCCTGCGGGGCCGAGGTGCCCGACCGGCTGGCCGGCCTGCGGCCGCTGCAGGTGCTGCGGGACACCTTCGCCGACGCGGTGCACCTGCGCAACGACCTGTTCTCGTACCAGCGGGAGGTCGCCGAGGAGGGCGAGAACTCCAACGCGGTGCTGGTGCTGGAGAGGTTCCTCGACGTGCCCACCCAGCGCGCCGGCGACCTGGTCGGCGAGCTGCTCACCTCGCGCCTGCACCAGTTCGAGCACACCGCGCTGACCGAGCTGCCGGTGCTGTACGCCGAGCACGCGGTCACGCCGCCGGAGCAGCTGGCGGTGGCCCTCTACGCGAAGGGGCTGCAGGACTGGCAGGCGGGCGGGCACGAGTGGCACGCCCGGTCCAGCCGGTACACGAAGATCACGCCGCGCGCGGAGGGCCCGGCCGCGGCGCTGGCCCCGGGGCTGCCGACGCTGTTCGGGCAGTACGTCCACGTGCCGCTCGGCCGGCAGCCGGGCCACCTGCCGATCCCGGCGCTGCACATGCCGTACCGCCCGCGGACCAGCCCGCACCTGTCCCGGGCCCGGCGGCAGACGGTGGCCTGGGGCCGCGAGATGGGCATGCTCGACCCGGTGCCGGGCACGGGCGTGCACGGGCTGTGGACCGAGCAGGCGCTGGCCGGGTTCGACTTCCCGCACTGCGCCGCGATGATCCACGCCGACGCGACGCCGGAGGAGCTGGAGGTCTCGTCGAACTGGCTCACCTGGGGCACCTACGGCGACGACCTGTTCCCGGTGCAGTTCGGCCGCACCCGGGACTTCCTCGGCGCGAAGGCCGCCAACGCCAGGCTGGCGCTGTTCATGCCGCTGACCGGCGAGCCGACACCGGAGCCGCTGACCCCGCTGGAACGCGGGCTGGCGGACCTGTGGCGGCGCACCGCCGGGCCGATGGCGCCCGGCGCGCGGGCGCGCTTCCGCCAGTCGGTCGAGGACATGACCGCGTCGTGGGTATGGGAGCTGGCCAACCAGATCCAGAACCGGGTGCCCGACCCGGTGGACTACGTGGAGATGCGCCGGGCCACGTTCGGCTCGGACATGACCATGAGCCTGTGCCGGCTCGCGCACGACGGGCTGGTGCCCGACGAGGTCTACGAGAACCGGGTGATCCAGCAGCTGGAGCACGCGGCACAGGACTACTCGTGCTTCACCAACGACCTGTTCTCCTACCAGAAGGAGATCGAGTACGAGGGCGAGGTCCACAACCTGGTGTTCGTGCTCGAACGTTTCCTCGGGTGCGACCGCTTCGAGGCCCGTGACCTGGTGGCGCGTCTGATGGCCGAGCGCATGCGGCAGTTCGAGCACATCGTGTCGGTGGAGCTGCCCGCCATGTGCGACCAGCTCGGGCTGGACGAGGAGGTCAAGCGGCGGCTGACGGTGTACGCCGACCAGCTCAAGGACTGGATGTCGGGCATCCTGCGCTGGCACGAGGAGTGCGTGCGCTACTCCCCCGCCAGCATGTCGCAACGCAGCCCGGGCATGTCCGAGCACGCCCCGGCGATCCTGCCACTGCCGTCGGGGCTGGGCACCTCGGCGGTACGGGTGCTCGCGCTGCTGGGCGTGCCCGGCGCGAGCTGAGCCACCCCCTGCGCACACCCGTGGCGCCGGCTCCGGATTGCTCCGGAGCCGGCGCCACGGTGCGCTCGGCCCCACCGGCGAGCGAGTGAGCTGCGCCCGAAGCACACAATGTATCGACGTTAATAGATTGTTTCAAGCCGTCGCAGCATATCGATATCTGACAGTGTATCGATCTATGGCCACGCTTAGTGTATCGGTGGTCGTCGAAGCGTGACTATCGGCGACCGTCCCGTCCCCTAGATCGGAGGCCCCTGGTGGTCCGACTCGTCCGTGTCGCGCTCACCGCGATGCTGGTGCTCGGCGGTGCCCTGTTCGCCGCCGCACCGGCGAACGCCGCGGTGCTCGACGTGCAGTGCACCTCGCCCAGCAGCACCAACACCATCACGTTCAGCCCCCCGCTGACGCTGGTGAACCAGCCCACCGTGGTGTCGCGCACCACGAACTACAAGCCGTGCCGCGCCCCGCGCTGGCCCAACCTGGTCTCCGGGTTCGAGACCAAGACGATCACCATGCTCGACGACTGCACCATGGTGCTCGGCTCGCTGAACGTGAACTTCACGATCACCTGGAACACCGGCCAGACCACCACGGTCAACGCCATCCGCACCGCGTCGCTGTCCGGCACGAACCTGGTGGTGACCTTCAACGGCACCGTCACCGCCGGTCTGTTCCTCGGTAGCAACGTCAACCAGGTGTTCGTCGGCTCCGGGGTCGACCTGATCAACTGCCTCGCCGGGCGCGGCTCGGTGAAGAGCATCGTGTCGCGGGTGAATCTGACCATCTCGCACTGACACCCGCGCCGGGGTCGTGGCGGCCGCAGCCCGAACCGCCGCCACGGCCCCACCACGACAGCGCGGAGACGGCGCGGTGACAGGACCGCGGGTGACCGTGGGTGCCGAGCAGCAGCCCACCGACCCGCAGACCTCAGGAGAGCACCGCCATGCCGACCTTCGACACTCCCGCGCCGATCTCGGCGACGGTCGACATCATCCTCGGAGACATCCGCTTCGTCGCCGACGACCGCGCCGACACCGTGGTCCGGGTCGAGCCGATCGACCCGACCCGGCAGTTGGACGTCGACGCCGCCGAACACGTGGAGATCACTTTCACCGACGGACGGCTGCTGGTCAGGCACCCGAAGCTGCGCGCGGTGTTCACCAAGCGGCACGGCTCGGTGAAGGTGCTGGTGCGGCTGCCGACCGGATCCGACGTACGCGGTGACACCACGCAGGGTGAGTGCGTCGTGCAGGGCGTGGTCGGCTCGTGCCGCTTGAAGACCGCGATCGGAGACCTCCGGGTGGGGCAGGCCGCGGACGTGCGGTTGAAGACCACCGGCGGCAAGGTGGTCGTGGACCACGTGACCGGCCGGTCCGACGTCGACGCCAACGGCGACATCCGGATGCGCAGCATCGGCGGCGGCGCGTCGATCAGAAGTATCGGCGGCGACATCCGCGTCGGCGAGCTCGGCGGCGGCCCGGCCGACCTCTATGCCGCCATCGGCAAGGTGGAGGTCGGCGTCGCCCAGGGCATCGCCGTCCGGCTCGACGCGCGCACCTCCACCGGCCAGGTGCGCAACCAGCTGGAGGCCCCCGGGCAGCCCGACCGGGCAGTGGACGTGCGCGCCCGCTGCCACGGCGGCGACATCACCGTCCGCCGCGCCGAAGTGGGCCTCGACAGGCCCCAGCGAGCGGCCCGGCTCGCCGGCTGAGGGCGGTCGGCCGGCGGCGAGCGCGTTCCGGTCACGCGGCGAGCGTGGCCTCGGCCAGCTCGCGCCAGTCCCGCCGCTGCCCGTCGCGGACCGCCTCGGCGAACACGCTTTCGCCGAGGCGGTGACGCGTGTCCTCGATGATCCGGGCGGCGTCGGGCAACGAGCGGTCCTGCGTGCCGCGCACGCCGTCGCTCGCCGCCAGCAGGCGTACGGCCTGCTCGGGATGTCCCAGGCGCAGCGCGAGATCGGCGATCCCGATCAGCACCTGCGCCAGCATCGGCCGGTGGCCGAGCTGCACCGCGGCCTGGAACGCGTCGGCCCGGTGGGCGCGGGCCTCGTCGAGGTCGTCGACGAGGTAGCCGTGCAGGTCCCGGGTCATCACATAGAGGCCGCCCCGCTCGACGTCGAACTTCGTGCGGATCGTCGTCAGGTGTTCGCGGGCCTGGTCCGGTTCGCCGCGCCACCGGGCCAGTTGCGCCTGCGCGAACGTCAACTCGGCCAGCGTGTCCGGCCAGGTGATCCCGTCGGCGCACCGCGACGCCTGGGCCATGGCGGCCGCGCTGGCTCGTTCGTCGCCGAGCAGCCAGTACTGCTGGGCCTGCTTCAGCCGTACGCCGACGACCTCCTCGGTCGCGCCCAGCTCGGTCAGCGCCCGGACCGCCTCCTCGTAGTGCACACCGGCGCGGGTGAACTCGCCGCGCGCGGCGAGCCGATCGGCCAGGAAGACCAGCGCCGACGAGGCACCCCAACGGTCGCCCAGCGCCCGGAACTCGGCCAGCGCGATCTCGATGTCGGTGTCGACGTCGGTCTCGTCACTGCCGAGCACGAGCCGGAACCGCCCGCGGGCGAGCCTGGCCTGCGCGCGCACCCAGGGGTCGTCGGCGACGATCAGCGGCTCGAACGCGGGCAGGAAGTCGGTCGGCTCCCGCAGCATCCGCTCCAGCGGCGCGGCGAACCCGAGGATGGGATGGCGGGACCCGCTGCGCTCGGTGAACCGGTGCGCTTTCTCGATCCACTCCTGGGCCTGGTACTGATCACCGGCGGCGCCGGAGGTCACGAACAGCGTCACGATCGTGTACGCCAGCGCCCGCGCCTCGTCGGACACCTCACCGTCCAGGGCGGCCGCCGCGATGCCCAGCTCGGTGCCCTCGGCCCGGTGCCCGCTCAGGAACCAGTACCAGCCCGCGGCCCCGACCAGACGCATCGCCTCTTGGGCCCAGCCCTGCTCGATCGCCCCGCGCAGGGCCGCGCTGATGTTGTCGTGCTCGGCCTCCAGCGTGGCCAGCCAGTCCAGCTGCTCGGCCCGGCGCAGGTGCGGATCGGCCGTCTCGGCCAGCTCGGTGACGTAGGCGAGGTGTGCCCGGCGGGCCGGCTCGTCCTGCCCGGCCTCGGCGAGCCGCTGCGCCGCGTACTCCCGGATGGTGTTGAGCATCCGGTAGCGCGGCGCGCCGTCACCGTCGGAGAGCAGCAGCGACTTCTCCGTCAGCGCGGTCAGCAGGTCGAGTGCCTGCTCTCCCTCCGCGCAGACCCGCTCGGCCGCCTCCAGGCTCACCCCGCCGGAGAACACCGACAGCCGCCGCAGCAGGTCACGCTCGGCCTCGCTCAGCAGGTCCCAGCTCCAGTCCACCACCGCGCGCAGCGTCCGGTGCCGGGCCAGCGCGGTGCGGCTGCCACCGGTCAGCAGGAGGAAGCGGTCGTCGAGGCGGTCCGCGAGCTGATCCACCGACATCGTGCGCAGCCGGGCCGCGGCCAGTTCGATCGCCAGCGGCATCCCGTCCAGCGCCCGGCAGATCCGGACCATGGTCGCCAGGGTCTGCTCGTCGGAGCCGACGTTGCGGCGTACCGCCTCGGCCCGGTCCCGCAGCAGCCGCACCGCGGGCGAGGACCCGGCCTGCGCCGGGCTCGCATCCGCGGCGGGCAGCGCGAGCGGCTCGACCTGCCACAGCGCCTCGCCCGTGATGCCGAGCGGCTCCCGGCTGGTGGCCACGATCCGCAACCGCCGGCACTCCCCCAGCAGCCGGTCCGCGAACGCGGAGACCTCCTCGATCATGTGCTCGCAGTTGTCCAGCACCAGCAGCATCACGCGCTCCCGGAGCGCGGCGACGAGCCGGTCCATCGCGTCGCCACCCGGTCCCCCGCCGATGGACTGGTCACGCAGCCCGAGCGCGGTCAGCGTGGCCTGCGCCGGCTCGCTGCCCGCCCGCAGCGGGGCCAACTCCACCAGCCACGCCCCGTCCGGCAGGTCGCCGAGCATCGTCCGGGCGGTCTCCGTGGCCAGTCGCGTCTTGCCGGAACCGCCCGCCCCGGTCAAGGTGACCAGCCGGTGCCTGGCCGCCAGCGCGGCCACCTCCGCGACGTCGTCCTCCTTGCCGACGAACGTGGTCAGCTCGGCGCGCAGGTTCGTCCTGCGGTTCTCCGCCCGGCCGCCGATCTCGCCGCGCAGCAGCGCGGTGTGCAGCGCCGACAGCTCAGCCGACGGGTCCACCCCCAGCTCGTCGGCGAGCCGCTCAGCCAGCTGCTGGTACGCCGTCAGCGCCTCCGCGCCCCGGCCCGCCTGGGCGAGCGCGCGCATCAACGCCGCGACCAGGCCCTCCCGCAGCGGGTATCGCGCCACCAGGTCGGTCAGCTCGGACACCAGATCCGCACCGCCGCCGAGACGGACCTCCAGGTCCACCCGGTCCCCGAGCACGGCGAGATGGCGCTCGACCAGCCCCGAGACCGCGGCGTCGAACGTCCTGCTGCCCTGCAGGGCGATGCCGTCCATGGGCGTCCCGCGCCACAGGGCCAGCGCCGAGCGCAGCAACTCCGCCCGCTCCGGGTCGTCGGCGGCGGTGCGGGCCGCGGCGACGAGGCGCTCGAACCGGCTCACGTCCACGGCATCCGGGTCGACGGTCAGCTGGTAACCGCCGGGCTTGGCCTCGACGACCCCGTCCGGCAGCACCTTGCGCAGCCGGGAGACCAGGACCTGCAGGGCGTTCACCGCGTCGGCCGGCGGCTCCTCGCCCCAGACCCAGTCGACCAGCCGCGCACGGGCGACGATCCGGCCGGGTTCGAGCGCGAGCGCCGCCAGCAGCGCGCGCAGCCGCGCGCCGGGCACCTCCACGGCGGTCCCGTCACCGGTCTGGACTTCGAACGACCCGAGCATCCCGATACGCACCGGGCAATCTTGCCGCATTTCCGGCTGTTGATCTATGCCGCGATTTCGGACTGACGTTGCTGCCACCCGCAAATCGACGTACAGTTTCTTGTACGTACTATTTCTTGTACAGGGGGCACACATGAGAACCATGACGTACTCCGAATCCCGTGCGCGGTACGCCGAAGTGCTCACCTCGGTCGTGGAAGACCGCGAGGAGGTCGTCGTGACCCGGGCCGGGCACGAGCCGGTGGTCATCGTCTCGCTGGACGACTACCAGTCCCTCAAAGAGACCGCTTACCTGCTGCGCAGTCCCGAGAACGCACGGCGGTTGCTGTCGGCCATCGACCGGCTGGAGACCGGCGGCGGCCAGGTGCGGGATCTCGTCGAATGAAGCTGGTCTGGGACGAGAACGCGTGGGAAGACTACGTCTGGTGGCAGGCCCAGGACCGCAAGCTCCTCAGGCGCATCAACCAGCTCATCCAGGACATCGCCCGCAACGGCAACGAGGGCATCGGCAAGCCCGAACCCCTGAAACACGGCTTCCAGGGGTACTGGTCACGACGGATCAACGACGAGCACCGGCTCGTCTACAAGATCGTGGACGACGAGATCCGCATTGCACAATGCCGCTACCGCTACCAGTGACGCCCGCCCGGGGGATCACCATCAGGCAAAGAGAAACGCCCAGGTCTTTCGACCTGGGCGTTTCTTCGGTGGAGCCGAGGGGACTCGAACCCCTGACCCCCACACTGCCAGTGTGGTGCGCTACCAGCTGCGCCACGGCCCCTTGTTCCTGGTAAGTCCCCGTTTGACGTTTCCGCCGCCCGGGCACCTGCGAAATATTACACGGCCCCGCCCCCCACGCAAAAACGGGTATCCCCGCGAGTTGACCAGGCGGTGTAGGCCACACCCAACGGTCGACCATGAATGCACATTCATGATCGACCGGAGCGCCGCCGCTGGTCAGTTGAGGGAGACGTCCGGGGGGAAGTTGGCCACCGCCGCCGTCATGCCGCCCTGGCGGCGCAGCACCAGCGGCCACAGCTCCTCGGGCTGGGTGCGGAACGGATCGCTGGGCAGGGCCTCGAACACCAGCCAGGCGTTCTCCTCGATCTCCTGCTCCAACTGCCCGGCACCCCAGCCGGCATAGCCGTGGTACACGCGGACGCACTCCAGCCGCTGGCCGACCCGCGCGGGGTCACGGCTGAGGTCCACCGTGCCGATCTGACCCATGACCCGGCTGAAGCCGACGAACCCCGCCACACCGGCGCGGGCACGGGCCACGCAGATCGCGGAGTCCGTGCCGACCGGGCCGCCCTCGAAGAGCACCCCCGGCTCGCGCAGCAGCGATTCCCAGCCGGGCAGGATGTCGCCGACCAGCGCTTCGGTGGGCCGGTTCAGCACCACCCCGAGCGCCCCGTCGGCCTCGTGGGCCAGGACGAAGACGACCGTACGTTCGAAGTTCGGGTCCCGGAGCGAGGGCATGGCAACCAGCAGGTGCCCGGTCAGTGACTCCACTGCGTGCCGCCCCGTGCCCTTTCCCGCATTGTCGTGCCGCGTGGTGTGCGGCTCTCCCGACGTCATGACTGGCACCCTATCCGTCCGGAGGCGGCGCGGTCAGGGTCTCGGCACGGCTTGTGCGGCAAACTTGCCCGACTCGGTGACAAGCCCGCCGGATACCAGTATCCCTTCTGCGATCTTCTGGCCGGCCAGGGTGATGGCATCAATGAACCCGAGGACATCGTGCGGCGCACCGAGGACGCGGCGGCCCTGATCGCGCCGCGCCGGTGGCCCAACAACCTCGGGCATGTGCTCGTCGTCCCGACCGGCCACTACGAGAACCTCTACGCCATCCCCACCGACGCCTATCGCGCCGTGGGTGATCTGGTGCACGAGGTGGCTGTCGCGATCCGGGAGACCTACGGCTGCGAGGGCGTCTCCACCCGGCAGCACAACGAGCCTGCCGGCCATCAGTCGGCAGCTGCGCAGAGGTGACCGACACGGCGCGGGGACGGTGCGAACCGTCACGGGCCGCGAGGCCCGCCGGTCCGCACCGTCCCCCGACGCCGTCAGGAAGGCGTCATGTGCGACGGCGCATCGCTGTCATCCGTGGAAGGCGACGGCGCGGACCTCCTCAAGGTCAGGGGCCCGGTCGCCGTCCGCCTCGCCGACCAGTCTCACGACGGCCAGGCACCTGTGCAGCAGTTCCACGCTGGGAGCGTCGTCCGCTGCCGAGTCCGAGTCCGCCAGCATGGTGACTGCCCGGGTCACCGAGCCGATGGCCGAATACAGGTAGATTCCGGTCTCCAGCTCGGCCATCAGGTCGCGCATGACCCACCAGAGATTGCCGGCACCCGGATCCACTGGCAGGTCGAAGGGCGGCGCCTCGTCGTCGTGGCCCTCCTCGCAGACGCCTGTCAGGGCGAACCACTCCAGCTTGAGGGGACGCGCGTCGGCCCTGACATCCTCCGGTGACCCGTCGACCGCCGTGCGCAGCAGTGTCAGCGACCGGCCCGCGAGGTCGACGCTATCGGGCGTGTTCCTGCTGCCGTACGCCTCCACCAGCTCGCTGGTGATGACCCACATGGCGGCGAGGTATCTCGGGTAGGCCAGCGCCCTGAGCGCCTGTTTGACAGACAGTGACAGATCCAGGATCTGCGCCTTCATGTGTCCCCTCCCTGCTCGGAGCCGCCGAGCGCCTGCACGCTCACCGACGACGGCCGTAGTTTATGCCGGTGATCACCAGATTCCGCAGGCCGAAGCCCCTGCGGATCGCCCGGGACAGCGCCGGGATCGCCCTGCCGAGCCCTGTCTGCTTCTTGATCGTGTTCATCCGCTCGATGGTCAGGTCCTGCCCGTCCCAGTTGCCGTGGGATTCGTTGGTGACGGAGCCGGGCTTGCGCATGAACGCGCTGCCGTCCACGTTGCAGCCCTTCTTGCACGTCCGGTTGGTGGAGATGTAGCCGTTCACCCGTTTGATGACACCGCCGAGCACGGATTTTTGCTTCTCGATGTCGTTGCCGAACGCTCTCGCGGCCGCCTCGGAGTGGCCGTCCTTCGTGGTCCCAGTGCCCGAGCCGGCTTGGAAGACCGGGACGCCGATATTGCCCAGCTTCTTGGTGAGCTCCTCGTCGACGCCGTTCTTGTTGACGAATCCGACGACCCGGTAGTACTCCTGGTCACCCTCCTGGACCGTGACCAGCGAGATCATGACGTTGAAGTCACCGCGCTTGTACTCGGGCAGCTTGTTCTTGTACGTCTCGACCTCGTCCAGTGCTCTGCGGAACCAGTTGACCGACTCGCTCGCACCGATGGCGATGGTGCGGTTGAAGTACTTCTCCCTCTTGGTGACCTGGTTGACCTGCTCGTAGTTCCACTTGTAGACCACGGCGGGCGGCGGGACGCCGTCGTGGTCGATGGGCTTCAAGCCGGTGGGGTCGCTGAAGGTTGTGGGGTTGTTGTTGCTGTAGGCGAACGCGCTCCACTGCTGCGGATCGTGGAGATCCATCACCGGGTCCACGCTGATGAAGCGGCCCAGCGACGGGTCGTACTCGCGCGCTCCGATGTGCACCAGGCCGGTCGGATCCTGGTCACCGCCGATGAACGCCTTCTGGTCGGGCCAGTAGGCGGGCGCGGTGACCTCGCGGCCGGCGCCGTACGGCGTGGTCCGCCGCCAGTGGATGGTGCCCGTTGCCGCGTTGATGGTGCAGGTGGCCGTGCCGTGGTGGTCCGCGGCCTGGAACCAGACCCCGGCGCTGTCGCGGACGGCCACCGTGGCGCCGCTGAAGCCGTACGACCGGATCGCGGTCACCGTGGTCCCGTCCGAGACCACCTCGGTCCCCGGCAGGTACAGGGTGGCCTTTCGGACACCACCCGGTCCCGAGGTCCACTCCTGCTGAGCAGAGCTCCGTTGCCGCTGCCGGAACAGCGTGAACGGAGCTCTGCTCACTGGCAGGAGGGTCAGGAGACGACCCAGTTCTGGTTGGACTGGACCGGGTTGCCACAGGTCCAGATGATCATCTGGGTGCCGTTGGCGGTGCCCCAGCCGTCGGCGTCCAGGCACTTGTCCGAGTTCGGGTTGACCAGCGAGCCGTCAACAAGGACCGTTCTGACCTGCACCCACCGGGTTACATGAGAGCTGTTCGACACGCCGCCTAGAATTCCCGGGTGACTCTTACCGGCACCGTGACCCCCGACCGGCCGCTGATCGTCGTCGCGCTGCCGGAGGAGGCCGCGCATCTGGACACCACGTTCCCGGTGCTGCTGACCGGGGTGGGCAAGGTCTGCGCCACGCTCGCGGTGTCGCGCGCGCTGGCCGGGGGCGTGCTGCCCAGCGAGATCGTCAACCTGGGCACCGCCGGCGCGCTGCGGCCGGGCCTGGCCGGCCTCCATGAGATCAGCCGGGTGGTGCAGCACGACTTCGACACCGTGACGATCCGGGCGGTGACCGGCCGCGACTTCGGCGGTCCGCTGGAGCTGCCGGGCACCGGGCCGGTGCTGGCGACCGGTGACGTGTTCGTCTCCGACCCGGCGCTGCGGGCCGCACTGGCCGAGCATGCGGACCTGGTCGACATGGAGGGTTATGCCGTCGCCGCGGCAGCGGCCGCGTACGGCGTGCCGGTGCGGATGGTCAAGCAGGTCAGCGACGAGGCCGACGGCGAGGCGGTCACCGGCTGGGCGGAGTCCGTCGACCGGTGCGCGCGCCTGCTCGCGGGCTGGCTGAACGACTGGCAGAACACCGCCGGGGTGCGCTGACCCGATTCGCTCCCGGTCAGGTTTCTCCGCCGAGGTCGACGCCGTACGCCTGGTGCAGCACGTCGGCCGTGCGCTGGCGGTAGGCCGTGAGTCGCTGGGCGAGCTGTTCCTCGGCGTGCCGGTCGGCCGCGGTGGACATCACGGCGTCGAGCAGCGCGCGGCGATCGGATTCCAGCGCGCGCACGCTGTGGGTCAGCCTCGGCGCGTCCGCGATCACGTCGCCGAGCCGGCCGGAGGGGCCGAGCACCGCGTTCGACAGCTCGTCCAGTGAATCGGTGGCCATACCTCACCCCCGGACCGCAGAAACGTCCTTGCGTTCGATGGTCACGCGGGTGCGGCCCGAAGTCCATACCTTTGCCCAGGTTTGAACGGCCGTTCAGCCGGTCATTCGAGCAGGTAGCGGGTCATATGCGGCGAACGGCCCCGGTCCTGGTGGACCGGGGCCGTTCATGGGTGGAGGTGCCGGGAATCGAACCCGGGTCCATCGCCGCATTGACAGGGCTTCTCCGAGCGCAGCTCACTATGCCTCTACTCGACCCCACCGATCACATGAGCGAGACGGTGTGACGGGCCCAGTCGCGATTGATCTCGCCTCAGCAGCCCCGCGACGGGACTGAATCGGCCAGCCTACTTACTGATGCCGGTACACGGGCCGTAGGCACTCCCGGACCGACAGACTTGCTACTCGCCTCAGGCGGCGAGAGCGAAGTCGCGCTTGACGTTAGTCTTGGCGCTTATAGTTTTCCGACGACGATTATCGAGACGACGTCGGCTTCCTCGGCTCGCTTCTCCTGCCGCAACGTACGATGTCGAAACCTGTCACCCCCTGGTCGTGCGTGTACGCACGCACGGTGACGATCACCGCGTTCGTCAACAATAACGCCCGGGCCGACCAAAGTCATTCCGGTATCGGTCAACTCCCCGTGCAGGCGATCCCGTCCACGGTGCAGGCGGTGACCGCCTGGCCGAGGGCCAGCAGCGCGGGAAACCGGATGATGAAGGTCACCGATCCGCCCGCGCTCACCGTACGGGCCGCGCCGACCGGGGTCACCGTCACCTTCGTGCCCTCCTGCGTGAAGTTCACCGCCGAGGTGGACCGGTTCTCCACCGCCCGGTCGGCCGGCATGGTCAGCACGACCGTCCAGCCCTCCCGCGGGGTCGTGCCCGGGTTGCGGACCGTCACCTCGGTGTCGAAGCCGCCGAGGCCGAGCAGCGCGATCGTGCGGTAGTTCGCGGTCACCGGCGGGCCCACCGGTGTGGCGGTCGCCTCCGGGAGGGGCGTGCCTCCCGGAGACCCGGACACCCCCGGCCGCGGCGTCTCCCCGGCCACACCCGGCAGCGGGGTGCCGGAGGCGGCCGCCGCGGGATCCGTCGCGACGACACCCGGCTGCACACCCGAGCCGAGCCCGTACACCGGCTCGGTGTCGACGTCGGGCGCGCCGCCGGGGCCGCCCCCGATCACCACCGCGACCGCGGTGCTGATCAGCACTACCAGCACCACCGCGCCGGCCAGGGACAGCAGCCGCAGCCGCTTCGAACCGCCCGGGGGCGGCGGCACCCGCGCCGGTTCGAGCGGGACCGTGTCCCGCCGCCGCGGGATCGCGGTGTGCAGGTCGGCCCGCACCCCGCCCAGGTCCACCTCGCCGGAGGCGAGCCGGTCCAGGGCCGCGGGCAGCTGGTCGCCGAACATGAACTGGTACGACCGGCGCAGCTCGCGCCGCCGCTGGGTGCCGTCCACCCCGAAGAACCCCGACTGCAGCACGGTCAACCGGCAGCCCGCCTCGTTGTCCGCCAGCGACCAGGTGACCTCGGTGTGCGTGTGGTCGTCGCGCCAGTGCATGCCGAGCCGTTCCTGCGCCGCCACCTCCACGACATCCAGATCGAACGGTGTCGCGAGCCCGGCGAGGCCCGGCGGTGGGAAGGCGCGGAAGGTCTCCCCGGCATTCGGCGTGAGGTCGGTGGGCACGAACCACTCGCGCAGCAGCCGCTGCTCGGTGAGCGCCCGCCAGACTCGCGCCCGGGGATGGGAGAGATCGACATCGAGTCGCAGCTCGGTCACGGTCCGACTATAGGGTCGCCCCACGGCTCGCGGCATCCCCGGAATCGACCACGGTCATGACACGGGGTGTCCGTCACCGGACAGCGACGCCTACAGCTCCGCGCAGCTCACGCCCTCGACCTCGCAGCTTCTGGGCCGCGCCGCACCGGACGGGTCGCCGACCTGGAAGGCGAAGACGAAGTCCTGTCCGGCAGGCAGCTCGCGGTGCACGGCCTGTGGCGTGAACGTCACCCTGAGGCCGGTCTGCCGGAAGTCCATCCGGTCCCACGCGCTGGTCACCTGGGCCTTCGCGGGAAGCATGATGACGGCAGACCAGCCGTCGACCGCGGCGGTCGGGCGGATGGTGATCTCTCCGATGTAGCCGCCGCTCCAAGTTTCGAGTGTCCGGTATGAGACGGCCGGAGCCACGCCGCCGACCTCCGTGGCGCCCGGACCGTCCGGCGGGGCTGCCGCGGGCGACGGAGAGGCCCGTCGGGAGGTCGTGACCGTCCCGCTCGGCGAAGCGGCCGGGCTCGCCGGGCCGGCCGTCGGCGGGAGCGTCCTGGACTCCCCCGCCTGCACGCCCGACCAGGGGCTCCGGTCACTGCCGAGCGGGTCGGCCCCGGGATCGGGCGAGCGCAGCACCAGCGTCGCCACCGCGGTGACCGCCAGCACGGTGAGCACCATCGCGCCGGCCGCCGACAGCAGCCGCAGCCGCCGGTCCACCGGCATGTGGGACACCCGGCTCACCAGGCCCGAGGTACGCGATGTGGGGCCGTCCTGAGCGGGGAGGTCCGCGTCAGGGTCCGCCGCGAGCCGTGTGCTCGGCTCGCGGTCGGCGGCCTCGACTCCTGGGCCGCCGTCCGCCGGGGGCGGCGTACGCGGGTCGAGGATCGCCGTGGAGCGGTTTTCGGGGTCGGCTGCCGCCGAGGGGAGCTCGGCCGGATCCGGCGGCGCCGTGGGGCTGTCCGCCGTGGATCCGGCGGGCTGACGGACGTGCTGCTCCGCCGTGAGCGCGGACGTCGTGGCCGTGGGGCGGCGCGGCATGTCGGCGGCATCGTAGATGTCCACGCTGCGCCGGCGGCGGACCGGCAACGCGGCCTGCTCCTGCCGGGCCAGCAGGGCGGGCAGCCGCTGCTCGAACATCGTCGCGTACGCCCGCTGCAGTTCGGCCCGGCGCACCTGGCCGCCGATGCCGAGGAAACCGGTCTGGCTGATCCGCAGGCGGCTGCCCCCGGCGACCGTGGACAGCTCCCAGACCACGTCGGCGTGCAGCTGCTCGCCGCGCCAGCGCAGCACCAGCCGGGTCGGGCCCACCACCTCGACCACGTCCACGTCGAACGGCGCCGTGAAGCCCGGCAGATCGGTGCCGGGAAAGGCCCGATACACCCCGCCCGCCACCGGCATCAGGTCGGTCTGCAGGAACCACTCGCCGAGCAGCCGACGATCGGTCAGCGCCTGCCACACCAGCTCCACCGGATAAGGGAGCTCCACATCGAGTCGCAGCACGGTCACGCGCCGAATATTAGAGCCGGTTTCGCCCACCTGCCGCGTGCTTTAGGGCGGAGTTAAGCCATCGCTCAGCCAGCCTGGCAGGCGACGCCGTTGACCGTGCAGGTGACCGGGAAGGGGCCCGGTCCGCGCCGGCCGATGAAACCGAAGCTCAACGACGCTCCGGGAGCGAGGTCGCCGCGTTCGGGGGTGAAGACCCACGCACCGTCCTGACCGGACCGGTCGGCCTCCCAGTCCCCGTCGACGGTGGCACCCGGCGGCAGCTGGATCCGCACCGTCCAGGCCAGCGGGGTGCCGCCCGTGTTGCGCACCTGCACGGAGATGACGTAGCCGCCACCCCAGCTGTCCACGTGGTACGTCGCACTCGCGGTGCCACCGGCAGGCGGCGGCGGCGGGGCAGCGGGCGGGCTCGGCGGGCGGGGTCCGCTGCTCCCCGGAGCGGGGCTCACCGCGGGCGAGACCGTGGCCGCCGCGGAAGCGGAGGCGGTCGGCCGGACAGGCGCGGCCCCGGATGAAGCCTCGGGGCTGGGCGTCATCACGCCGAAGCCGTCGGTGAAGCCCGCTCCGGTGGCGCTCGGCCCGCCGGTGGGCAGCACCAGCGACGGCTGCGGTGTCGGCTTGGCCAGCGCCCAGGCGGCCGCGCCCGACACGAGCAGGCACATGGTCGCCACGCCGATCACCAGCGGCTGCCGCCCGGACCTTCGCGGGGAGGACCCCTCCAGCGGCGGCAGATCGCGATCCGCCAGGTCGGGCTCCGCCACGGCCGATTGCCGCACGTGAACGGCCGGGTCAGGCTCGTCGGCCACGGGCCCCGCGACGACGCGGGGCAGCATGGTGGTCTCGTCGTCCTCGTGCAGCCGATGCTTGCTCACGACCCGCGAGGCTACCGTCCCCGCGCCCGCCTCCGCGATCGGCCATCCGACCCGTGCCGTGGCAACGGATGCGCGACCTCGTCAGCCGGCCCGGATCGGACCTACCTCATGCCCTTGGCACGGCGGCCGAGCTCGCGGCTGATCTCCCGGTCGGAATCACGCTTGGCGATGTCCTGGCGCTTGTCGTACGTCTTCTTACCCCGCGCCAGCCCGATCTCGACCTTGGCCCAGCCGTCCTTGAAGTACATCGACAGCGGCACCATGGTCAGGCCGCCCTCGCGGGTCTTGGTGATCAGGTGCACGATCTCCTTCTGCTTGAGCAGCAGCTTGCGGGTGCGCCGCGGCGCGTGGTTGGTCCACGTGCCCATGGCGTACTCGGGGATGTGCAGCGCGTGCAGGTAGAGCTCGCCGTCGCGCTCCTGGCCGAACGCGTCGACCAGCGACGCCCGCCCGGCCCGCAGCGACTTCACCTCGGTGCCCATCAGGGCGATGCCCGCCTCGAACGTCTCGAGGATGGTGTAGTCGTGGTACGCCTTGCGGTTCGACGCGATGACCTTGCGCCCCTTCTCCCGCGGCATGACGGCCCTCCTCTCCTCGATCACGGCAACCCGACAATGCTACCGATCAGCAAGACCGAACCGCGATCGAGATAGCTCCTCACCCTCAACAGAGGCAGCCGGGGAGCCAGTTCAAGGGTTGGATGGGGTTGCCGTTCTGGCGGACCTCGAAGTGGAGGTGGAAGCCGGTGGAGGCGCCGGTGGTGCCGACCTTGCCGATGAGCTGGCCGCCGCGGATCTTGTCGCCGACCTTCACCAGGATCTTGGACTGGTGGGCGTAGCAGGTGGAGATGACCTTGCCACCGGTCTTGCCGTGGGTGATGCAGGTGTAGTTGCCGTACCCGCCGAGCCAGCCGGCGCTGCTGACCGTGCCGCCCGCCGCCGCGAAGATGGGCTGGCCGCCGCCCGCGGCGATGTCGACGCCGGCGTGCAACTGCCAGACGCCGTAGTACGGGTCGAAGCGGTTGCCGAAGTCACTGGACTTCCAGCCCTTCGTCGGCATGAGGAACTTCGCCCCGGGGCGCAGGATCGGCACGAGCTTGCCGTACTGCCCCTCCCAGACCCGCAGTTCGTCGGCGATGCGCTCGCTCTGCTCCTTGACCTCCTGGTAGTGCCGCTGGGCCTCGGCCTTCTCGGCCTTGGTCGTCTCGATCGCCTTCTTCTGCCGAGCGGCCAGCGTGTCCAGGTCGCGCCGGGCCTGCTCGGCATCCTGACGGGCCTTCTCGGCCGCGAGAAGCGCCGCGCGGGCGATGCGGGCCGCGTCGGCGGCCTCCCGGCGCTTCAGCTCGGCGTCGCTGGTGATCTGCTTGGCGGCTCGGCGGGCGGCGACGTAATCGTCGATCGCGTCGCGCCGGATGCGGCCGATCTGGCTGATGAAGTTGCCGCGGTCCAGGAACTCCTGCGGCCGGGTCGCGGCCATGAGCACGTTGAACTCGGTGAGGTTGGAACCGTGCAGGGTGGCCACGGCGAACCGGGCGAACCGGTCCCGGCCCTCCTGGACCTGCCGTACCGATGCCTGGTAGGCCTGGTCGGTGACGGCCCAGGCGGCGGTGGCCTGGTCGGCACGCCGCTGGGCGGACGCGGCCTTGGTCTCGGCCACCACCACGGCAGCCCGGGTCGTGGCGATGCGCTCCTGCGCGGCGGGCATCGCGGCGTTGGCCTCGGCGAGTTCCGTCGCGGCGGTGCGCGCCTTCGCCGACAGCGCCTCCAGCAGGGCCCCGGTCCTGGCCAGCTCGGCGTCGACGCGCTTCTTGTCCTTCTTCAGGTCGTCGGGGGCGGCATGTGCCGGCAGGCCGACCGCCACAGCGGTCAGCAGGACGAACACCACCTGCACCAGTCGCCAGCGCACGGGACCTCCCTCGCCTGTCCCGATTACCCTACTGCCGACATATGCCCTGATACACGGCAAAACCGACATTCAACAGGAGTGGCGCAGAAAAGGTGACGGCCCACCCCCGAAGCCGGGGGCGGGCCGTCGACGTGCGTCGCCGCGACTAGACGCGGATGTAGAAGCGCAGGGTGACCCAGGCGGTGACGGCGCTGACCACCGAGCCGATGCCCGCCAGGATCGGCAGCATCAGGTTGACGTTGCCCCAGCTCACCGGTAGCAACAGGTCGGTCAGCGCGGCCAGCTTGCCGTCGATCAGCACGATCTTGCCGACGACCAGCATCACCCAGGCCAGGATCGAGCCCAGCAGCGCCGCGAAGACCGCCTCGAGCACGAACGGCGCCTGGATGAACCAGTTCGACGCGCCGACCAGCTTCATGACAGCGACCTCACGCCGCTTGCTGTACGCGGCGACCTGGATGGTGTTGGCGACCAGCAGCAGGGCGGCCAGCCCCATGAAGCCGGCGACGACCAGCGACAGGTTCTGGATCGAGCCCAGGATGTCGAAGATCTTCTGCAGCAGCTTCTGCTGGTCGACGACCGTGTCCACGCCCGCCAGACCGGCGTAGGTGGCGTTGATCTGGTCGAACTTCTGCGGGTCCTTCAGCGCGACCCGGAACGACTCGGGCAGCTCGTCCGCGCCGATCGCGTTGACCAGGTCGGGGGCGTCACGGAACTGCTGTTTGAAGTTCTCGTACGCCATCTCCTTGGTCTCCCAGAGCACGCTCTTGACCAGGGGGTCGCTGTCGAGCTTCGACTTGATCTCGGACCGCTGCGTGTCGTCGATGGTCTTCTCCAGGTAGATGGAGACCTCGACCTGCTCGTAGTAGTGGCCCTTCATCTCGTCGACCTGCATGTACATCAGCAGGCTGGCGCCGAGCATGGAGAGCGACACGATCATCGTAATGATCATGGCGATGGTCATCGTGACGTTGCGCCACAGCCCGACCAGCATTTCAGCCAGGACATACTTCGCACGCATCGGGGGAAATCCTCCGGGGGAGACGGTCAGGTCGTCAGGGACAGGGGCTCAGGGGGTGACGGCTCAGCCGTACACACCACGGGCCTGGTCGCGGACGATCCGGCCGCCCTCGATCTCGATGACGCGGCGGCGCATCTGGTTGACGATGTTCGAGTCGTGGGTGACCATCACGACGGTCGTGCCGGTCCGGTTGATCCGGTCCAGCAGGCGCATGATCTCGATGGAGGTGTCCGGGTCGAGGTTACCGGTGGGCTCGTCGGCCAGCAGGATCAGCGGCCGGTTCACGAACGCGCGCGCCACCGCGACACGCTGCTGCTCGCCACCGGAGAGCTCGTGCGGGTAGCGGTGCTCCTTGCCGCCGAGGCCGACCAGCTCCAGCACCTCGGGCACCACGCGGCGGGCGACCGCCTTGGACTTGCCGATGACCTCGAGCGCGAACGCGACGTTCTCGTAGGCCGTCTTGTTCGGCAGCAGCCGGAAGTCCTGGAAGACACAGCCGATCGAGCGGCGGAAGCTGGGGATCTTCCACGACCGCATGGAGCTGATCTCCTTGCCGTTCACGAAGACCTTGCCCTTGTTGGGCTTGATCTCGTGCAGCATCAGCTTGACGATGCTTGATTTGCCGGAGCCGGACGGACCGATGAAGAAGACGAAGTCACCCTTCTCGATCGAGACCGACACGTCGTCCAGTGAGGGCCGGGACGCCTTCGGGTAGGTCTTAGTCACGTGCTCAAGTCGAATCACGGCGGAGAGTCTACGCGGTGTCGCCGTTTCGCCAAGCCCGCAGGGGTTGAGATGCCGGTATTGCCGTGAATGTTCCCGGAAAATTCCGTGATCTAGCCGTGATCAACTGTCACCGACAGTAGTCGGGTCACCCGCGCGGGCGAAACGCCAGCGATGTCCATACATGAAAAAACTCCGCCCGGCTGCACGGACAGCCGGGCGGAGCGAGGCTCACTCAGCCGATCAGGCAGCGGCTTCAAGCTCGTTCTGCTTGCGCCAGCGGATGCCGGCCTCGACGAAGTTGTCGATCTCGCCGTCGAAGACCGCGGTCGGGTTGCCGGTCTCGAACTCGGTGCGCAGATCCTTGACCATCTGGTACGGGTGCAGCACGTACGAGCGCATCTGGTCGCCCCAGGAGCCCGCCGCGTCGGTCTTCAGGCCCTCCATCTTGGCCCGCTCCTCCTGGCGCTTGCGCTCCAGCAGGCGGGCCTGCAGCACGCGCAGCGCCGAGGCCTTGTTCTGCAGCTGGGACTTCTCGTTCTGGCAGGTCACCACGATGCCGGTCGGGATGTGCGTGATGCGCACCGCCGAGTCGGTGGTGTTGACGCTCTGCCCGCCGGGACCGCTGGAGCGGTAGACGTCGACCTTCATCTCGTTCTCGGGGATGTCGATGTGGTCCGTCTGCTCCACCACCGGCAGCACCTCGACCCCGGCGAAGCTGGTCTGGCGGCGGCCCTGGTTGTCGAACGGGCTGATCCGGACCAGGCGGTGGGTGCCCGACTCGACCGACAGCGTGCCGTACGCGTACGGCGCCTTCACCGCGAACGTGGCCGACTTCAGCCCCGCCTCCTCGGCGTACGAGGTGTCGTAGACCTCGGTCGCGTAGCCGTGGCGCTCGGCCCAGCGCAGATACATGCGCAACAGCATCTCGGCGAAGTCCGCCGCGTCCACGCCGCCCGCGCCGGCCCGGATGGCGACCAGCGCCTCACGCGAGTCGTACTCGCCGGAGAGCAGGGTGCGCACCTCCAGCTCCTCGACCGCCTTCGCCAGGGAGGTCAGCTCGGTGCCGACCTCGGCCATGGAGGACGCGTCGTTCTCGGCCTCGGCCAGTTCCATCAGCACCGCGACGTCGTCGATCCGCCCGCGCAGCTTCGTCAGCTTGTTGATCTCACCGGTGGCGTACGCCAGCTGCGAGGTGACCTCCTGCGCCTTGGCCTGGTCGTCCCACAGGTCCGGGGCCGAGGCCGCCTCCTCGAGCCGCTCCTTGTCCCGGCGCAGCCGGTTGATGTCGAGCACGGACTCGATGTTGCGCATGGTCGCGTCAAGGTTCTTGAGCTGATCGGCGTAGTCGGCAGTCACATCCACAAGACTAGTGGCACCCGCCGCACGGTTTTCCGGGGCGCACCCGCGACTTGACAGCGGCCACGGTCGCCGACAATAGTAAATCTACTTTCCTATTACGAGGAGGGCACGTGGCACGGCTCGCCGGTTCGTCCAAGCTGCTCCGGGCCATGAACGAGAGCGCGACCATGGCGCTGCTCATCGACCGGGGCACGCTCACCCGTGGGGAGCTGCGGGAACTGACCGGGCTGTCCAAGCCGACCACCTCCGACGTGCTGCGCACGCTCACCGAGGCGGGACTGGCGGTCGTCGTGGGCCACACCAGCGGCGGGCCCGGCCCCAACGCGGAGGTGTACGCGGTCAACCCGGCCGCCGCGACGGTGCTGGCGATCTCGGTACGGGACGTGAGCGAGACGTTACACGCCCCGTTCGAGGCGGCGCTGTGCGATCTCGGCGGGGCGGTGCTCGCCCGCGCGGCGTACCCGAGCGACCCGGCCGACGGAGACCCGGTCGGCACCGTCCGGGCGATCGCCGCCGACCTGTGCGCCCGCGCCGGCCGCGACCGCGTCACCCACCTGCAGCTGGGCGTGCCCGGCTCGTACGACCCGGGGACCGGCACGATCCGGCACATCGACGTCACCGGCTGGGGCCGCCCTGGGCTGGTCACCGAGCTGGCCGCCGCGCTGGACCTGACCGTGGACGCCGACAACGACGTGAACCTGGCCGCGATCGCCGAGCGCCACCGCGGCGCGGCCGCGGGCAGCGGCAGCTTCGCCCTGCTCTGGCTCGGCGCGGGCCTGGGCTGCGCGATCGACCTCGGCACCTCGCTGCTGCGCGGGGCCACCGGCGGGGCGGGCGAGATCGGCTACGTGCCGCTCGGCCTGGCCGCTCCCGGCCAGCCCCGCGACCTGCAGAGCCTGGCCGGCGGCCCGGCCGTCGCGGCGCTGGGCGCGGCGCACGGCTTCACCGGGGCCACCGCCGAGGAGATGGTCGCCGACGCCGCCCGCGCGGACTCCGACGCCGCGGCCGCCTTCCTCGGCGCGCTGGCCGACCGCATCGCCGTCGTGCTGGCCGTGGTCGCCGCGCTGGTCGATCCGCCGCTGGTGGTGCTGGCCGGCGAGGTCGCCCAGGCCGGCGGCGCGCGGCTGCGCGACCTGGTCACCGAGGCCTTCCACCGCAACACCCCGCTGCGCACCCCGGTCGAGGTCACCGCGCTGACCGACGACGCGGTGCTGCTCGGCGCCATGGACTCGGGCCTGCGCTCGGTGCGCGAGTCCCTGGTCGACTCCCTGAACGCCCGGCCGATCCCGGCCCGCTGATTAACCCACCCCTCATAACAAGGAGCCCGTCGGAGCGGCCGCTCGGTGTACGGCCGTAGCGCAGCGTAGGCCGGACGACCGATTAAGGCCGCGGAGCGGGCTCCGCATGACTCAGTAGCGGGCTCCGCATGAACAGAGAGAGCACCACATGAAGATCGCAGTCGTGGGTGGAGGGTCCACCTACACCCCCGAGCTGGTCGACGGGTTCGCCCGGCTGGCCGGCAGCCTCGACGTCACCGAGCTGTGCCTGATCGATCCGGCCGGGCCCAGGCTGGACGTCATCGGCCCGTACGCCCGCCGCCTGATGGCCCACCACGGCCACCCCGGCACGCTGACCTGGACCACCGACCTCGACGCGGGCCTGACCGACGCTGCCGTGGTCGTCGTGCAGCTGCGCGTCGGCGGGCAGGCCGCCCGGATCAGCGACGAGACCTTCCCGCTGGAATGCGGCTGCGTCGGGCAGGAGACCACCGGCGCGGGCGGCCTGGCCAAGGCGCTGCGCACGGTGCCGGTCGTGCTGGACGTGGCCGAGCGCGCGGCCCGGCTCGCCGCGCCCGGCGCGTGGATCGTCGACTTCACCAACCCGGTCGGCATCGTCACCAGGGCCCTGCTCGACGCTGGGCACAAGGCCGTCGGCCTGTGCAACGTGGCCATCGGCTTCCAGCGCCGGTTCGCCCAGCTGCTGGGCGTCGAGCCGGGTGCGGTCACCCTGGACCACGTCGGCCTGAACCACCTCACCTGGGAGCGCGCCGCCTACGTCAACGGCGTCGACCGGCTGCCCGAGCTGCTCGCGGGGCACCTGGACGAGCTGGCCCGGCCGGTGCAACTGCCGCCGTCGCTGCTGCGGCTGCTCGGCAACGTGCCGTCGTACTATCTGCGCTACTTCTACGCCCACGACGAGGTCGTGCGCGAGGAGCGCGGCGCGCCGACGCGCGGGCAGAAGGTCGCCGAGATGGAGACCGAGCTGCTGACGATGTACGCCGACCCGGCCCTGACCACCAAACCGGACCTGCTGTCCAAGCGGGGCGGGGCGTTCTACTCCGAGGCGGCCGTCGGCCTGATCACCTCGCTGCTCACCGGCGACGGCGCGGTGCACGCCGTGAACCTGCGCAACGGCGGCCACCTGCCGTTCCTGCCCGACAACGCGGTCATCGAGGTCAGCGCCCGGGTGGACCGCGACGGCGCGACCCCGGTCCCGGCCCCGCCGGTCGGCCCCGAGCTGTCCGGCCTCATCGCCGGCGTCGCCGCGTACGAGGAGCTGGCCGTGCGCGCCGCGGTCCACGGCGGCCGCGACCGCGTCTACGCCGCGCTGCTCGCGCACCCGCTGGTCGGCCAGCACGAGTACGCCGAGGCCCTCACCCAGGGCCTGCTCGCCGCCAACGCCGACCACCTGGCGTGGGCCCGATGAGCGCCCGGACCGCCCACGTGCGCAACCAGGAGCAGGCATGAACACTCCGGAACTGTTCCTGGCCGTCGACGGCGGGAACTCCAAAACCGACGTTGTGCTCGCCGACTCGGACGGGCGGGTGCACGGCTACGTCCGCGGGCCGGGATCGTGCCCGCAGGTCATCGGCCTGGACACGGCGGTCGCGCTGCTGGACCGGTTGGTCGGCGCGGCGCTGCGGGTGGCCGAGATGCCCCCGTCCGTGCCCATCACCCGCGCCGAGGTCTACCTGTCCGGTCTCGACCTGCCGGAGGAGGTGGAGGCGGCGGCGAAGGCGGTCGCGGTGACCGGCTGGGCGGAGTCATACCGGCTGGACAACGACACGTTCGCGCTGCTGCGGGCGGGCACCGACAGCCCGGACGCGATCGCGGTGGTCTGTGGGGCGGGAATCAACTGTGTGGGGCGCAGCGCCGACGGGCGCACCGCCCGGTTCCCGGCGCTGGGTCCGATCTCCGGTGACTGGGGCGGCGGGCTGCACCTGGCCTCGCTGGCGATGTGGCATGCGGCGCGGGCCGAGGACGGTCGCGGGCCGGCCACGGCGCTGGCCGGTGCGGTGGCCGCCCACTTCGGGCAGGCCTCCGTCAACGATGTGATCACCGGCCTGCACCTGGGCAGCCTCAGCCAGGACCGCCTGATCGAGCTGAGCGAGGTGCTGTTCGCCGTCGCCGGGCAGGGTGACGAGGTCGCCCGGCGCGTGGTGGCGCGTCAGGCGACCGAGATCACTTCATTGGTGACGGTTGCCGCGGACCGGCTCGGGCTGAGGGAGGAACCGTATGCCGTGGTCCTGGGCGGTGGTGTGCTGCGCGCCCGGCACTCACTGCTGCAGGATGCCGTGGACGCGGGGGTGAAGGCCCACTCGTCGAAGGCCCGGTTGACCGTGCTCGCACAGCCACCGGTGGTGGGAGCGGGCCTTTTCGCACTGGACGCGCTCGGGGCGTCGCCGGCCGCCGCTGCCGCGTTGCGTTCCGCACTGGAGGAGGGGCGACCGCACCTCGCCCAGCGCTGAGGCGCTACTTGGCGATGGCGGTCTTCAGCCAGTTCAGCGCGGCCTTGTGGTAGGCGACGGCGAACTCCAGCCCTGCCGCGGTGAAGTCGTCGCCCTCCTTCTTGGCCTCCTTGGCCTGCTCGCGAGCCTCCGCGAGGGCCTCGGTGTGGTGCGAGTTGGCACTGTTGAGCAGCGAGTCGAACTGGTTGGTCGCGTGCGTGGATCCGAACGCGACACGCAGTGCGTACGGGTTGCGCACCAGCTCGCGGCCGGGCTCCTCGTTCAGCCAGCGGGCGAAGGCGCGCTTGCCCGACGCGGTGATCGCGTAGGGCTGGCTCGCCCGCGGGCCGGGCTTGCCGAGCTTGACGTAGCCGAGCTCGGCGAGGACCGGCAGTTCGCGGTAGACCTGGGACCGGGTCATCGACCAGTACGGGCTGAGCCGGCGCTCGGCCGCGGCCATCAGCTGGCCACCGGTCATGGGTCCATCGTGCAGCAGGCCGAGCACGGCCGCCGCAGTAGCGTTGATTCCTACCTCTGCCATGACTCAACGCTGCCACTTTCCCAGCCTTCTGTCCAGGATATCGGCCCATCCACAGTGCACATTCCCCGCCGGACAGTCCCTTTCCGACTGTCTGATCAGACAGGAATATGTCCGTTTCCTGCCTCCGAAGTCCCGCCTGACGGGATAACACAAACCGCCCGATATCTCTCCCCTCGGCGTGTCGCCCCTTTTCGCCCCCGCCCACACCCACTCGATCTTGCCCAGCCCCTCCACCATCACCCCAAACCCGACATATCCACAGCCCGGTCCACAAGATCCTTGGCGAAGATCGCCGTTTCCGGTCAGAACCTCGGCCCACACCCCACTTCCTGACCCGAAACGACGATCTCCACATCCGGCGACCGGCCCCGACCGCATCCTCAAGATCGTCCAACTTGCCCGGCAGTCGTGCGCATCTTGATCAGCTATTCGCCCAGTTGCCCGGCAAATCGGACGATCTCGGACCATGCCCGGGCCGGCGGGCGGTCAGAGCGCGGCGCGCAGGGACCAGAGGGCGGGGTAGAAACGGGTGTCCAGGCGCGAGCGCAGGTAGGGACTGCCCGCGGAGCCGCCGGTGCCGGGTTTGCTGCCGATCTGGCGCTCGGCCATCAGCACGTGCCGGGCTCGCCACAGCGACCACGCCTGGTCGTGGGCGATCAGCGCCTCGGCCAGGTCCCAGAGCGCGCCGTGCCGCTCCCGGTCGCGCGCGATGGCGACCAGGGCGGCCAGCACCTCGCCGTCGGAGCCGACCGCGAAGCCGTGCGCGGCGAGCAGCGCCAGGTAGCCGTCCCAGAGCGTCGGCTCGGCCAGCCGGCGGCGCAGCCGCTCCTGCTCGGCCGGGGACAGTCCGCGCAGCCGCTCCAGGAAGCCCGGGTCCTTGAGGCCGGAGATGAACTCGATCTCGCGGAACTGAGCGGACTGGAACCCGGAGGCGGGCGCGAGCAGCGTGCGGAAGGCGAGGAAGTCCTGCGGGGTCATCGTGTCGATGACGTCGACCTGACCGACGAGCAGCACCTCGACCGCGTGGCAGCGCTCCAGGCGCACCCGCGGCAGGTAGCTCTCCCCCGCCAGCATCCGGTCCCGGGCGTCGGCCAGCTCGTGCAGCAGCAGCTGGAACCACAGCTCGTACGCCTGGTGGATGGTGATGAACAGCAGCTCGTCGTGGGCGGCGGGGGCGGACTGGGGCACCTGCTGGGACAGCAGCTCGGGCACACGCAGGTAGGCGCCGTAGGTCAGGCGTCCACCCTGCTCCCCGAAGCTCTGCACGCAGCCACGGTACTCGGACATATATGGAAGAAGGGGCTGTATCGCCTGGATACAGCCCCTTTCCCGGTCAACGGGTCACGGACGCGGGTGGTCGGTGTCCATGTGCGGGTAGCGGTGGTCGGTCGGCGGGACGAACGTCTCCTTGATCGTCCGCGGGGACATCCAGCGGATCAGGTTGTGCCAGGAGCCCGCCTTGTCGTTGGTGCCCGAGGCCCGGCCGCCGCCGAAGGGCTGCTGGCCGACGACCGCGCCGGTCGGCTTGTCGTTGAGGTAGAAGTTGCCCGCGGCGAAGCGCAGCTCGTGCGACAGCCACTCCAGCGCCCGCCGGTCCTGCGCGAAGATCGCGCCGGTCAGCGCGTACGGGGCGACGCTCTCCATCTGCTTGACGACCGAGGCGAAGTCCGCGTCGTCGTAGACGTAGACGGCCAGGATCGGCCCGAAGTACTCGGTGGTGAACACCTCGTTGGTCGGGTCGGTGCAGACGATCACGGTCGGCTGCACGAAGTAGCCGGTGCTGTCGTCGGCTTCGCCACCCGCGATGATGTCGCAGGACTCCGACGCCTTGGCCTTCTCCAGCGCCGCGGACAGCCGGGCGAACGAGCGCTCGTCGATCACCGCGCCGCCGAAGTTGCGGAAGTCGGTCACGTCGCCGTACGTCAGCGACTCGGTGTCGGCGACGAGCTGGTCGCGCACACCGGACTCCCACAGCGAGCGCGGCACGTACGCCCGCGACGCGGCCGAGCACTTCTGGCCCTGATACTCGAACGCGCCCCGGACCATCGCGGTGACCAGCGCGGCCGGGTCGGCCGACGGGTGCGCGACGATGAAGTCCTTGCCGCCGGTCTCGCCGACGATGCGCGGGTAGGAGCGGTAGCCGGCGATGTTGTCGCCGATCTGCTTCCACAGGTGCTGGAAGACGCGGGTGGAACCGGTGAAGTGGATGCCGGCCAGGTCCGGGTCGGCCAGGGCCACCTCGGAGACGGCCAGGCCGTCGCCGGTCACCATGTTGATGACGCCCGGGGGCAGGCCCGCCTCCTCGAACAGCCGCATCAGGAAGTGCGCCGAGAACTGCTGGGTGTGCGCCGGCTTCCAGACCACCGTGTTGCCCATCAGGGCCGGGGTCGCCGGCAGGTTGCCAGCGATGGCGGTGAAGTTGAACGGGGTGACCGCGTAGACGAAGCCCTCCAGCGGGCGGTGGTCGAAGCGGTTCCACACGCCGGGCGAGGAGACCGGCTGCTCGGCCAGCAGCTTGCGGCCGAAGTGCACGTTGAAGCGCAGGAAGTCGATCAGCTCGCAGGCCGAGTCGATCTCCGCCTGCTGGACGGTCTTCGACTGGCCGAGCATGGTGGCGCCGTTGAGGGTGTCGCGCCACGGTCCGGAGAGCAGATCGGCGGCCTTCAGGAAGATCGCGGCGCGATCGTCGAAGGACATATCACGCCAAAGAGGGGCGGCTTTCTTCGCGGCCGTCACCGCCGCCACCGCATCGGCGTTGGTGGCATTGTGGGTGACTCCCAGCACATGCGAGTGCTTGTGCGGCTGGACGACGTGGATCGCGTTGCCGCCACCCATACGTTGCTGCCCGTCGATGGTCATCGTCAGTTCGAGCTGCTCCGAGGCGAGCTCCCCGAGACGTTTGTGCAGGCGGGATCGCTCAGCGCTGCCCGGTGCGTAGGTGTGCACCGGCTCGTTGTGCGGCTCGGGCACCACGGATACGGCGTCCATCGATGGCTCCTCCGGTCGGAAGGTACGGCAACGTTCTTTGCATACTTGCACGCAAAGTACCGCCACAGCCCGGCCCGGCGGCAGACATGTGATCCGTTCGACCATGACGGGGTCGGCGACCACCGGGTCGGCCGCGTTCCGGTCCTGGTCACCGGGCCCGCCCTACCGCTCCAGCCTACCCACCCCTCCGGCCTGGCTAGGCTAGGTCGCCGGAGCATGGGACCCCGCCCGTCCACGCCTGCCGTCTCGTCGGCGGGCCGGTCGGCCGGACCGGTCCCACCGGCGGCCCCGAGCCAGCCGTCCAGGCCCTTCCGACACGGGGCCGCCACGGCGAGCACCATGCCGTCGGCAGGCCCACTGTCGTCCAACAGGAGACCACGATGACCGAGCCCGCGACCGCCACGTCCACCGAGCCCCCGCGCAAGGCCGGCGCGGAGCCGCCCGCCGCGCCGACCCCGCCGCGCGCGCCGTCCACGACCGGCTGGCTGGCCTTCTCCGCCCTGGCGTGGCTCCTGGTGACGCTGCTCTTCTACCGCACCGCGTTCACCGGTGAGGCGGGCGACTGGAGCCTGGTCATGGCGGCGATCCTGCTGCCGCAGGTCATCCAGGCCAACCTGCTCGCCGGGGCGGCGGTCGGGCTGTGGTCCACGCTCGCGCTGGGCCGCCGCAAGCCGTGGGCCGAGCGCGGCGTCGGCCGCTGGGCCGTGGGCACCGCGGCCGGCCTGCTGACCGGCACGCTGGCCAGCGGTGCCGTCCTGCTGGCGTACGGCATGTCGGCGCGCGCCGTGGGTGTGGTGGCCGTCGCCGTCGGGGTGGCCGGCGCGCTCGGCGGGGCGCTGGGCGCGATCCGCCCGGCCCGCATCATGGCGGCGGGCCTGTCCGCGGCGCTGCTGGTGCTGATCTTCCTCAACGTGGTGGCGCTGTTCTCCACACCGCTGCTGAACGCGTTCGGCAGCGGCGACACCGCGGCCGAGCGCTACTCCGCGAACGGGCTGCTGGCCGGCACCACCGCGATCATCGCGGGCCTGATCGCCGGACTCGCCGCGTACTGGCGCATCCGGCGCGCAGCCGCGCGCAGCGGGGACACCGCCAAGTGGCCGGTCTACCTCGCCGCGGGCGCGGCCGCCGGGCTGCTGCTGATCGTTGCCGAGTTCTGCACCCGCCTGGGCGTCGCCCAGCTGCTGTCCCTCGCCGAGGCGGACATCTCGGCGGACAGCGAGATCCTGTCCTTCATCGCGGCCTCGCGCCTGAACACCGGACTGGTCGTGCTGTTCGTCGGCGCGCTCACCACGACCATCGCGTACGGCCGGAGCCTGCCGAAGGCCGTCCGGGACTGAGCACCCTCACCGGAGGAGCTCGTCGAGCTCCTCCGGTGCGTACCAGAGCAGGTCCAGGTCCTCGGCGGAGTCGACGGTGAACTGCGCGTCCGGGTCGCCGCCCGCGGCGCGCTCGACCACCTCGGCGGCCTCGGCCACCACCGGCTCCGCCTCGGGCTCGTCCACGTGGAACGCGGCGATCGCAGTGCGGCGCACGGCGCCGTTCAGCCGGACCGAGCTGGTGCCCAGATCCCGGCTCTCGGTGATCACCTGGCTGGCGGGCACGTCGGCGGAGACCACCACGCGTCGCCGGGGCGCGGACGGGTCGTCACGCAGCAGGCGCAGCGCGTCCTGGGCGGCCCGCATGAAGGCGACGTACTCCAGCTCCTCCTCGTCGCCCTCGGCATACCACTCGCGCAGGGCCGGGGTCACCGCGTGCGCGATCGCGCCGGGCAGCTCGTCGGCGTCACGCAACGCCGCCACCAGCTTCACCGTCGCCGGTAGGTACACCCTCACGAGATCGTTCGCCACCGTCGGATCCTTCCGTCCCCGTTCGCCTGCGCACAGTCTCGCACGGCGGCACCGGACTCCCGCGTCACACCATCCGGTGGCAAACTGAGGCAACCGAAGGAATCAGACCCCATTCAGGAGATCCCCCGACATGACCCAGCCGTTGCCCCGGTTCCTCACCTTGGAGCAGGTCGCCGAGGAGCTCAGCACCTCCACGGCGCAGATCTACGCGCTGGTCCGGCGGGGCGAGCTCCCCGCCATCCGGCTGGGCGGGCGCGGCCAGTGGCGGGTGGAGCGGTCCCGGCTGGAGGAGTTCATCGCCCAGCTGTACGACGAGGCCCAGCAGTACGTGAAGGACAACCCGCTGACCGGCGGCGAGGACTGAGGCTCAGCCCGGCTCCCACCCGCACCAAGATCGCGAGATTGGCATTGACCGATGCCTCGTGCACCGGCTACAAATGTCAAACGGAGGCAAACTCAAGCAAACTCAAGATCAGAGGTGGTGGTCCCGATGACGGCACTCGCCGTACCGGCCGGATCCGTCCGCATCCATCGCGCGCCCCCGCTCGACCCGCCGTTCGACGACGAGCTGCGCCCCACCACCTACCGGCCGGCCCGGCCCGAGCCCAGCGAGGTCATCCCGCCGGAGGCCGTCGCCGGAGCCTCGCCTGAGTGCCACACCGCGGCGCTGCGCTTCCTGAACCTGTGCCTGGAGCTGTTCAACGGCTTCCGCTCCCCCGGCCAGCTGCGCCCGCTGCTGCGCGTCACCGAGGCCAATACCCTGCTCGACGAGCTGTCCCGCAGCCTGCGCCGGCTGGCCGCGCTCCGGCAAGCCGTGCCCGCCGGCTCCCCGCGCCGCCCCGTCCGCCGCCGCCAGCTGCGCACCTGCGAGCCCCGCCCGGGAATCGCCGAGGTCGCCGCGGTGCTCAGCGACGGCCGCACCACCTGGTCGGTCGCCTACCGCCTGGAACGCGACAGCACAACCTGGCGCTGCACCGCCCTCCTGGTGCTCCTCTGACCCCGGGGCGGGCGGCTGCACCCCATCGATCCGCGCCGCCCGTTCCGGGCTCCATACGAAGAAGGACCGGCCCGAGGGCCGGTCCTTCTTCGCTGTGCCGCAGTCGGTGGGTCAGGCAGCGCCGTGGCAGCGCTTGTACTTCTTGCCCGAGCCACAGGGGCAGGGGCTGTTGCGGGAGGCCGGAGCGGCCACCGCGCCGCGGCCACCGCTGCGCGGGGACGGCTTGCGGCCGCCGTCGCCGTTGCCGCCGATGCCGAGTGCCGGAGCCTGCTGCACCTGCGGCGAACCCGCGCCCGCCGCGCCGTCGATCGTCGGCGAGGTGTACTGCACACGCTGCGGCTGCTGCCGCTGACCCAGGCCCTTGGCCCGGACCTCGACGTGCGACTCGCCGTTGGGCAGCGGCACGCCCGGCGAGGAAGGCTCGGCCGGTGCCTGCTCGACCTGGACCTCCAGGTTGAACAGGAAGCCGACGGCCTCCTCCTTGATGCCCTCCATCATCTGGGCGAACATGTCGAAGCCCTCACGCTGGTACTCGACCAGCGGGTCACGCTGGGCGTACGCCCGCAGGCCGACACCCTCCTGGAGGTAGTCCATCTCGTAGAGGTGCTCGCGCCACTTGCGGTCGATGACGGCCAGCAGCACCTGACGCTCCAGCTCGCGCATCGCCTCCGGGCCGAGCTGCTGCTCGCGGCGGTCGTACGCGTCGTGCGCGTCCTGCTTCATCCGCTCGACGAGGAACTCGTGGTCGAAGGTGGTGCGCTCGGCGCCCGTCTCCTCCTCCAGCTCCTCCAGCGTGATGGTGACCGGGTACAGCTGCTTCAGGTTGGTCCACAGCTGGTCGAGATCCCAGTCCTCGGCGTACTCCTTGCCGGTGCCGACGGTGCCGCCGGTGACGTACGCCGCGACCACGTCGTCGATCATCGAGTCGACCTGGTCGTGCAGGTCCTCGCCGTCGAGCACGCGCTTGCGCTCGGCGTAGACCACCTGGCGCTGCTTGTTCATGACCTCGTCGTACTTGAGCACGTTCTTGCGGATCTCGGCGTTCTGGGCCTCGATCTGCGTCTGCGCGCCCCGGATCTGGCGGGTCACCATCTTCGACTCGATCGGCACGTCGTCCGGGATGTTGAAGCGGTCCATGACCGCCTCGACCGCGCCGGAGCGGAACCGGCGCATCAGGTCGTCCTGCAGCGACAGGTAGAACCGCGACTCGCCCGGGTCACCCTGCCGGCCGGCGCGACCGCGCAGCTGGTTGTCGATGCGGCGGGACTCGTGCCGCTCGGTGCCCAGCACGTAGAGGCCGCCCGCGCCGGTGACCTCCTCGGCCTCGGCCGCGCAGGCCTCCTCCCAGGTGGGGAGGATCTCCTCGAGCGCCTTGTAGTAGTCGTCGCCGTGCTCCTCCTCGGTGAGCCCCCGCTGGCGCAGCTCCGCCGCGGCGAGGAACTCGGGGTTGCCGCCGAGCAGGATGTCCGTGCCACGACCGGCCATGTTGGTGGCCACCGTGACGCCGCCCTTGCGGCCCGCCTGCGCGATGATCTCCGCCTCGCGGGCGTGGTACTTCGCGTTGAGGACCGCGTGCGGGATGCCCTTGCGGCGCAGCAGCTGCGACAGGATCTCGGAGTTCTCCACCGAGACCGTGCCGACCAGCACAGGCTGGCCGGTGGCGTGGCGCTCGGCGATGTCCTCGACGACCGCCTGGAACTTCGCCTTCTCGGTCTTGTAGATGACGTCCGACTTGTCCTGCCGGACCATCGGGCGGTGCGTCGGGATGGTCACCACGCCGACGTTGTAGACCTTGTTGAACTCGCCCGCCTCGGTCTGCGCCGTGCCGGTCATGCCGGAGAGCTTCTCGTACATGCGGAAGTAGTTCTGCAGGGTGACCGTCGCCAGGGTCTGGTTCTCCTGCTTGATCTCGACGCCTTCCTTGGCCTCGATCGCCTGGTGCATGCCCTCGTTGTAGCGGCGGCCGTGCAGGATGCGGCCGGTGAACTCGTCGACGATCAGGACCTCGCCGTCGGAGACGATGTAGTCCTTGTCCCGCTTGAACAGCTCCTTGGCCTTGATGGCGTTGTTCAGGTAGCCGACCAGCGGGGTGTTCACCGACTCGTAGAGGTTGTCGATGCCCAGCCGGTCCTCGACCCGGGAGACGCCCCGCTCGGTCACCGCGATGGTGCGCTTGGACTCGTCGACCTCGTAGTCGCCTGAACCGTCCTTGCCCCGCTCCAGCCGGGCCACCACCGCGGCGAACTCGCCGTACCACCGCTGCGACTGCTCGGCCGGGCCGGAGATGATCAGCGGCGTGCGGGCCTCGTCGATGAGGATCGAGTCGACCTCGTCGACGATCGCGAAGCCGTGGCCGCGCTGCACCATGTCCGCGGCCGACCAGGCCATGTTGTCGCGCAGGTAGTCGAAGCCGAATTCGTTGTTCGTGCCGTACGTGATGTCGCAGTCGTAGGCCGCGCGGTGCTCGTCGGCCGGGCGGTTGGGCAGCACCGTCCCGACGGTCAGGCCGAGGAAGCGGTGCACGCGCCCCATCCACTCGGCGTCACGCTGGGCCAGGTAGTCGTTGACCGTGATGACGTGCACGCCCTTGCCGGCCAGCGCGTTGAGATAGGCCGGCAGGGTGGACACCAGGGTCTTGCCCTCACCGGTCTTCATCTCGGCGATGTTGCCGAAGTGCAGCGCCGCACCGCCCATGATCTGCACGTCGTAGTGCCGCTTGTGCAGCACCCGCTTGGCGGCCTCGCGCACCGTGGCGAACGCCTCGGGGAGCAGGTCGTCCAGGGTCTCCCCGTCGGCGAGACGCTCGCGGTACTGGTCGGTCAGTGCCCGCAGCTCGTCATCGCTCAGATCGACGTAGTTCTCCTCGATGGAGTTGACGGCGTCGGCGATGGCCTTGAGCCGGCGGAGCATCCGCCCCTCACCGGCACGGAGGATCTTCTCGAAAATCGACACGGGTGTTCATCGCTCCCTAGACAGTCTGCCGACCCATCGTAGGCGCATCGCACGGCGAATCGTCACCCCCGGGGAAGCGAACCGGCAGAATCGGGCAGGAAGTCACAAACCTTCGAGCCGTCGTCCGGCCGTACGGGTCGTTCGCGGGCGCCCGGAACCGGCCGCCGGGGAGACGGCCGCCACGACGTCGGCACGCCGCGCCGGCCGCCCCCGTACCCCCTGACTCCGGGCCGGGCCGCTCCGCCAACGGTGACCATGGTGGCCACACCGACGGCCGCCGCGCTGCCGCTATGCTGCCGACTGCTGCGCTCCGGCTGCCGTGATCACGTCAGTCCAGGTCAACGCCGCTCGGGCAGGTGTCGCCCGCGCCAGCCGACAGGGGGGACCGTGACCGACCGACCGCTGCGCTTCGAACTGCTGGGCCCGCTGCGGGCGTGGCACGGCAGCACGGAACTCGACCTGGGACCCGGCAAGCAGCGGGCGGTGCTGGCGATGCTGGTGCTGCACGCCAACCGGCCGGTCGCCCCCGCCGCCATCATCGACGCGGTCTGGCAGTCCGAACCGCCCGAGAACGGGCCGAACGTGGTGCAGAAGTACGTCGCGGGCCTGCGCCGTGCGCTGGACCCCGAGCACTCGCCGCGCAACCCGGGCCGCCTGATCACGCTGACCCCGGCCGGTTACGTGCTGGCGGCGGCCGAGGGCAGCCTCGACACGGACGTCTTCGCCCGGCAGGTGTCCCGCGCGCACGACCTGCGCGCCGAGCGGCGGTTGCTCGAAGCCGTCGCGGTGCTGCGCGAAGCCACGGCGCTGTGGCGGGGCGAGCCGCTGGGCGGCCTGACCGGACCGGCCTTCGACGCGGCCCGGGAGCGGCTGCTGGAGAGCCGCGCCGCCGCCCTGGAGACCATGGTCGAGCTGGAACTCGAACTGGGCCGGCACGTGGACGCGGCGACCCGGCTGGTGGAGCTGGTGGCCGAGTTCCCGCTCCGGGAAGGGCTGCGCCACCTGCTGATCCTGGCGCTCTACCGGTGCGGCCGACAGGCGGAGGCGCTGGCCGCATACCGCGACGCCCGCGCGCTGCTGGCCGAGGAGTTCGGGGTGGAACCCGGCGAGCGGCTGCAGCAGCTGCACCGGGCCATCCTGCAAGGCGATCCGGCGCTGCTGCTCCCCGCCGCCGCGCCCGCAAGCCACCCGCACGCCGCGGCGCCGGTGCCCGGCCCGCGCCCGGGGCCGCCCCCCGGTTTCCCGCCGCCCTATCCGCAGCCGATCCCGCCCGGCCACGTCGGCCCGCCGGCGAGCGGCTGGACGCCGTACGGCATGCCGCTGTGGGCGCCGTACCCCGTCCCGGTGCGCGCCCCGGACTCCGACTCGGCCGGTGCCAAGCGCATCGTGCTCTCCGTGGTGGGTGCGGCGGTGCCCCTGCTCACCTGCGGCTTCGCCGCCTTCGCGGTGATGGGATTCTTCGCCGCGTACCGGCGCAGCTGGCGGATCGGGCTGTCCGCCGCCGCCTACCTGATCCTGGCCGTGGTCGCGTGGACGTCCGGGGACCCCAACGTCGAGGAGGTCACCACCGGCGACGACGTCTCGATCATGGCGGTGCTGGTGATGTGGGTCGGCGGCGTCGCGCAGGGCCTCTTCCTCGGCCTGGACAAGCCGCGCCACCAGCCCGCGGCCGCCACGGTGCAGGCCATCGAGCTGCGGGTGCGCCGGGAGCAGGCGCGCCGGCTGCTGACCCAGCACCCCGACATCGCCCGGCGGCTGCACATCGGCCGGCCCGACCTGGCGCCCTCCTTCGACGACGGCGGCCTCGTCGACGTGAACGGCGTGCCCGCCGAGGTGCTGGCCCGCGTACCCGGGATCAGCCTGGAGCAGGCACGGCGCATCGTCGACCACCGCACGGCCACCGGCCCGCTGCTGACCGTCGACCAGCTCGTCGACCACCGGCTGCTGCCCCGGCAGCTCGTCGACGAGCAGCGGGACATGCTGGTCGCGCTGACCTGAGCGGGGAATCTCCGATGCCGGATCCCAGGACCGTATGCCAGGGTGGGGCCATGACCGACCCGTACGACAACCCCCAACCGGTCCTGCGCACCGTCACCGACAAGGGTGCCCCGCTGACGCTGCGGCCCGCCGAGCTCGGCGACACGGCCGGCGTCCTGGCCGCGTGCCTCGACGAGGAGACGCTGCGCTGGACCACCGTTCCGCTCGGCTACGACCACGACAAGGCGGTCGGTTTCGTGACCGGCTACGCCCCCGGCTGGTGGGAACGCCGGCAGGGCGCCGCGTTCGTGCTCGCGGACGCCGACGACGCCTACGTGGGCCAGATCGACCTGCGCGTCTCCGGCGACCCGCAGGTCGCCGACGTCGGCTTCCTCACCGCACCGCACGCCCGCGGCCACGGCTACATGAGCGCCGCGCTGCGCGCCGTGGCCGAGTGGGGCATCCGCGAGCTCGGCCTGGCCCGGGTGGAGTGGAAGGCATACGTCGGCAACGACGGCTCGCGCCGGGTGGCCGAGAAGGCCGGCTTCCGCTACGAGGGTCTCCAGCGCAGCGGCTGCGCCCACCGCGGTGAGCGCCGCGACGCGTGGACCGCGGCCATGGTCCGCGAGGACCTCGACGAGGAGAAGGCGTGAGCGGGCCCCGGGAGCCGTTCACGCTGGACGGCGGGACGGTGCGGTTGCGGCCCTGGCGGCTGCGCGATGCCGAGCAGCTGCGCGAGGCCTGCGACGACCCGGTGACGGCGCACTTCATGGCGCAGATGCCCGCGCCGTACACGGCGGAGGACGCGCGCTGGTGGATCACCGAGGGGTCGCCCGCGACCTGGCAGCAGGGCGAGGCGACCTGGGCGGTGGTGGACCCGGTCACCGACGAGGTGCTCGGCGGGGCCGGGCTGAGCCACCTGCAGGCCGACCGCCGCCAGGCCGAGGTCGGCTACTGGGTCGCGCCGTGGGCGCGCCGCCGGGGTGTGGCCACCGCGGTGACCCGTGCCATCACCGACTGGGCGTTCGGCACGCTGGGTATGCACCGCGTGGAGCTGCTCACGGTGCCGGCGAACGCGGCCAGCCAGCGGGTCGCGCTGGCGGCGGGCTTCACCCGCGAGGGCGTACGGCGCGGCGCCGCCACCCGCCGCGACGGCTCCCCCGGCGACTACGTGGCCTTCGTCCGGCTGGCGACCGACCCGCCCGGCCCGGTGCCGCCCGGCCTGCCCGGGTTTCCGGACGGTGAGTTGAGTGACGGGCGGGTGCGGCTGCGCCGGATCGCCCCGGCCGACGCCGAGGACTACTTCGCGCTGGCCGAGCTGCCCGAGGTGGCCCGCAGCAACGTCGGCGGCCCGACCACCCTGGACGGGGTGCGTGAGCGCTGCGCCACCGCCGAGTCGGACTGGCTGGCCGGCACCCGGGCCACCTGCGTGATCCTGGACGCCGAGAGCGGCGCGTTCGCCGGTGAGATCGGCCTGTACTACCACGAGCGCTTCCTGCAGCAGGCGATCCTCGGCTACGCGCTGCGCCCCGAGTACCGCGGCCGGGGGTTCGCCACCGCGGCGGCCCGGCTGCTCAGCGACTGGGCGATGGAGCATGCGGACGTGGTGCGCGTGGTCGCCGGGACGTTCCCCTACAACGAGGCCTCGCGGCGGGTGCTGGAGCGGGCCGGTTTCGAGCTGGAGGGCACGCTCAAAGCCCGGCTGCCGGGGCGGGACGGCACCCGCATCGACGACATCCAGTACGTGCGGATCGCCGAGAAGCACCGCTGACACGAAGATCGGCCTGTCCCATCCGGCGGACGGGACAGGCCGAGACCTGCCTATCGGCTGTTCACCAGGCCAGCGTCAGCAGCCCGTAGTCGTACGCCTTGCGGCGGTAGACGACGCACGGCCGTCCGCTGTCCTTGTCGTGGAACAGGTAGAAGTCGTGCCCGACCAGCTCCATCTGGTACAGGGCGTCGTCGACTGTCATCGGCTCACCGGAGAACTCCTTCTCCCGCACGATGTGCCACGGCTGGTCCTGGTCCTCCAGGGCGTCCATCGGTCCGCCCGCGCCGTTGGCGGAGCGCGCGAGCGTGGCGGTGGCGGTGCCGCCCATGGGGGGTTCGAACAGGGCCAGGTTCGCGGTGGCCTCGGCGACGGAGACCGGGGCGCGACGGCCGCGGTGCACCCGGCGGCGGTCGGCGGCCTTGCGCAGGCGGCGGTCGAGCCGCTCAACGGCCTCGTCGAGTGCGGAGTAGAAGTCGCTGGCGGCACCGGTGGCGCGGATCACGGGGCCGCGGGTGACACAGGTGATCTCGATGTGCTGGCAGGAATCAGCTTGGCGCGGGTTGCGCTCGTGGATTAGCTCGACGTCGAATTCAATGATCTTCTGGTCGTAACGCTCAACTTTTTGCAGCTTGTCGGCCACATGAACCCGGAAATGATCCGGAACTTCGACATTACGACCCTTGACCTCGATGTCCACGCCTGACCTCCCACGGTCTGTCCGAGTGCGGAACACCCCGGCAACTGGTGTCCGGGGCGCACTTCTGTAAGCCCCTTCCGACGCTCTCGTTCACCGCTGAGCGGTGACCTCCATCAGGTGGTTGGCTTCTGACGCTAGCCTCTTGTCAGCCACTCGTCATCCCTTGTACCAAGACTGTTTTGACGAGATTCGCCCTTTCGGTACCGCGCGTCACGGAGCCGTCACCCAGCATCGATCAAGCCATTATCCGAAGATTACGGCCATATTGCGCGGTGCGGCAGGTACCGGCGTGTCGCGGCCAGCGTCACGCACGTGTCTACGCGTACGCCCACCCCCGCGAGCAGCGACGATGCGGCGGCCAGGGTCGCCCCGGTGGTCACGATGTCGTCCAGCAGCACGGTCACGGACCCGGGCACTGCCCGCCTCGCGTCCTCCAGCGGACCACGCCGCAACGTGAACGCCCCCGACGCACCAGCCGCCCGCTCGGCCGACGACAGGTGCGCCGAATCGGCCTTCGGCAGGGCTCGCAGCGGTGCGGCCAGCTCCACGCGCCGACCCGCCTCCCGCAGCCGCTCTGCCGCGCACCGGGCCAGCGCCCGCATGTGGTCACCGTGCCGGGCACGGGCCGCCTCGGCCGTGTCGGGGACGTAGAGCAGCAGCAACGGGCGACCCGGGGCGGCCGACGCGGCGACGGCCTCGGCCAGCAGCGCGCCCAGGGGCCGGGCCAGCCGGTGCCGACCGCGCTCCTTGAACGCGAGGATCAGCTCCCGCAGCCGCCCGTCGTACGCGCCCAGCGCCACGCAGGCGGGCAGCCCCGCTGGGGCCGGATCGGGGCGGGTCGGCGCCGCGCGCAGCGACTCGACCGCACGGGCGCAGTCGGCGCAGACCTCATGGCGAAGCGCCAGCCCGGACCCGCCACACCCGGCGCAGGACGTGGGCAGCACCAGATCGGCCAGTGCCTGCCAGAGCGCCCCGACCGGCACGGCTCAGCCCTCGTAGCAGGCGGCCGATGCGACGACTTTCGGCTTGGGTTCCGGCGAACCCGACGCGGCCGGCGAGGGCGTGGCGGTGGGCTCCGGTGCCGTGGGCAGCACGAGACCCCCGCTGAGAGGCAGCAGCGTGTCGTCCTCGAACGCCTGGTTGGCCTCGCCGTTGACGTCGAGGAGCACTTTGCCCGTCCGCGCCGGCTGCCGGGCGTCCACCACGTACCCCACCAGGTTGGAGACCTCGGCCTTGACGTTGGTGGTGATGACGTCTTCCATCACGCCGTCCACGGAGACGTGGGCGAGCTGGACCTTGACGTCCGGTCCGGCGCTGGCCACGACGAGGGTGTCCTCCCGCAGGAAGCCGACGCCGCGCAGTGCGGGCAGGCTCGTGTACAGCTCGCGCGGTTCGCCGATCACGAACGACCCCAGCGCGTTCTCCTGCCGCAGCAGCGGGGCGATGTGCAGCTTGTTGCCACTCACCAGGGCGATCCGCCGGCCGTCCGGCGCGACGGCGACAGCGGTGATGGCCCCCTTCACCGAGGAACTGTCGACCTGGACCGCCTTGCGATCCCCGACCTTGACGGCCCACAGGCGACCGTTGCCGAGCACCATCACGACCTCTGCAGACCGGTCCAGCCAGAAGGGCATGCCGAGCGACGGGTTCTTCAGGTCGCCGAAATCGACCTCTTGCAGCACGCTGTCGCGACGGCCGACCCACAGCCCTTCCCGGCCCTTGGCGTCGACGCGCACGAGCGCGAACGCTGCTTCGCGTGCGGCCACACCAGCCGACTTCACCCTGTTGTTGGACTCGGCGGCCAGCGGCAGCTGGCCCTTGTCATCCGGGCTGCTGATACGCCGGAGCACACCGGTGGCACGTTCCACCGCGTACCGGCCCGGCTCCCGGATCTCGCCGGTGCCCGCAGCCCGGTTGGCCGCCAGGAAGTTGCCCGACGTCGGATAGACCCGAGACTCGACCCGCAACTCCAACTGACCCTTGGGCAGCAGCGTCCAGTAGAGCTGGGCCGCGAGCGAGTCCCGCACGTCACCCTCGGCCATGTCGGCGATACCGGCGAGGCTGACAACCGTCTTCTGGTCGTCCGTGACGATGTTGTTCAAGCGCCTGGTGCCGCCCGGCAGACCGTTGACCTTTATCGCGGGGGCGAGCCAGGGCGACGGGCCTTTCAGCAGCCAGTCGAGCAGCCGGTTGTCCCGCTGCTCCAGTGCCTTCGGCACGTAGCGCAGATCCGGCACCAGCGAGGTGCCGTCCTTGTTCCAGAAGTAGATCGGCACCTGGTCGTAGTACCGCTTCAGACCATCCCTCGACAGGAGGAGTTCGCTCGGCAGCCTGGACGGCTGGCCGGTGATGAACAGACCCAGCGAGCCGACCTGCTCCACCTTGAACGTGAGCTTCGTCTGGCCGCTGCGCGGTTCGATACGGCCGTCGACGGTGAGCACGCCGAGGTAACGGACCTTCACCTCGACGGTGTGCTCAATGGAGTTCTCCGTCGGCTCCTCGGCCCAGTCGACGAGGGTCAGTTCGCCGTCACCGCTGGGCTTCCAGTCATCGCGCAGGTTCGGAGCCAGGTAGCTGCGCACGACGTTGCTCATGATGTCCTCGTGGGAGGCGGGCAGGCCGTGATCACCGGCTGCCGACTCGAGGAAGTTCTTGACGAGCTGGCTCGGGTTCGTCACGTTGACGTCGCGCGGCCGCGGACCCGACTTCCCCGAAGGCGCCTGCCCGGGAGCCGCCGTCGGGCCGGCGCCGTCGCGCACCACGCCGCTGTCGATCCCGATGCCGCAGCCGGCGACGGCGAGCCCGGCGAATGCCGCCACCAGTACACGCGCCAGCCAGCTTCTACCCGCCGCGCGGGCTCGTCCGGTCCGCTTGCTCATATCCGCTCCTCGTCACGCCGATCGGCGGCCCCGACCCGCACGACCGGCCTGGCCCGCGTCACGCCGGCACTCCCGGCTGTTCCGCGCGCTGACGCGCCACCGCCGGCTCGACCGGGATCAGCGGCAGCGGCGAGCCCGCCAGCCGGCCCCCGGCCCGGACCGGCAGCGTGAGCCGGAACTGAGCGCCGTTGCCCGGCGCGCCCCACGCCTCCAGCCAGCCGCCGTGCAGCCGGGCGTCCTCAAGGCTGATCGACAGCCCGAGTCCCGTGCCGCCGGTCTGCCGGGCGCGGGATGGGTCGGCCCGCCAGAACCGGTTGAACACCAGCTTCTCCTCGCCCGGCTTCAGGCCCACCCCGTGGTCCCGCACGGTGATGGCGACCGCACGCGCGTCCATGCCCAGAGTGATCGTCACCGGCTGCCCCTCGCCGTGGTCAACCGCGTTGCCCACCAGGTTGCGCAGAATCCGCTCCACCCGGCGCGGGTCGATCTCGGCGATGATCGGGGGATCTGGCGAGACCAGCTCCAGGCTCACCCCGACCCGCTCGGCCACGGATTCCAGCCGCTCGGTCACCCGGCGCACGACGGTGACCAGGTCGGTCGGCTCGGAGTCCAGCATCGCGAATCCGGCGTCGAACCGGCTGATCTCCAGCAGGTCGGTGAGCAGCTCCTCGAACCGGTCCAGCTCCGCCTGCAGCAGCTCGGCGCTGCGCGCCGAGGCCGGGTCGAAGTCCTCGCGCTGGGAGTAGAGCAGGTCGGCGGCCATCCGCACGGTGGTCAGCGGGGTGCGCAGTTCGTGCGAGACGTCCGAGGTGAACCGACGCTGCAGGCGCGACATCTCCTCCAGGCGCACGATCTGGCGCTGCAGGTTGGCTGCCATCTGGTTGAACGCGTCGGCGAGCAGCGCCATCTCGTCCTCGCCCTTGACGACCATCCGCTGGTCGAGCAGGCCGGCGGACAGCCGCTGGGCGGTGCGGGCCGCCACCCGTACCGGGCTGACCGTCGCCCGGGTCACCAGTGCGGTGACCATGCCGAGCAGCAGCACCAGCGCGACGCCTACGAAGCTCACCGTCGACTGGATATCCCCGGCGACCTCGACCTCGGTGTCCACCGGAAAGAGGTAGTAGAGCTCGACCGAGCCGCCCGACAGCTTCGGCGCGGGCACCGGGGAGCCGTAGACGAGGTACGTACGGGTCCTGCCGTGTCCGGTGGCCGCATCGCCGAGATTCGCCGAGACGTACTGGTGGTAGTAGTCAGGGGTGTTCCGGACCGACTCCTTCAGCTCCTGGGTGATCACCTGGGTGAGCTTCGGGCCCTGCGGCCAGGACAGCCCCTCGCTGCCACCGGGCACGTTCGAGGTGAGCTCCTTGCTGAACTGCATCGACACCACGACGCTGCCCTGGCCGGGGCCAGCCAGGGTGCCCAGCAGTCCGGTCACCTGGCGCGGCATGTCCGGGCTCTCCGCGCTCGGAATGGTCCCGAGCTGTTCGGTCGCGTCCTGTACACCCTTGAGGAACTGGCTCTCGGCGTCCTCTTCCGCCCCGCGCAGCAGGCTCTTGGTGCTGCTGTCGGCGATCAGGTAGCCGAAGCCGCCGACCAGCACGCTGGAGCAGAGCAGGGTGATGGTGACCATGCGCAGCTGCAGCGAGCGCCGCCAGATCCGCCGGGCCTGGCGCACGCCCGGGGCCAGCCGCCGCGCCGCGGGGCGCAGCGCGGGGACCCGGGCCGTCTTCTTCACCAGCCGCTTGAGCGCGGCATTCGCCTGAGCGGCGCGTCCGGGCACGCCCGCACGCTGCCCGTCGACCCCCGCCTCGCGGGGTTCGGGCAGCTCAACAGGGGTGGGGGTGGGGGTGGTCACGGTCGGACAAGGTTAGCTGGTGCCGGCTTTGTAGCCCACGCCGCGAACGGTCAAGATGATCTCCGGGCGCTCGGGATCCGGTTCGATCTTGGCCCGGAGCCGCTGCACGTGCACGTTCACCAGGCGGGTGTCCGCGGAGTGGCGGTAGCCCCACACCTGCTCCAGCAGCACCTCGCGGGTGAACACCTGGCGCGGCTTGCGGGCCAGCGCCACCAGCAGGTCGAACTCCAGCGGGGTCAGCTTCACCTCGGCCCCGTTGCGGGTCACCGTGTGCGCCGGCACGTCGATGATGATCTGGTTGTCCGGCGGCCCGATGGTCAGCAGCTCGGGGGTGACGTCCTCGCCCCGGCGCAGCCGGGCCCGCACCCGGGCCACCAGCTCCTTGGGCTTGAACGGCTTGACCACGTAGTCGTCGGCCCCGGACTCCAGGCCCAGCACCACGTCGACGGTGTCGCTCTTGGCGGTCAGCATCACGATCGGCACGCCGGACTCGGCCCGGATGGCACGGCAGACGTCCAGCCCGCTCATGCCGGGCAGCATCAGGTCCAGCAGCACCACGTCGGGGCGCGCCTCGCGGAACGCGGCCAGGGCCCGCTCGCCGTCGGCGACGAACGCCGGCACGAACCCCTCGCTGCGCAGCACGATGCCGAGCATCTCGGCGAGCGCGGGATCGTCGTCCACCACCAGGACACGGGCCCTCATGCGGTAAACCTCGGCATCATCGGCTCGCTCATGCCGTCCAATATCCCATCCCACCCGCCGAGACACGAACCCGCTTCACCGATCTCGTCCGATCGGCCAGGGTAGGGGCCACGTATGTGGCCACGCCGTGCCAGGATGGCGGCGGCCTCCGCCACCCCCGGAACATGGTCCGTCCCCGCCGCGCTCGCGCATCGTGCGGGGACTCCCCCACGGTCCGCCGACACCCCTCGGAGCGACGATTGGAACGCGCCGCGCCCTCGGCCGCGCGCCGGCTGCCGCGTGACGAAGCGCTGCCGCTGCGCCCGCTCACCCTGGGCGAGCTGCTGGACACCGCTTCCGAGCTGGTACGCCGCCGCGCCGCAGCGCTGCTGGTGACCGCCGCGGTGCTCGCCGCGCTGGAGCAGGCGGTGCTGGTGCCCGGACGGCTGAGCCTGGACATCCGCCTCAGCGAGGGCGTACCCGATCTCAGCGGCGGCTACTGGGTGCTGCTGGCCGCCGGGGCGGGCCTGGAGGCTCTGATCATCGCCTGGCTCGGCGGGCCGGCGGGCCGGGCCGCGGTCGCCGCCGTCACCGGCAAGCCGGTCCCCCGGAGCCGGTGGCAGGACCGCCGCCGGCAGGGCACGGCGATCGCGCTGGTGGGCCTGGTCGCGGCGGTGCCGTCGGCGCTCGGGGCGTTCCTCGGCCCGGTCTGGCTGCTCGGATACCCGCTGTTCGGGCTGGCCGCGGTCGCGGTGACGATCGAGCGGCGCGGGCCGTTCGGCGCGCTCAAGCGCGGGGCCGGGCTGGCCTTCCGCGGGGGCATGCGCGGGGCCGCGGTCCGGATCATCGGCTATGCCTCCTGGCTGCTCATCCGCTTCGCCTTCTTCCTGGGCCTGCTGGCCGGGCTGGAATACCTGCCGCTGTCCGCCGAGGCCGGGGAGTGGCTGCTGGTGCCGCTGATCGTCGCGGCCAACACGCTGGCGTACGCCAGCCTGGCGGCCCTGGACGCCGCGCTGCTGATCGAGTCGCGGGTCCGGCAGGAGGGCCTCGACCTGTGGCTGACCGGAGCCGCCCGGCACCGCGAGCCCGGCCCCGAGATGCTGGCGGCACGCTGATGCGCGGGTGGAACGAACTTGTCGCGCTCTTCGACGACGTCGTCCCGTTCGGGCTGGCGGCGCCGCTGCTCCTGCTGCTCGCGGCCATCGTCGCGGTGCTGTGGTTCACCTACCCGGGCTGGCTGCCCAAACGCTGGCGGATGCGGCGGGCGAAGCGGGCCGACGAGTCGGTGTCGTACACCGAGCCGACCGGCGACCGGCCCGATCCGGACGAGGACGAGACCGGGGTGGAGGAGCTGCCCGCGCTGGCACCGGAGGTCTACCTCTCCCAGGCCGACCGCTACGCGGCCGAGGGCCGCTGGGCCGAGGCGGTGCGCGAGCGGCTGCGGGCCATGGTCCGCGAACTCGTCGACCGGGGCGTCGTCGAGCACGTGCCCGGCTGGACGGTGACCGAGCTGGCGCGCGCCGCCGGCGGGGCCCGTCCGGAACTGGGACCTGCCCTGCAGAGCGCGACGGGTGTCTTCTCCGGCATCTGGTACGCCCAGCGCCCGGCGACCGCCGCGGACGACGAGCAGATGCGGGGCCACCTGGCCACCGTGCACGAACTGGTGCGAGGTGGACGATGACGACCCGGACCCGACGCCGCCGCTGGCGGCTGGTGCTGCCGTTCCTGCCGGTCGTGGCGCTGCTCGGCTTCTCGGTGATCGCGCACGAGGTCGAGGAGCCGTCGCCGTCCGACCCGGCGTACCTGTCGCCGGTCGGCGACGGCCCGGACAGCGCGGCCGGGCTGGCCGAGCAGCTGCGTGCCCGGGGCGTGACGATCCGCCGGGTCACCGGCAGCGACGAGGCCTTCGACGCGGTGGAGGCCGCCGATGGGGACGCGACGCTGTTCGTGCCCACCCCCGGCTACCCGTACCGGGGCCAGTTGAGCAGGCTGTCCTGGCTGCCCGACCGGACCCGCGTGGTGCTGGTGGAACCGGACGACAGCGAGACCGGGCAGGCCGTCGACACGCTCGGGGCGGCCCGGCGGCGCTGGGCGACCGGCGTGACCGGCCGCGGCGCGGACTGCAGGCTGACCGACGCCGGTCCGGCCGCCGTGGTGCGGACCCGCTACGCGCGGTGGGAGGACTCGGTCGCCACGGTCGAGAGCTGCTACGACGGCGGCGTGGTCCGGGTCTTCGAGTACGGCGTCGAGTTCGTGCTCGTCGGCAGCGCCGACCCGTTCCGGGCGGTCCGGGCCGCCGAGCACGACAACACCGGGCTCGCGCTCGACCTGCTCAGTGCGAAGAGCACCCTGGTCTGGCTCGACCTGCACGAGCGGGAGGCGGTCCCGCCGACGCCGCCGAGGCCGCGAACCGAGGTGAGCCCCCGGCCGCAGACCGAGCAGCCGGAGCGGCGGGAGGGCCCGAGCCCGTTCCCCGACTGGCTGTTCTGGGTGGTGGTGACACTGCTGGCGGCGACGCTGACGATCGTCCTGGCGCGCGGCCGCCGGCTGGGCCCGCCCGTGCCGGAGGCGCTGCCCGTCGAGGTGCCCGCTGCCGAGACCGCGGCCGGGCGAGGAAGGCTCTACCGGCGGGTCAAGGCCCGTGGCCCGGCGCTGGAGACGCTGCGGGCCGCCGCCCGGCGCAGGCTGGCCGTGGCGCTGGGCCTGCCCGCCACGGCGGAATCCGGCACGCTGCTGCCCGCGCTGCAGGCGCGCACCGGCGAGCACCCGCACCGGCTCGGCGAGATCCTCTACGGGCCGCCGCCGGAGACCGACGAAGAGCTGCACACCCGCGCCGTGGAGCTGCGGGACCTGGTCGAACACGTGACCGCACGACCTGTCGAAGAAGGAGAGCACCGGTGACCGAGCCGTTGACGACCGAGCACGCCGAACCCGCCCGCGAGGCGCTCGGCCGGCTGCGCGCGGAGGTGGCCAAGGCGGTGGTCGGCCAGGACGGCGTCGTCGCCGGCCTGGTCATCGCCCTGCTGTGCCGCGGGCACGTGCTGCTGGAGGGCCCGCCCGGGGTCGCCAAGACCCTGCTGGTACGCAGCCTCGGCGCGGCCCTGGACCTGGAGATGAAGCGCATCCAGTTCACGCCCGACCTGATGCCCGGTGACGTGACCGGCTCGGTGATCTACGACCCGCGCAGCGCGGAGTTCCAGTTCCGGCCCGGCCCGGTCTTCACCAACCTGCTGCTGGCCGACGAGATCAACCGGACGCCGCCGAAGACCCAGTCCTCGCTGCTGGAGGTCATGGAGGAGCGCCAGGTCTCCGCGGACGGCGTGACCCGGGCGCTGCCCGAGCCGTTCCTGGTCGCCGCGACGCAGAACCCGATCGAGCACGAGGGCACCTACCCGCTGCCCGAGGCGCAGGTGGACCGCTTCCTGCTGAAGCTGACCGTGCCGCTGCCCGCCCGCGAGGAGGAGCTGGGGGTGCTGCGCGCCCACCACGCCGGCTTCGACCCGCGCGACCTCGGCGCGGTCGGCATCAAGGCGGTCGCCGGGCCGGCGGAGCTGGCCGCGGCCAGGGAGGCGGTCGGCCGGGTCACCGTGACCGAGCCGGTGCTGGGATACATCGTGGACGTCTGCCGGGCCACCCGGGCCACCCCGTCGGTGGAGCTGGGAGCCTCGCCCCGTGGCGCGACGTCGCTGCTGGCCACCGCGAAGGCATGGGCGTGGCTGGGCGGCCGCGACCACGTGACGCCGGACGACGTGAAGGTGATGGCCCGGCCCACGCTGCGGCACCGGCTGCGGCTGACGCCCGAGGCGGAGCTGGAGGGGGTCACCGCCGAGTCGGTCCTCGACGCCGTGCTCGCCTCCGTGCCCACCCCGCGGTAGGGCGGCGTGCCCACCGCTCGTGCCGCCCTGCTGGCCGCGCTGTGCGCGCCGGTCGTCGGCGTGCTGTCGGCGCTGTACGGCGTCGCGCCGTGGGCGCTGTCCGGCGTGCTGCTGGCGCTCGTCGCGGCAGCCGTGCTCGCCGACTGGGCGCTGGCCGCCGACCCGCGCCGGATCACCGTGCGGCGCGAGACTCCGGGGGCCGTGGTGCGGCTCGGCGAGGACGTCGCCGCCGCGCTGACGGTGGCGAACCGCAGCGGCGTCGACGCCCGGCTGCTGGTGCGCGACGCCTGGGTGCCCTCGGCCGGGGCGGCGCCGTACGCCCACCCGCTGGTCCTGGCCGCGGGCGAGGCGGCGACGCTGACCACCACGCTGACTCCCACCCGCCGCGGCGACCGCGCCGCCGAGCAGGTCGTCGTGCGCAGCCACGGCCCGCTCGGGCTGGCCGTGCGCCAGGCCGCCCACCGGCCGCCGTGGACGCTGCGGGTGCTCCCCCGGTTCACGTCCCGCAAGCACCTGCCGGAAAAGCTGGCCCGGCTGCGCACCGTGGAGGGCGCGACCGCGATCCGGGGCCGCGGCCAGGGCACCGAGTTCGACGTGCTCCGCGAGTACGTGCCCGGCGACGACGTGCGCTCGATCGACTGGCGGGCCACCGCCCGGCGGCGCGACGTCATGGTGCGCACCTGGCGGCCCGAGCGCTCGCGGCGCATCGTGTGCGTGCTGGACACCGGCCGCACCAGCGCGGTCCGGGTCGGCGACGAGCCCCGCCTCGACGCCGCCATGGACGCCGCGCTGCTGCTGGCCGCGGTGGCGCAGGAGGCCGGCGACCAGGTCGACCTCATCGCGGCCGACCACCGGGTGCGCGCGGTGGTGGCCGGTTCGCACGGCCGCGCCACCCTGCCCCGCCTCATCAACGCGGTGGCCCCGCTGCACCCCGCGATGGTGGAGACCGACTTCGAGCTGATCACCAGCGAGGTGCTGCGCCGGGAACGCAAGCGTTCGCTGGTGGTGGTGTTCACCGCGCTGGAGCCGGGGGCCCTCGGCGAAGGGCTGCTGCCGGTGCTCCCGCGGCTGGCCGCGCGGCACAAGGTGCTCATCGCCGCCGTGCACGACCCGGCCCTGAACGCGCTCGCCACCACCCCGCTGCACGGCGCGAACGAGGTCTACGCCGCAGCGGCGGGCACCCGGGCGCTGGCCGACAGGGAGAAGCTCAGCACCGCGCTGGCCAAGTACGGCGTGGAGGTGCTGGACTTCCCGGCGGACACGTTCGCCGGCCAGGTCACCGACGTCTACCTCGCCTTGAAGGCCACCGGCAGGCTCTGACCGGCGCGGTCCGGGCCGTCGACGGCGAGCACGAGGTCGGCGCGCTCGGCGCGGCGGCCCAGCACGAAGACGTACGCCAGGAACAGGCTCCACACCAGCACACCGATCGCGTCCCGCACGATCAGTGGCAGGAACGACGGCGTCACGAACGCCTCCAGCAGGCCCGCCACGGCGAGCACGCCGACCAGGCCGACCGCGCCGGTGATGCCCTGCCGCGCGGCCGCGGCCAGCGACTGCCCCCGGGTCAGCAGCGGTCCGGGCACCACCCAGGCCCAGCCGACCCGCAAACCGACCCCGGCCGACACGAAGATCGCGGTCAGCTCCAGCAGGCCGTGCGGGGCGATCAGGCCGAAGAAGACGTCGCCGCGGCCGTTGCCGATCATCAGTCCGGCGACCATGCCGATGCTCAGCGCGTTCTGCCACAGGATGAACGCCACCGGCAGCAGCAGCACCCCGGCGGCCAGGCACTGCGCGGCGATCCAGGCGTTGTTGGTCCACACCAGCAGGCCGAAGTTCGGTGCGAAGTTCTCGCTGTAGTAGCTCTCGAAGTCGTGGTTCACCAGGCTGTCGATGTCCGCCTCGGACATGCCGAAGGCCCTCGGCAGGGTCGGGTCACCGATCACCCAGGCCGCCACCGCCGCCGCCACCAGCAGGAAGCACACCGCGGAAGCGATCCACCAGCGGCGGGCCTGGTAGAAGGCGAGCGGCAGGTCGTGGGCCAGGAACCGGGGCACCCGCCGCCAGTCCACCGGCTGCGCCCCGGTGATCGCCGCGCGGGCCGACAGCACCAGCCGGGACAGTTCGGCCACCAGCGCCGGATCCGGCGTGCGGCTGCGCACCACGGACAGGTGGGTGGCGACCCGCTGGTACAGCAGCACCATCTCGTCGGCCTCGGCCGCGGTGGGTTTGCGCCGACGGCTCAGCACCTCCAGGCGCCGCCACTCGCCGCGGTGCTCGGCCACGTACGCGTCCAGGTCCACCCGTTCGTCCTCTCCCCGGTCGTCCGCCGTGCAGCCTAGCGGGGGCAGTCGCGGCGCGCGGGCCTGTGATTCACTGTGCCGATGCGGCAGGGGCAGGACACGGTGGAGAGCACGGCGGGGCTGGTCAGCGGCGAGGCCGTACACCTGGAGGTCCGGCTTGCCCGCGCGGGTTCGCGGGTGCCCGCCCTGATGATCGACATCATGGCGCAGGCCGTCCTGTTCTTCGGGCTGGCGATCGCGCTGGTGGCCTTCTTCGGCCTCACCGGGCTCGCCGACGCGGCCAGCATGAACGCGTCTTACATCATCGCCCTGGTTTTGACGGCCGTGGGCTACCCCACCCTGCTGCTGGTGCTGACCCGGGGCCGGTCGCTGGGCAAGCTCGCGATGGGCCTGCGGGTGGTGCGCGACGACGGCGGCCCGATCACGCTGCGCCAGTCCTTCACCCGCGCGCTGGTCGGGGCGACCCTGGAGTGGCCCGGCATGCTGCTGATCGTGAACTGGGCGGTGAGCCTGGTGGTGCTGACCGGCTCGCCACGTGGCAAGCGCCTGGCCGACGTGGTCGCGGGCACCATCGTCATCCACGACCGCACCCCGGAGGGCTGGGGCTGGATCCCGACGACCCCGCCGCCGCTGGCCCGCTGGGCGTCGACCCTCGACCTGACCGGCCTCGACGACGAACTGGCGCTCGCGGCCCGGCACTTCCTGGCCCGCAGCCGCGGGCTGAGCGAGCCGTACCGCACCCGGCTCGGGCACGCCCTGGCCACCGAGATCGCCGCCTGCGTCACGCCCGGTCCCCCAGCGGACACCCCCGGCTGGGCCTATCTCGCGGCCGTGATCGGCGAGCGGCACAGCCGCGCGGCCCGCCGCCTGGCCCGCGACCGCGCCAGCCACGCCATGCTGTGGCCGGAGCTGTTCGCACCCGTGCCCACCCCGGTGCCCGCCGCCGTCCCCGGCGGAACCCCGCCCGGTGGCTCCACGCCGCTCATCCCCGGCCAGCCGACCGGCTCTGCGGCCGACCCGCGATCACTGCGCCCGGCCGCCCCGGCCTGACCGGGGTCGGACCCACGGACGCTCGCCGGCCGGTCGCCCCGGCCTGATGGGCGGGTCTGTCGAGACCACCCGACGGCACGTCCACCGACGGGCGAGGGTAGCCGGGTCCTCGGTTACATCTTTTTTGATGTGGCCACATCGAAAAAGATGTAACCCCTCGCCGCGATACCTTGCTGTGCCCGGTGCCTGCCCGCCGCCGCGGGCAGGTCAGGCGAAAAGCGCCCGGCCCCAGTGGTCGCCGTCGCCGGTGACGCCGGGCGGGCAGGCCCACAGGCCGCTGGAGACGTGCCGGATGTACTCGTTGAGGATGTCGGCGCGGGCCAGGCTGCGCTGCACAGGCACGAACTGCTTGCGCGGGTCGCGCTGGTACGCGATGAAGAACAGCCCCGCGTCCAGGCGGCCCAGCCCGTCGGAGCCGTCCACGAAGTTGTAACCGCGCCGCAGCAGGTGGGCCCCGCTGTTGAAGTCGGGGTGGGCCAGCCGGATGTGGGCTTCCTTCGCGATGACCGGTTCGCCGTCGGCGCCCTTGGCCGCGAAGTCCGGCTCGTCGAACTCCTTGGCCTGCCCGAGCGGCGCGCCCTCGCCCTTGTCCCGGCCGAAGATCGCCTCCTGCTCGGCCAGCGGGGTGCGGTCCCAGGTCTCGACGGTCATCCGGATACGCCGGGTGACCAGGTAGGAGCCGCCCGCCATCCACGCCGCGCCGTCCTCGGCCCGCGCCCACAGCTGCTCGCGCAGCAGCTCGGTGTCCTCCAGCTTCATGTTGCGGGTGCCGTCCTTGAAGCCCATCAGGTTGCGGGCGGTGGCCTGCTCACGCGACGTGCTGGAGGTGCGCCCGAACCCGAGCTGGGAGTAGCGGATGGAGACCACGCCGAAGCCGATCCGGGCCAGGTTGCGGATCGCGTGCACCGCCACCTGCGGGTCGTTGGCGCAGGCCTGTACGCACAGGTCGCCGTCGCTGATCTCGGGGCGCAGCGCGTCGCCCGGGAAGTGCGGCAGCGGCTCCAGCGCGGCGGGCATCCGGTCGGCGATGCCGAACCGGTCGGCGCCCGCCGCGTCGCGGAACAGGCTGCGGCCGAAGCCGATGGTGAGGGTCAGCCCGCTGGCCGGCAGCCCGAGGGCCTCGCCGGTGTCGTCCGGCGGGGCCTCGGCCTGGCCGCCGACCGCGCCGAGCAGGCCCGCGTCGCGGCCCTGGGTCATGCGCGCCGCCGCGGCGGTCCACTCGCGCAGCATCTCGGCCAGCTTCGCGCGGTCCTTCGTGATCACGTCGAACGCGGCGAAGTACAGCCGGTCCTGCGCGGGCGTGACGATGCCCGCCTGGTGCTCGCCGTAGAACGGCACCGCGTCGCCCGGCGACGCCGCTGCGGGCGACCGGTCGTCACCCATCATCGCGGCACCCACGGCCGCCGCACCGGCCACACCCGCGATGCCGACTCCGGCCGCGGTCAGGGCCACCCGTCGCGAAACCATCTGCTCCACCTCTTCCGGGATCCGGCGCCGGTCCGGGAGCTGTAGGAGCTCCCGGACCGGCGGACGGGTGACTACTTGGCGACGACCGCGGCGACCTTGCTGATCGGCTCGGCGAGCGCGTTGATCACGTCGCTGAGCTCCTTCAGCTCGGCCTGGCTGAGCTGGTTGTGCAGCTTCCAGCCGTCACCGGCGCGGTGCTTGCCCAGCGCGGTGTCCACGTTGGCGAACGCGGTGTCCAGGGCGGTGACCAGCTCCGGGGCGCGCTCCTCCAGGGTCGGGCGCAGCGCCTGCACGGCGGCCTTGGAGCCCTCGACGTTGGCGGCGAAGTCCCACAGGTCGGTGTGCGAGTAGCGGTCCTCCTCGCCGGTGATCTTGCCGGAGGCGACCTCGTCCAGCAGCTCCTTCGCGCCGTTTGCCAGCTGCAGCGGGGACAGCTTCTCCGCGTTGGCCTTGGCCACGATCTCCTTCACGTCGACCAGCAGCTGGTCGGCGATCGGGCCGGACTTGGAGATGTCCTTCTTCTCCCACAGGTCCTGCTCCAGGCGGTGGAAGCCGGTGAAGGCCATGCCTTCCTCGATCACCTCGGCCCGGCCGTCGATCTTCGGGTCCAGGTCGCCGAAGATCTCGGCCACCGGCTCGATGCGCTCCCAGTAGGTGCGCGCGATCGGGAACAGCGCCTTGGCCTTCTCGGCGTCCCCGGCCTTGATCGCGGCGACGAACTCCTCGGTCTTGGGCAGCAGCGCTGCGGTCTGGCTCTGGATGTAGCGCTGGTAGTTCGCGGTGGCCTCGGCGAGCTTGGCGTCGGCGGTCAGCGGCGCGGCCGAACCGGTGACCTTGAACGCGCCCCGGATGCCCTTGCCGATCATGCCCGGCTTGCAGGCGGTCTCGTACGTGCCGGCGGTCAGCTCGACCTTCAGCTCGCGGGTCAGCCCGGGGGCGATGTTCTCGACCTCGCCCATCACCCGGTCGCCGGCCGCGTACACGTAGAACTCGGTGACCTTGGCGCCGCCGTTGGCGATGGTGAAGGTGACCGTGCCGGCGGCGGTCTCGGCCCGGCCGACCTCGCAGGTCGAGTCGGTCGCCTTGACCGCGATCGGGCCGGTGGTGTCACCGGGGGCGGCCGGCTCGGGGTCGGTGGTGCAGGCGGACATGCCCAGGCCGAGCACGGCGGTCGCCGTGAGCACGGAGAGCTTGCGCATGGGTGGCTCCTGTGTTTCGAGGGTGGTTTCAGCGGTCGCCGCCGGTGGCGACCGGCGCGGGGGCGGGAGCAGGGGCGGCCGGCGGCGTCGCCGGACGGTGCGGCAGCAGGAAGAGCACGAGCACCGGCACCGCGTACGCGACCCAGGCGATGGTCTCCAGCACGGTCGGCGCGGGGGTGAAGTTCAACGTGCCGCGCAGCAGCTCCGCATACCAGGTCGTCGGCGGCAGCGCCGCGGAGATGTCGAACGCGAGGGTGTTCAGACCGGGCAGCACCCCCGCTTCGAGCAGGTCGTGCACGCCGTACTTGAGGATGCCCGCGGCGACCAGCACCAGCAGCACCCCGGTCCAGGTGAAGAACTTCGTCAGGTTGATCTTCAGGGCGCTGCGGTACATCAGGAAGCCCAGCGCGATCGAGGTGGCGATGCCGGTCAGGACCGCGACCACCGACCAGGTCGAGGTGGCGCCCTGCACGGTCGCGAAGAAGATGAGCGAGGTCTCCAGGCCTTCGCGCGCTACGGCGAGGAAGGCGGTGACGACCACGGCGAGCGGCCCGAGCGCGATGGCGGCGTCGAGCTTGGCGCGCAGCTCACCCGAGATGGAGCGGGCGGCCCGGCGCATCCAGAAAATCATCCACGTGACGAACACCACGGCGAGGATCGAGGTGACCGCCTCGAACAGCTCCTGCCGCTCGAACTCCAGGTGCGCACTGGTGTACTGCAGCACCGCCGCGAAGCCCACGGACAGCGCCGCGGCCACGGCCACGCCGAGCCAGACGAAGCGCAGCCGGTCCCGGCGATCGGTCTTGACCAGGAAAGCCACCAGGATGGTGACGACGAGCGTCGCCTCCAGGCCTTCCCGCAGCCCGATCAGGAACGTGGGGAGGAAGACGTTGGCATCCATGGCACCACCTCAGTTGATAGACCAGCCTTGCCTTACTAAGGCGAGGCGTACCTTAGCGTAGGTGTCCATCAGCTGAGAAGTCGATCCCCGTCGTTTCATTGGAGCGGGTCCAGAACATGGAAAAGGGCGCCCCAGCGGGACGCCCTTTTCTGGAGTACCGATATCAGTACCGGTAGTGGTCCGCCTTGTAGGGACCCTCGACAGCCACGCCGAGGTACTCGGCCTGCGACTTGGTCAGCTCGGTCAGCCGGACGCCGAGGGCGTCCAGGTGCAGCCGGGCCACCTTCTCGTCGAGCTGCTTGGACAGCGTGTAGACGCCCACCGGGTACTGGTCGAGCTTGGTGAACAGCTCGATCTGCGCGATGACCTGGTTGGTGAAGCTGTTGCTCATCACGAACGACGGGTGGCCGGTGGCGTTGCCCAGGTTCAGCAGCCGGCCCTCGGACAGCACGATGATCGAGTGGCCGTCGGCGAAGCGCCACTCGTCGACCTGCGGCTTGATGTTGATCCGCTCGACACCGGAGATCTTGCCCAGCCCGGCCATGTCGATCTCGTTGTCGAAGTGGCCGATGTTGCCCACGATGGCCTGGTGCTTCATCCGGCTCATCTGCTCGCCGGTGATGACGTCCTTGCAGCCGGTCGCGGTGATGAAGATGTCCGCGGTGGCGACCACGTCCTCCATGGTGGCGACCTGGTAGCCGTCCATCGCGGCCTGCAGCGCGCAGATCGGGTCGATCTCGGTGACGATGACCCGGGCGCCCTGGCCGCGCAGCGACTCGGCGCAGCCCTTGCCCACGTCGCCGTAGCCGGCCACGACCGCGACCTTGCCGCCGATCAGCACGTCGGTGGCCCGGTTGATGCCGTCGATGAGCGAGTGGCGGCAACCGTACTTGTTGTCGAACTTGCTCTTGGTGACCGAGTCGTTGACGTTGATCGCCGGAAAGAGCAGCGAGCCGGTCTGCTGCATCTCGTAGAGGCGGTGCACGCCGGTGGTGGTCTCCTCGGTGACGCCCTTGATGCCGGCCGCGATGGTGGTCCAGCGCTTGGCGTCCTCGACCAGCGAGCGCTGCAGCACGCCGAGGATGATCGCGTACTCCTCGGAGTCGGCGGTCTCGGGCGAGGGCACCGCGCCGGCCGCCTCGAACTCGACGCCCTTGTGCACGAGCAGGGTGGCGTCACCGCCGTCGTCGAGGATCATGTTCGGGCCCTCGCCACCGGGCCACTGCAGGATCTGCTCGGTGCACCACCAGTACTCCTCCAGCGTCTCGCCCTTCCAGGCGAAGACCGGCACACCGGCCGGCGCGTCGGGGGAGCCCTCGGGGCCGACCGCGATCGCGGCGGCGGCGTGGTCCTGGGTGGAGAAGATGTTGCAGCTGGCCCAGCGCACCTCGGCGCCCAGCGCGACCAGCGTCTCGATCAGCACCGCGGTCTGCACGGTCATGTGCAGCGAACCGGCGATGCGTGCCCCCGCCAGCGGCTGGGCGGCGGCGTACTCACGGCGGACCGCCATCAGGCCGGGCATCTCGTGCTCGGCGAGCTGGATCTCCTTGCGGCCGAACGCCGCGAGGGACAGATCGGCGACCTTGAAGTCGCCGGGGGCAAGGGTGCGGGCCATAGATGAACTCCCAATCGGTCGGCTGACCAGTGCGAGGTACAGCCTACTTCTCCCCGTCCCAGGGACCGAGAACCGGCCGGGACGGTGCGTCGGTCCGGGGCCATACGTGTGGCCCGGTCTCCGGACGGACCCTCCGCCTCGAAGACCGGGCCACACTCCCCCCGGTTTGGTTCCCCCGCGCGTGGCTCGGACTGAAATGATCCCGATAACGCTGCGTGAGTAAAAGGCTACACTCCGCACTTCCACTGTCAAGCAGAACCCTCAAGTCGCGCGCGTCGCCGTGTCGCGCCGGTCCCCGGGTACGCGAAAAGGCCTGCCCGGCTGAGAAATGGGGTTCATTTTCAACCAGGCAGGCCAACGTCTGTTGTGGAGCAGGAGGGCCCTCAGAGCGACCCCAGGAACACCTCTCCGGTGCCCGAAAAGATCATCTTTCCGCCGGCCGCGGCCCCGAACGCGGCCTCGCCGCCGCTCAGCGGCACCGAGCCCGAGCCGTCGGCGACGGTCACCGCCCCCGCCATGCACAGCGCGGTACGCGGACCCGCCGGGTCGAGCGCCGCCTCACCGCCGGCCACGCGGATGCGGTGCAGCCGGAAGTCCTCCACCGGCACCGACCAGGTGTCCACGCCCGGCGCGACCGGCTCCGGATCGCGCACCGGTGCGTACAGCGGCTCGAAACGCAGCACCCGCAGCAGCTCCGGCACGTTCACGTGCTTGGGGGTCAGCCCGCCGCGCAGCACGTTGTCGCTGGCCGCCATGATCTCGACCCCGGCCCCGCGCAGGTAGCCGTGCAGGTTGCCGGCGGGCATCCAGATGCCCTGCCCCGGAGCCAGCACCACGTGGTTGAGCAGCAGCGCGACCAGCACCCCGACGTCGCCGGGGTAGTCGTGGGCCAGCAGCCGCACCAGGCCCCGCGGACCGCCGCCGGCCGGCCCGTCGGGCAGGTCGCCGGACGCCGCCACCGCCTGGTCGACCAGGTCCGCGCGAGCGGCCGCGGGCCAGCTCAGCAGCGCCCGCACCGCCTCCCGCAGGTCGCCCACGGCCAGCGCGCCGACCACCGGCTTGAGCGCCATGACGCCGAGCGCGTCGACCAGGTCCGCCGACTCGGCCGCGGGCCGGAACCCGCAGAGCGCCTCGAACTCGGTGTACGCCACGAGCAGCTCGGGCTTGTGGTTGCCGTCGACGTAACTGCGGTGGGCGGCCCCGCGCGGCACGCCGGCCGCGTCCTCGGCCGCGTAGCCGTCGGCCGCCTGCCGCGCGTCGGGGTGCGCCTGCAGCGACAGCGAGCGCTCCGCCGCCAGCAGCTTGAGCAGGTACGGCAGGCGTACGCCGAAGCGGTCGAGCGCGTCGGCGCCGAGCAGGTCGCCCGGCGCCGACGCGATCACGTCGACCAGCGGAACGTCGTCCACCAGGGAGGAGCAGTCGGGATGTGCGCCGACCCACAGCTCGGCCTCGGGGCCCTCGCTGGGCACGGGCCGGCCCTGCACCCGCGCGATCACGTCGCGCGAGCCCCACGCGTAGGGCCGGATGCGGTTGTGGAGTCGGCGCACGCTCAGCCCTTCTGGTGGTAGATGTCCGGTTCGATGTAGATCAGCTTGGCGATCGGCACCGCCTCGCGGATCCTCCGCTCGGTGGCGTCGATGCCCCTGGCCACGTCGTCGGCCGTCTCGTCGTGCTTGACGGCGATCTTCGCGGCGACCAGCAGCTCCTCCGGGCCGAGGTGCATGGTGCGCATGTGGATCAGGCGCTCCACCTCGGGCCCGCTCTCGATCGCCGAGGCGATCGCCTTGACGTGCTCGTCGGTGGCCGACTCGCCGAGCAGCAGGCTCTTGGTCTCGATCGCCAGCACCACGGCGATGACGACGAGCAGGAGACCGATCATCATAGTGCCGAGGGCGTCCCACAGGCCGTTACCGGTGATCAGGGTCATGGACACGCCGAACAGGGCGAAGATCAGACCCACCAGCGCGCCGAGGTCCTCCAGCAGGATCACCGGCAGCTCCGGCGCCTTGGCCCGCCGGATGAACTCCTTCCAGGAGGCGTTGCCGCGCACCGCGTTGGACTCGACGATCGCGGTGCGGAAGGAGAACGACTCCAGGATGATCGCGACGATCAGCACCGTGACCGGCAGCCACTGCCAGCTGGTGATCGCGCCCTTGTTCTCGCTGTGGATGGCCTCGTGGTACTTGTGGTACGCCTCATACAGCGCGAACAGGCCACCCACGCTGAACAGGACGATCGACACGATGAACGCGTAGATGTACCGCTCCCGGCCGAAGCCGAACGGGTGCAGCGGGGTCGCCTGGCGCTGGGCCCGGCGGCCGCCGAACAGCAGCAGCACCTGGTTGCCCGAGTCGGCGACCGAGTGGATCGCCTCCGCCAGCATCGACGACGACCCGGACAGGGCCCACGCGATGAACTTCGTGATCGCGATTCCCACGTTCGCCAGCAGCGCGGCGACGATCGCCTTGGTGCCGCCGCCCGCGCTCATGCTCGTGTCCCGGTGATGTAGTTGTTGAGCTTGCCTCGCTCGCTCACTTGCGCAACTGCTCCTTCAGCTCCGTGACGGCCGGCACCGCCATCGGATCCAGGCCATGCCCGAGGCCGAGGTAGACCGAGGCGAAGTCCGTCGCCGCGACCAGTGAGGCGAACCGCTCCAGCGCCGATCCGCCTTCGGCGGTGAGCACGTCCACCTCGATCCCGCGCCTCGCCGCGATGTCCTGCACCACCTCGGCTCGCCGGTCCGTCGTCTGCGCCGCACTGTTCTCGTCGGCGAGCCCACCGTCGCACAGCAGCACCACCCGCAGACGAGGGGGGTCGGCCGTCACGTCGTCGAGCTCGGGATCAGCGAAGATGTCCCGCTCCAACGCGGCCAGCGCGCCGAACACACCGTCGAGCAGACCCACCCGGCCGCGTCCGGCCTCGCCGAGCGCGTCGGTGACGACCGGGTAGCGGGCGTTGGCGGAGAGCATGTCGCCGTACCGGACCGCGGCCACGGCGGCCAGCGGCGAGTCGCCCCAGATGACCGGCACCGAGCCGGCCATGTTCAGGGCCAGGGTCTTGGAGAGGTTGACGAACGTCTCGGCGGTCGGCCGGCAGCGGTCGGCGTCCTGGTCCAGACGCACCGCCGTCTCGGCGAGGTCCGCCTCGTTGACCTTGACCAGGCCCAGCGCGCGTGCGGTGAGCAGCACCGGCACGGTCAGGCCCCACAGGTTGGCCCGCGCCGCGCCGCGCCGCGGCACCGGGATGAACGGGGCGCGATAGCGCTCGGCCACCGACTGCAGCGGCGAACCCGGCGCGCCGATGGCGACCAGCCGCGCGCCGCGACGGCCCGCCACCTCGGCCACGGCCAGCGCCTCGGGCGAGCGGCCCGACGCCGACACGGCGATCACCACGTCGGCCGCGCCGATCCAGCCCGGCACCTCCACGCTGCGGTGGGTCAGCACCGGCACGAGGCAGCGCGGCCCCGCGATCGTCGTCAGGATGTCACCGGTGCGCGCGGCCGTGCCCGCGCCGACCACCACGACCGCCCGCGGCCGGCCCTCGTCGGCCAGGTGGCTCAGGTCGGTCTCGGCCGTCAGCGTGGTGGCCTCGCGCACCTGCGCGCCGGCCGACGCGATCGCCCTGAGCATGCCGCCCGGGTCGCGCGCGGCCAGCGCCGGTGCGTTGTCCAGCAGGGCCTCGTCGAAGAAGCGGTTGCCGCGCACACCCGCGGCGCCGTCGATCGGGCCGCTCATCACTCACCCGCCGGGGCGGTGAGCACCTCGTCGAGCAGCAGCACCGGCAGCCCGTCCCGCACCGGGTAGACCCGGCTGCAGGAGGTGCAGGTCAGCGTCTGCGCCGCGGCGTCGTGGGTCAGCGGCGCATGATCCTCCGCCGGGCAGGCGAGGACTTCGAGCAGTTGCGGGGCGAGCGACACGTAAGGCTCCTTCAGATCGCCGGCTGAGCTCCGAACGCGGCGCACCGCGACGCGCCATGGGCGCGTCGCGTGCTCACCACGTTCCGCGAAGCAGCCTACCCACGGACCAGCTTCAGCACCTCGTCGCGCAGCTCCGACATCCGCTCCGGCGTCGCCGCCTCGACGTTGAGCCGCAGCAGCGGCTCGGTGTTGGAGGCGCGCAGGTTGACCCAGCTGCCGTCGGCGAAGGTCACGGTCAGGCCGTCCAGCTCGTCCTGCTTCTCCCCGGCGAAGTGCGCGCGCACCTGCGCCAGTTTCGCGCCCTGGTCCGCCACCACCGAGTTGATCTCACCCGAGGCGGTGTACCGCTCGAACTGCGCGCCCAGCTCCGACAGCGGTCCGGACTGCTCGCCCAGCGCGGCCAGCACGTGCATCGCGGCCAGCATGCCGGTGTCGGCGCCCCAGAAGTCGCGGAAGTAGTAGTGCGCCGAGTGCTCGCCACCGAAGACCGCGCCGGTGGTCGCCATCTCCGCCTTGATGAAGGAGTGGCCCACCCGCGTACGGACCGGGGTGCCGCCGTGCTCGCGCACGATCTCCGGCACCGCCGCCGAGGTGATCAGGTTGTGGATGATCGTGGACCCGGGGTGCTTGGCCAGCTCCCGCGTCGCGACCAGCGCCGTCACCGCCGACGGGGAGACCGGCGCGCCGTCGGCGTCGACCACGAAGCAGCGGTCGGCGTCGCCGTCGAAGGCCAGGCCCAGGTCCGCCCCGTGCTCGCGCACCGCGGCCTGCAGGTCCACCAGGTTGGCCGGCTCCAGCGGGTTGGCCTCGTGGTTCGGGAACGAGCCGTCCAGCTCGAAGTACAGCGGCACGATCTCCAGCGGCAGCGGGTCGAGCACCGCGTCGCCCAGCACCGCGGGCACGGTGTACCCGCCCATGCCGTTGCCCGCGTCGACGACCACCTTCAGCGGCCGGATCCCGCGCAGGTCAACCAGCAGGCGCAGGTGCGCCGCGTAGTCGGCCAGCATCTCGCGCGTCTCGATCTCGCCCGCGGGAGCGGGCATCTCGGCCCGCGTGTCCAGCAGCTCCTGCGCCCGCTCGCGGATCGCGGCCAGGCCGCTGGCCTGCCCGACCGGCTTGGCCCCGGCGAAGCACAGCTTGATGCCGTTGTACTGGGCCGGGTTGTGGCTCGCCGTGAACATGGCCCCGGGCAGGTCGAGGATGCCGGACGCGTAGTAGAGCAGGTCGGTCGAGCCGAGACCCGCGTTGATCACGTTGATCCCCTCGGCGCGTACGCCGTCGGTGAAGGCCTTGACCAGCGACGGCCCGGAGTCGCGCATGTCGTGCGCGACCACGACGGTCCCGCGGTCCTCCCCCAGCGCCCGCAGCGTCTGCGCGAACGCCCGGCCCAGCGCACCGGCCACCGGCTCGTTCAGCTGGTCCGGCACGGTGCCGCGAACGTCGTACGCCTTGACGATCTGGGACAGGTCAGACACAACATCTCCTTAAGCCTCAGCTATCTGCTTCACCCTAACCACTGCACGTTACGTACCCCGTCCGGGCGCGCGCGTACACCGCGTGAACACTGCGCCCCGCCCGCCCAGGATCGACGGACTTGCCTGGCACCCGTGCGTATCTTGAACAACGATTCGACCAGGTGCCTGGCAAGTCCAACGATCAACGACGGCGACGCGCCCCGGGGCCGAGGCCTCCGGGGCGCGTTTCGCGATCACTGTCGGTTGTGGCGTGATCGTCAGAGTTGCAGCCCGGTGAGGACGAGGACGCGGGGGTCGGTGTAGTCGTCCATGGCGCTGCGCAGGCCCTCGCGGCCGGTGCCGGAGCCCTTCACGCCGCCGTACGGCATCTGGTCGGCGCGGAACGACGGCACATCCCCGACGATCACGCCCCCGACCTGCAACGTCGCGTGCGCCGTGAACGCCGTCTGCACGTTGCCGGTGAAGACGCCCGCCTGCAGGCCGAACGCCGAGTCGTTGACGGCCGCGAACGCGGCCTCGTCGGAGTCCACCGTGGAGACGACCAGCACCGGTCCGAACACCTCGTCGCAGGCGACCTTCGCGTCGGCGGGCACGTCGGCCAGCACCGTGGGCGCGTATGTCGAGCCGTCACGCGTGCCCCCGGTCAGCACCGTCGCACCGGCGGCGACGGCCTCGTCCACCCAGCTCTGCACCCGCTCCGCCGCCGCCTCGCTGATCATCGGCCCGACCTGGGTGTCGGCTGCGGCCGGGTCACCGGTCTTGAGCCCCCGCACCGCCTCGACCAGCTTCGGCACGAACGCCGCAGCCTGGTCCCGGTGCACGATCACCCGTTGCACCGCGATGCAGCTCTGCCCGGCCTGGTAGTTGCTGAACAGGGCGATGCGCTGGGCCGCCCAGGCCAGGTCGGCGTAGTCGCCGCAGACCACCGCGGCGGCGTTGCCGCCCAGCTCCAGCGTCACGTGCTTGTGCGGCACCGCGGCCTGGATCTGCGCGCCGACCGGCCCGGACCCGGTGAACGAGACCACGGGCAGCCGCGGGTCGGCGACCAGGGCGGCGGCGCGCTCGTTGGGCACCGGCACCACCGAGAACATGCCCGCGGGCAGGTCGGTCTCGGCCAGCAGCTCGCCGAGCAGCAGCGCGGACAGCGGGGTGGCCGGGGCGGGCTTGACGATGATCGGCGCGCCGACCGCGATGGCCGGGGCGACCTTGTGCGCGACCAGGTTCAGCGGGAAGTTGAACGGGCTGATGCCCAGCACCGGGCCCTTGGGGAAGCGCCGTACGACGGCCATGCGCCCGGCCGCGGCGGGGTCGGTGTCCAGCCGCATCAGCTCGCCGGAGAAGCGGCGCGCCTCCTCGGCGGCCCACCGGAACGTGGAGACCGCGCGGCCGAGTTCGGCCTTGGCCCACATGAGCGGTTTGCCGTTTTCGGCGCTGATGAGCGCGGCGACCTCGTCGCCCCGTTCGGCCAGCCGGCGGCTCACGTGGTCGAGCGCGGCGGCCCGTGCCGCGGCGGGCAGCCGGGCCGCGTCCGGCGCGACCTTCGCCGCGGCCGCTACCGCGTTTTCCACCTGCTCAGGCGTAGCGTTGGCGGTCTGACCGACCACGCGCCCGTCGTAGGGATTGCGTACATCAACGAGATCATCACTGGTCTCCGGGGAACCGGCGATCCAGTACGGGGTCCGATCGGCCATACGCCCACCCTAACGCACGGAAACAGTTGCTCAAGACCCTTGCTCGACACGGATTTCGTCGCGAGGATAGCTCTATGCCACCGATGACAGAGAAACTTGCCAACTTCATCAACGGAAAGTACGTAGCTCCCGTCGACGGCGGCTACGCCGACCTCATCGACCCGTGCACCGGGGAAGTTCTCGCCCAGACGCCGGTCTCCGGCAAGCAGGACGTCGAGGACGCCGTGGCCGCGGCGGCCGCCGCGTTCGAGACCTGGCGCGACACCACACCCAGCGAGCGCCAGAAGGCCCTGCTGAAGATCGCGGACGCGGTCGAGGCGCGCGCCGCCGAGCTGGTCGCCCTGGAGAGCCGCAACACCGGCAAGCCGCTGCACCTGACCGCGAGCGAGGAGCTGCCGCCCGCGATCGACCAGATCCGCTTCTTCGCCGGTGCCGCCCGGCTGCTGGAGGGCCGCGCGGCCGGCGAGTACATGGCGAACATGACCAGCTACGTGCGCCGCGAGCCGATCGGCGTCTGCGCGCAGGTCACGCCCTGGAACTATCCGCTGATGATGGCGGTGTGGAAGTTCGCGCCGGCGATCGCCGCGGGCAACACCGTGGTCCTCAAGCCGTCGGACACCACCCCGATGTCGACCCTGCTGCTGGCCGAGATCGCGGCCGAGTTCCTGCCGCCGGGCGTGCTCAACGTGGTCTGCGGCGACCGCGACACCGGCCGCGCCCTGGTCGCGCACCCGACCCCGGCCATGGTCTCCATCACCGGCTCCACCCGGGCCGGGTCCGAGGTCGCCGCGTCGGCCGCGCCCGCGCTCAAGCGCACCCACCTGGAGCTGGGCGGCAAGGCCCCGGTGCTGGTGTTCGACGACGCCGACGTCGCCGCGGCCGCCGAGGGCATCGCGATCGCCGGGTTCTTCAACGCGGGCCAGGACTGCACCGCGGCCACCCGGGTGCTGGTCACCGAGGGGGCGTACGACGCGTTCGTCGAAGCCCTCACCGAGCAGGCCCGCAGCCTCAAGACCGGTGCCGCCGACGACGAGGACGTGCTCTACGGCCCGCTCAACAACGCCAACCAGCTCGCCAAGGTCGCCGGCTTCATCGAGCGGCTGCCCGCGCACGCCCGGGTCACCACCGGCGGCGAGCGCGTCGGCGAGCGCGGCTACTTCTTCGCGCCGACCGTCGTCGCGGACCTGATCCAGGGCGACGAGATCGTCACCGACGAGGTGTTCGGGCCGGTCATCACGGTGCAGAAGGTCGCCGACGAGGCGGAGGCGCTGCGTTACGCCAACGACTGCCGGTACGGGCTGGCCTCCAGCGTGTGGACCGCCGACCACGGGCGGGCGATGCGGCTGAGCAGGCGCCTCGACTTCGGCTGCGTGTGGATCAACACTCACATCCCGCTGGTCGCCGAGATGCCGCACGGCGGCTTCAAGCAGTCCGGCTACGGCAAGGACCTGTCCGCGTACGGCCTGGAGGACTACACCCGGGTCAAGCACGTCATGCACAACATCGGAGAATGATCTTGAGCACGTCCTCTGAGATCCACGCGCGCCGCGTGGGCGCGGTGGCCCGTGGCGTCGGCTCGGTGCTGCCCTCCTACGTGGACCACGCGAGCGGCGGCACGCTGACCGACGTCGACGGGCGGGAGTGGATCGACTTCGCGGCCGGCATCGCCGTCACCAACGTCGGCAACAGCGCCCCCGCGGTCGTCGCCGCGGTGCGCGAGCAGGTCGAACGCTTCACTCACACCTGCTTCATGGTGACGCCGTACGAGTCGTACGTGTCGGTGTGCGAGCAGCTCAACGAGCTGACACCGGGTGACTTCGAGAAGCGCTCGGCGCTGTTCAACTCCGGCGCGGAGGCCGTCGAGAACGCCGTGAAGATCGCCCGGTACGCCACCGGGCGGTCCGCGGTGATCGTGTTCGAGCACGGCTACCACGGCCGGACGAACCTGACCATGGCGCTGACCGCGAAGAACATGCCGTACAAGCACGGGTTCGGGCCGTTCGCGCCGGAGGTCTACCGGGCGCCGATGTCGTACCCGCTGCGCGACGGCCTCACCGGCGAGCAGGCCGCCGCCCGCGCCACCGACATGATCACGACGCAGGTCGGGGCGCAGAACGTGGCCGCGATCGTCATCGAGCCGATCCAGGGCGAGGGCGGCTTCGTGGTGCCCGCGCCCGGGTTCCTGCCCGCCCTGGCGTCCTGGGCCTCGGCGAACGGGGCGCTGTATGTCGCCGACGAGATCCAGACCGGCTTCTGCCGTACCGGCGACTGGTTCGCCTCCACGCACGAGCGGGTCGTCCCGGATCTGATCACCACGGCCAAGGGCATCGCGGGCGGCCTGCCCCTCGCGGCGGTCACCGGCCGGGCGGAGATCATGGACGCGGTGCACGTCGGCGGCCTCGGCGGCACGTACGGCGGCAACCCGCTCGCCTGCGCCGCCGCCCTGGCCTCCATCCAGACCATGCGCGACCTGGACCTCACCACGACGGCCCGCCGCATCGGCACCGTGCTCACCGACCGCCTGTCCACCCTGGCCGACAAGTACCCGCAGATCGCCGAGGTCCGCGGCCGCGGCGCGATGATCGCCATCGAACTCGTCAAACCCGGCACCCTCGACCCCGACCCGGTCCTCACCGGCGCGGTCAACAAGGCCTGCCACGCCGCCGGCCTGCTCACCCTGACCTGCGGCACCTGGGGCAACGTCTTCCGTTTCCTCCCGCCCCTGGTCATCTCCGACGAAGACCTCGACCGCGGCCTCACCATCCTCGACCAGGCCTTCGCCACCACCACCTGAGCACAAGGAAGGGCACCTTCTTCTACGCGGAGCGTTAAGAAGGTGCCCTTCCTTCTAAAAGGGCCAGGTGGACGACTCGCCGGACTCGATGAGGCCGATCATCGCGAAGGCGGCGTCGGTGATGCCGCCGAAGGTGTGGCGCTTGGCGACGGACGGGGTGTGGCCGAGGCGGTAGCCCGCGAGGTTCCAGGTGTAGACGGGGACCTTGGCGGGCACGGCCGCTGCCACGTCGGCGCTGCCGTGCCAGTGGGCCTGCTCGTCGGTGAGGATCAGGACCCGGTCGTGGCCCGCGTGGTGCTTGCGGACCGCGTGCTCGGTCTCGGTGCCGCCGCCGAAGAACCAGCCGCCTTCCTTGAACCGCTGCACGGCCTTGAGCACCGACTCGCCCGGGCGCAGGTCGAACAGCTTGGTGTCGTCGGAGAACGACACCACCGTCGCGTCGGCTGCCCGTGCCGCCACCGCCAGGCCGAACATGGTCGCCGCGTCCCAGCAGCGCAGCGAGCCGTCGCGACTGAACGGGCTGTCCATCGAGCCCGAGGTGTCGATCAGGATCAGCGTGCGGCCGCCGAGCCGGGGCACGTTGCCCAGCGCGAACTGCAGCGCCTTCTCCAGCGGGTACGCCCAGCGCAGGCTCGGCGCCGCGTTGTACGCCGACAGGAAGCGCATCGGCAGCACCCGCGACCGGTCAACCTCGTCCGGGTCGGACAGCTTCGCCGCCACCAGAGCCGCGACCTCGTCGCTCACCCCGGCCTGGTCGAAGTTGCGCAGGTTGCGCAGCAGCGCCAGGTAGCCCATCGACGGGATCATCGCGGACCACGCCGCGGCGTCCAGCGGCCCCTGCCGCCAGCCCGCGAGCGCCTCCCACGTCATGCCCGCCGCGGCCAGCGCCTGCGGGTCGAGCACGGCGGCCCGCTGCTCGACCGGCAGTGCCATCAACTCCTCCCGGGCGCGCAGCACCCGCAGCGCCTCCGGGACCGGGTTGCCCCGCTGGTGGCGGCGGTCCAGCGCGTGCTGGAACAACTCGCCCTGCGCCGCGTCGCGCGGGCTCGGGTGGGTCAGCTCCAGCACGTCCGCGAAACGCAGCGCACGGCCGTCCGAGTCGTACTTGAGCAGGCTGCGCTCGTGGTAGAGCCGCACCGCCGCGTCGGCGATCCCTCGCTTGACCGGCTTGGGCAGCGCCCGGCCGTGCACCGACAGCCAGTACGCCAGCGCCTCGCCGGGCTCGTCGGCCCGCTGCAGCGCGGCGTCCACCACCGCGCGCGAACCCGGGATGCCAGCAGCGACCTGGGCCTTCGCGCCCTCCAGCGCGGCCACCACCGAGGCGCTGCGCAGGTTGGCCCCGAGCCGCAGCCACGGCACGAACCGCGCGAACCACTCCGGGTCCGCCACGGCGACCTTCGCCACCAGCTCACGGAACCGGACGTCGCGGTCGCCCGCGCTCTCGTAAAAGGTCTGCTCGCCGACCATGTTGGACACGGCCAGCAGGAACAGCTCCAGCTTCGGCTCGCGGGCGAACCCGGGCGCGCCCTCGGCGGTCACCCCGGCCGGACGCTTCACCAGCGTCGACAGGTTGAACTTGGCCATGATGTCCCCTCCCCCAGGGGTTTTCGGGCGCGCGAAACCCATCCGGGGGTACGGGAGGGGAGACGCGCCTCCCGAGATCGAAGCGGCCACGGACGGAGATCGGCTTGCGCCGTCTTCATTTGCAGTGAAGTAGCCGTGGCCCGCGCACCGGGAGGTGCGGAGATCAATGTAGGCGCGGTCCGCCGTGGCAGGCAAAGGGTTTGCCGGCGTGGAAGTCCGTGCCATCGTGGTCGTCATGTCGGGCATCCGGATCTGGTTGGCCGCCACCGTCGACGCCGCGAAATTGGCCCAGCACGCCGCAGGCGAGGTGCTCGGCGTCGACCCCGCACAGCTCGAGATCGGTCGCGAGCCGTCCGGCCGGCCCTACGTGGTCGGCGCTGTCGGCCTGCACCTGGCCGTCAGCCACACCCCGGACCTGGCGGCCGTGGCCGTCACCGATCTCGGCCCGCTGGGCGTGGACGTCGAGCCGGTCCGCCCCCTGCCCGCAGCCGAGCTGGCCCGGCGCTGGTTCTCCACGCCGGAGGCGGACTGGGTCGCCCGCCACCCTGACGACTTTCTGCTGCTGTGGACCGCGAAGGAGGCCGTCGGCAAGGCTCTCGGCATCGGGCTGCGCGGTGGCGGCCTGCGCCGGCCCATGCCCCTGCCCCCCACCGCGACGCTGACGGCGACAGTGCCGGGCCTGCCCACCATGGCCGTCGCCGCCTGGCGCCACCAGGAAACGGTGCTCGGCCTCGCGTGCGACACGGTCACGGCGCTCGGCGTCTCCGTCTCGGTCACCCGCCGGGAAGGGGAAGGAACGCGGCACGCCCGAGATCGAGTCGGTGACGGCGTGGTGGTCCCGTCGCCGGGACCTGGTGCTCTGGCCACTGAGCTACCGCCGTCCTGACGGGCGGCGGGCGGGATTCGAACCCGCGACCTCCCCGTTAAAAGCGGAGTAGCCGTTACCTGCGCACCGGGCGTGCCGTGTTCGTCTCCCGAGATCGAGGTCGGCGGCGGCGTAGCCATTGCTCTGCCGACTGAGCTACCGGACCCGAAGGCCTGGGCGGGGCTCGAACCCGCGACCCATGGAGGAAGAAGTATCCGCTGCCTGCGCACCGGGAGACGTAGGTCCAACCTAGATCCAGCCGTGCGCCGCGGCAACGGATTTCCGACCGGAGGACGCATCCCCTCGGCATTTCACATCATCTTTGATGTGCCCACATCAAAGATGATGTGAACCCACACAGACAAGCACTCTCCCCCGGCGTCACGTCCGCTCGGGTATATCCCGACTCATCTCGAAGATATACCCGAGCGGACGTGGGACAACGCGTCAGGCGGCGATCTGCTCGCGGGCCGCCTGGGTCACTGCTCGAAAGGGCTGCTGGTCACGCATGCCCCAGGGCGAGCCGTACGCGGTCAGCAGGTCCAGGAACGGCACCGGGTCGAGCGCCTCGGGGCCGAGCACCCCGGCGCCCTTCCACACGCCCTGCGCCAGCAGCTCCAGCGCGACGACGGGGTTCACCGCGGTCTGCCACACCACCGCCTGGTGGCCGTACTCGCGCATGGACCATTCGTTGTCGACGACGTGGTACAGGTACATCTCCTTGGCCCGGCCGTCGAGGCCCTTGCCTTTGACCCAGGTGCCGGCGCAGGTCTTGCCCTTCATCCGGGAGCCCAGCGTGGCGGGGTCGGGCAGCTGCGCGGCGAGGACGTCGCGCGGCGAGACCATGACCGTCGACTTGCCGCCGCCGATGGCGACCGGCCTGGTGGAGTCGAGGCCGAGCTTGTGCACGGTCTTCAGGATCTCGATGAACTCGGTGCCGAGGCCGTACTTGAAGGTGACCCGCTTCGCGTCGACCCAGCGCGGGATGAGCAGCACCTCCTCGTGCTCCACGTTGACGCACTCGACCGGGCCGATGCCCTCGGGGAAGTCGAACACCTCGGGCTCGCTGAACGGGGCCGTGGTGAACCAGCCGCGCTCGCGTTCCCAGATGATCGGCGGGTTGAGGCACTCCTCGATGGTGGTCCAGATGGAGAACGACGGGGCGAAGTCGAAGCCCTCGACGGTGATGTTGGAGCCGTCCCGCACGCCGATCTCGTCGATCTCGGAGAACAGGTGGTCGGCGGCGTACCGGGCGAAGATGTCGGACAGGCCGGGCTCGACGCCGATGCCGACGAGCGCGAGCCGGTCGGCCGCCTCCCAGGCGACGGCCTTGCCGAACTGCTCCTCGCCGAGCATCACGCCGGTCTTGGCGTACGGGTCGGTCGGGTGCGGGTGGGACAGCGACATGGCCATGTCGAGGTAGTCCGCACCCGCCGCGTACGCCCCGTCGAAGATCGGCATGACGAAGCGGGGGTCCACCGCGTTGAGCACGTGCGTGATCTCGTGTTCGCGGCACAGTTCGGCGACGTCGGCGGCGCGGGAGGCATCGAGCCGCGCCGCGACGAACCGGTCGTCCAGTCCGGAGACGGCCCGTTGGGCGCGCTCCAGGGAGTAGTCGGCGACCACCATGAGCTGGAAGAAGTCACGGCGAGCGGCGATGGCGGCTGCTGCACTGCCGACGCCACCAGCGCCGACCAGCAGGATACGCATAAAAGTCCCTTCAACATCGTGGCGACGAATGCCACGAAACGACTTGATTCAGGTGTGTTTCCCACCGGTGGGTCGGCGGGACAGGTGGGTCAGGAGTCGAAGCCGAGCCCGGCGTGGTCCAGCGTGCGCAGCCACAGGTTGCGCCGGCCCTGGTGCTCGTCGGCGCGCGCCAGCGACCAGCGGGTCAGCTGGATGCCGAGCGAGCGCAGCGGCTCCGGCGGCAGCGGCCAGGGCTTGGACCGTACGAAGTCCAGCCTGGTGCGCTCCGTGGACGCCCCTTCGAGGTGGTCGAGCATCACCTGCGCGCCGAAACGCGTCGCGCCGACGCCCAGTCCGGTGTAGCCGGCCGCGTAGGCCAGCCTGCCGCCGAAGGCGGTGCCGAAGAAGGCGCAGAAGCGGGTGCAGGTGTCGATCACCCCGCCCCAGCTGTGGGTGAACCGAAGTCCCTCCAGCTGCGGGAACGTGGTGAAGAAGTGCTCGGCCAGCCGGGTGAAGGTGTCCTGGCGCTGTTCGAGGGTCGGCGCGATCCGGTTGCCGAAGTGGTAGATCGCGTCGTAGCCGCCGAACAGGATCCGGTTGTCCGCGGTGAGCCGGTAGTAGTGGAACTGGTTCGCCGAATCGCCCAGCCCCTGCCGGTTACGCCAGCCCAGGTCACCGAGCTGGGTCGCGGTCAGCGGCTCGGTCATCAGGGCGTAGTCGTACACCGGGATCAGGTAGCGCTTGAGCTTGCGCACGAGCGGTCCGAAGGCGCTGGTCGCCAGCGCGACCCGGGCCGCCCGCACCTCGCCGTGCGGGGTGCGCAGCAGCAGGCCGTCGCGCCCGCTGCTCACCCCGAGCACCGGGGTGCCCTCGTAGATGCGCACGCCCAGGGTCAGGCACGCCTGCCGCAGGCCCCAGGCCAGCTTCGCCGGGTCGACCATGGCCACCCGGTCGCGGTCCCACCAGCCGCCCAGGTACGTGGGCGAGTCGACCTCGGCCCGCACCTGCTCGGCGTCGAACACCTCGGCGCGGTAACCCATGGACCGGGTCAGCTCCGCCGACTCGTGCAGCCAGTCCAGCTGGTACGCGGAGGTGGCCACCTCCAGCTCACCGGTGCGCTCGAAGTCGCAGTCGATGCCGTACCTGGCCAGCGTGTCCTCGATCTGGTCGAGGTTCTCCCGGCCGAGCCGTTCCAGCTCGGTGATCTCGTCCGGGAAGCGGTCCACCCCGTTGGCGAGCCCGTGCGTGAGGCTCGCGGAGCAGAATCCGCCGTTGCGTCCGGAGGCGGCGTGGCCGCACACCCCCGATTCGAGCACCACCACGTCGGTCGACGGGTCGCGCTCCTTGGCCAGCAGCGCCGTCCACAGGCCGCTGTAGCCGCCCCCGATGACTGCCAGCTGCGCGGTGGTCGCGCTGGTCAGCGGGGGCACGGGTGCCGGCCGGGAGGGCCGGTCCGTCCAGTACGGCGTCGGCGACGTGTCTGACAGCGCCGACGCCCACAGTTTTGATCCTTTGGCCCGCATGAGCCGATCTCCTCCTTCTACTACCGGGAAGCCGGTTTGCGGCTTCATTTCCCTATAAATCCCTAGACAAACGAAATGTCCAGGAATGCCAAACGACCGCCGAGCGGCTCCCACGATTAGGCGTGGGGCCGGTCGGCGGCCGTCAGGAGATCTAGGACGTCGCGGCGCGGCGGGCGGAGCGGCGACGGGTGCGCAGCTGGCCCGCGATGACGAACGCGAACGAGATCAGGAACATCGCGGTGGCGATGGCGTTGACCTGCGGCGGGATCCCGCGCAGGTTGGAACCCCAGATGAACATGGGGAAGGTGGTGTAGTCGCTGGTGCCGGTGACGAAGTTGGTGATGATGAAGTCGTCGAAGCTCAGCGAGAACGCCAGCAGGGCGGCGGCCACGATGCCGGGTAGCACGAGCGGCAGGATGACCAGACGGAACGCCTGCCACGGCGTCGCGTACAGGTCCATCGCCGCCTCCTGCAGCCTCGGATCAAGCCCGGCCAGCCGTGCCTTCACGGTGACCACCACGAACGATATGCAGAACATGACATGCGCGATGAGGATCGTCAAGAAGCCCATCGGAATCTGCAGCCCTATGAACAGGGTCAACAACGACGTTCCCATGACGATTTCCGGGGTGGCCATCGGCAGGAAGATCAGCGTGTTGGTGCTGCCCCGGCCGATGAACCGGTAGCGAACCAGGGCAAACGAGATCAAAGTACCCAGGATGGTCGCGATCACGGTCGCCGACAGGCCCACGTAGATGCTGCGCATCAGCGAGTCGCAGATGCCGGCCGCACCGCAGATGTCGGTCCAGTTGTTCCAGGTGAACTGGAACGTCTCCAGGTCCAGCACGTACGTCGTGTTGCGGCTGGCGGGCTGGTTGAACGACAGCAGCATGACCACGGCGATCGGCACGAACAGGTAGGCCAGCAGCACGAACCCGAGCAGCAGCACCCACTTCTCGGCGAGCCAGCGCCAGAACCCGTGCATCAGACCACCTCCTCGGTGCCCGCGGTGCTGACGTAGATCGTCACCAGCACCAGGATCGTCGCCATGAGCATCACCGACAGCGCGGACGCGATCGGGTAGTCGTTGACGATCAGGAAGCGCGACTGGATCACGCTGCCGATCATCTGCGTGTTCGGCCCGCCCAGCAGCTGCGCGTTCACGTAGTCACCGGCGGCCGGGATGAAGGTGAGCAGGGTGCCCGCGATGACGCCCGGCATGGACAGCGGCAGTGTCACGCGGAAGAAGCTGCGCACCGGCCCGTGGTAGAGGTCGCGCGCGGCCTCCAGCAGCCGTACGTCCAGCTTGTCGAGGCTGGCGTACAGCGGCAGCACCATGAACGGCAGGAAGTTGTAGACCAGGCCCGCGATCACCGCGAACTCGGTCGCCAGCAGCCGCCCGTCCGGTCCGAGCAGGTGCGCCCACTTCAGGAAGTCGACCACCGGCCCGCTGTCGGACAGGATCGCCTTCCACGAGTACGTGCGCACCAGGTAGCTGGTGAAGAACGGCGCGATCACGCCGACCAGCATCAGGCTCTTCCAGCGCCCGCCCTTGATCGCGATGGCGTACGCCAGCGGGTAGCCGAGCAGCACGCAGACCACCGTGGTGATCAGCGCGTACCAGAGCGAGCGCAGGAACTGGACGTGGAACATCTCCCACGCGTCGGCATAGTTCGAGAAGGCCCAGGCGAACGTGTAGCCGGTCTCCACCGAGCCGCTCGGGTCCCACAGGCTCGCCATGACCAGCTGGAACACCGGGTAGACGAAGAACACCGCGAGCCAGAGCAGACCGGGGGCCAGCAGGGCGTACGGGATCCACTTGCGCCGCCGCATCCCGGCCGGGGGTTCGACCGGGATCTCGGTGGCGGCGGCGGGGGTGCCCGACGCCGTGGGCAGCAGGGCGGCCACGTCAGCTCCCCACGAGGAACGAGTGGGCGGGCGACCAGTGCACCGCCACCTCGGTCCCGGGCAGCGCCGGGTTCGCGATGCCGGAGTTGGGCACGAACACCGTCAGCTCGCTGCCCCACGGGGCGCGGACCAGGTACTGCGTGGAGACGCCGGTGAAGGACGCGTCGGTGACGACGCCCCGCACCGCCGCGTGGCCCGAGGGCACCGTGTCCAGGCCGTCGGCCAGGTGCAGCTTCTCCGGGCGTACGCCCAGCAGAGCCGTGCCCGACGTGACCCGGCACCGGCCCGCCGGCACCGCCAGCCGGTTGCCGTGCGCGTCGACCGTGACGTGGCCGTTGACCTGGCCGGTGACCTCCGCCTTGATCAGATTGGACTGGCCGAGGAAGTTGGCCACGAACGCCGACGCCGGGAACTCGTACATCTCGGCCGGCGCGCCCAGCTGCTCGATCCGCCCCGCCTGCATCACCGCGACCGTGTCGGCCATGGTCATGGCCTCCTCCTGGTCGTGCGTGACGTGCACGAAGGTGATGCCGACCTCGGTCTGGATGCGCTTGAGCTCGATCTGCATCTGGCGGCGCAGCTTGAGGTCGAGCGCGCCGAGCGGCTCGTCGAGCAGCAGCACCTCGGGCTGGTTGACCAGGGCCCGGGCCAGCGCCACCCGCTGCTGCTGCCCGCCGGACAGCTGCGCCGGGCGGCGCGACCCGTACTGGCCCAGCTGGACCAGGTCGAGCATCTCGGCGACCTTGCGGCGGGTCTCCGCCCGGTTCTCGCCCTTGCGGCGCAGGCCGAACGCCACGTTGTCCTCGACGCTCATGTGCGGGAACAGCGCGTAGCTCTGGAACACCGTGTTGACCGGCCGCTTGTACGGGCGCATCCGGGTGATGTCCAGCCCGCCGAGCGTGATCCGCCCGGCGTTCGGCTCCTCCAGTCCGGCGACCATGCGCAGCGTGGTGGTCTTGCCGCAGCCCGACGCCCCGAGCAGCGCGAAGAACGAGCCGTCCGGGATGGTCAGGGTGAGGTCGTCGACGGCGGTGAACCCGCCGAACGTCTTGGTGACGTTCTCGATGCAGAGGTCCTGGTCGGTCAACCTGTCACGCCCCGATCGCTGCCTGGAACTTGCCCTGGTACTCCTTCTCCTCAGCCTCGGTCAGCGGCTTGAAGATCTTGATCTTCGACTGCATCGCGGCGTCGGGGAAGATGAGCGGGTTCTGCGCGAGGTCGGGGTCAATCTTGACCATCTCCTCCTGCGCGCCCGCCACCGGGCAGACGTAGTTCACGAACGCGGCCAGCTCGGCGGCCACCTTCGGATCGTAGTAGTAGTCGATCAACGCCATCGCGTTCGCCGCGTGCGGCGAGGTGATCGGGATCAGCATGTTGTCCGACCAGAGCATCATGCCCTCGTCCGGCGTCACCAGCTTGATCTTGTCGTTCTCGAACCCGAGCTGGATGACGTCGCCGGACCACGCGATACAGGCGGCGATGTCGCCCTTGGCCAGGTCCTGCACGTAGTCGTTGCCGGTGAAGCGGCGGATCTGGCCCGAGGCCACGGCGGCCTTCAGCTTCTCCAGCGCCGCGTCGAAGTCGGCGGTGGTGAAGTTGCCCGGGTCCTTGCCGATCGACAGGAGCATGAAGCCCATCGTGTCGTGCATCTCGGTGAGGCAGGTGACCTTGCCCTTGAGGTCGGGGCGGGTCAGCAGCTCGTCGACCGTGCGCACCTCCTTGGTCACCGCGGTGTTCACGCCGATGCCGGTCAGGCCCGACTGCCACGGCGCGGCGTACTCCATGTTCGGGTCGAACTGGCGGCTGCGCAGGGACGGGGCCAGGTTCTTGCTGAACGTGGCGACCTTGTCTGCGTTGAACTTGGCCGCGAAGCCGTTGCGGATGAACGTCGCCGCCATCCAGTCGGTGAACACCACGATGTCCCGGTCGATCGGCTGGCACGCGGCGAGCTGCGTGCGGATCTTGCCGTAGAACTCGTTGTTGTCGTTGATGTCGGCGGTGTAGGTGACGTCGATGCCGGTCTTGGCCTTGAAGGCGACCAGCGTCGGGTGGACCTCGGGGTTCTTCTCGTCCTCGTCCATGTAGGCGGGCCAGTTGGAGAAGGCGATCTTGCGTTCGGTGGCCGACACGTCGGCGACGGTGCAGAGCGGGCCGGCCGACGGGCCGGCGTTGCCGTTGTTGGTGCCCTTGGTGCCGCAGGCGGCGAGCGCACCGCCGGCCACCGCGAACGCCCCTCCGGCGAGAGCCCCGCGCAACACGGTTCGGCGCGACGGCATGGCCGCCAGCACTGCCTGAGCCTGCGGGGAGAGTGGTATGCGACGAGCCATCGAACGTTCCTTCACTGCCAGAGGGGTGTACAGGCGCAGATATCACTTACTGACTGAAGACGGTGCGGTGCCACGGCTTCGCGGCGACCGCGGTGATGTCGTACATGACGTGCTTGATCTGGGTGTACTCGTCGAACGAGTACGTGGACATGTCCTTTCCGAAGCCGGAGCGACGGTAACCCCCGTGCGGCATCTCGCTGATGATCGGGATGTGGTCGTTGACCCACACACATCCGGCGCGCAACTCACGCGTGCCCCGCAGCGACCGGTGCACGTCGCGCGTCCACACGCTCGCCGCCAAGCCGTACGGCGTGTCGTTGGCCAGCGCCACACCCTCATCATCGGCGTCGAACGGCAGCACGACCAGCACCGGGCCGAAGACCTCCTGCTGGACGATCTCGCTGTCCTGCGCGGCGTCGACGACCAGGGTGGGCGCGTAGTAGGCGCCGTGCGCCAGACCCTCGGGCACCCGGCCGCCCGCCACGATCTTGGCACCCGCCGCGCGGGCCCGGTCGACGAACCCCGCCACCCGGTCGCGCTGGGCAAGGCTGATCAGCGGGCCGATGTCGGTCGCCGGGTCCAGCGGGTCCCCGGCGCGGACGCCCTCGAACAGCTCGGCGACCCGGGCCACGAACCGGTCGTACAGCGGGCGCTGCACGTACGCGCGGGTCGCGGCGGTGCAGTCCTGCCCCGAGTTGATCAGCGAGCCGGCCACCGCGCCCTGCGCCGCGGCCTCCACGTCCGCGTCGTCGAACACCAGGAACGGGGCCTTGCCGCCCAGCTCCAGGTGCACTCGCTTGACCGCGCCCGCGGCGGTCGCGCCGATGCCCCGGCCCACCGCCGTCGAGCCGGTGAAGCTGACCATGTCCACCTCGGGGTGGGCGACCAGCGCCGCCCCCGCCACCGGGCCGCGCCCGGTGACCACGTTGACGACCCCGGCCGGGATGCCCGCGTCCAGGCAGGCCCGCGCGAACATCACGCTGGTCAGCGGGGTCAGCTCGGCGGGCTTGAGCACGATGGTGTTGCCCGCCGCGACGGCGGGCAGGATCTTCCAGGCCGCCATCTGCAGCGGGTAGTTCCACGGCGAGATCGAGCCGACCACGCCGATCGCCTCACGGCGCACGTAGCTGGTGTGGTCGGCGGAGTACTCCCCCGCCGCCTTGCCTTGCAGGTCGCGGGCCGCTCCGGCGAAGAAGGCGGTGTTGTCGATGGTCCCCGGCACGTCGAACTCTGTAGCCAGGCGCACCGGTTTGCCGGTCTGCGCCACCTCCGCGGCCACGAAATCCGCGGCCCGCTCGCTCAGCAGCCCGGCCAGGCGGTGCAGCGCGCCCGAGCGTTCGCCGGGCGTCGCGCCCGACCAGCCCGGGAAAGCCGCCCGCGCGGCCGCGACGGCGGCGTCCACATCTTCCTGACCAGCGAGTCCGTACTCGGCGACGGTGCTACCGTCGGCGGGGTTGACCACGGTGAACCGCTCACCCGACGTCCCATCGGCGAAACGCTCACCGATGACATTCGGCGAAAAGCCGTTCATATCGCCTCCCACTGTCAGATGGTTAACAACCCGTGGCGCGACGATCGTGACATGACGTGCGCCACATGACAAGGGATTCCGTGGCGAATCTGGGGTGCGACTACGAATTCCGGCAGCCAACATCGCGAGTTGATGACGTTTCCGTTACAAGCCTGCCCGCCAAGTGCCGGAATCGTCTGCCTCGTAGCGATACGATGCCCGGGCCGGATCATCTCCCTCGCGATCCCCCTCTGCGTACGCCCCAGGAGGCCTCATTGCCGACGCCCGCCGACTCCGCCGCATCGCGCGCTGTCATCCGCCGACACCCTCAACTCAACCACGCCAACCACGCGCTCCTCGACGACATCGCGAAGCAGATCATCGAGCAGTTGCAGGAGGACGGCCGCAGACCGTACGCGACCATCGGCCGCGCGGTCGGCTTGAGCGAGGCGGCCGTTAGACAACGGGTACAGCGGCTCATCGACGCGGGCGTCATGCAGATCGTGGCGGTCACCGACCCGCTCCAGCTGGGGCTGGGCCGCCAGGCGATGATCGGCGTGAAGACCACGGGCGACCTGGACGGCATCGCCGACCGGATCTCCGAGATCGAGGAGGTCGACTACGTGGTGATCACCGCCGGGTCGTACGACCTGCTGCTGGAGGCGGTCTGCCGCAACGACGACCACCTGCTGGAGATCCTGCACGAGGTGCGCGCCGTGGACGGCGTGATCGGCGCCGAGGTCTTCGTCTACCTCAAACTCCGCAAGCAGACGTACTCCTGGGGCACCGCCTGACCCCGGCTTCACCCGCACGCAGTCCCGCCCGGACGGTCATCCAGGCGGGACTGCGTGCTTGGGCGCCGGAAGGCGTCAGACGCCCATGACGGCGGAGAACTTCGCCTGGTAATCCTTCTCCTCGGCCTCGCCGAGCGGGGCGAACGCCTTGACGCCGGCGAGCATGGCGTCGTCGGGGAAGATCAGCTTGTTCTCGGCCAGCTCAGGGTCGATCTTGACCATCTCGTCCTGCGCGCCGGCGACGGGGCAGACGTAATTGACCCACGCGGCCAGTTCGGCGGCGACCTTCGGGTCGTAGTAGTGGTCGAGCAGCGACATCGCGTTGCTCGCGTGCGTCGCGGTCACCGGGATCACGGCCGCGTCGGACCAGATCAGCAGGCCTTCCTCCGGCGACACAAACTTGATCTTTTCGTCGTTGAGGCCCAGCTGCAGGGCGTCGCCGGACCAGGCGATCGCCGCGGCGACGTCGCCCTTGGCCAGGTCCTGGACGTACTCGTTGCCGGTGAAGCGGCGGATCTGCCCGGACTCGACGGCCTTGCGCAGCTTCTCCAGCGCGGCGTCGAAGTCCTCGGGCGTGAACGCCGCCGGGTTCTTGCCGAGCGACGCGATGAGCAGGCCCATCGTGTCCGGCATCTCCATCGGCACGCTGACCTTGCCCTTGAGGTCGGGGCGGGTGAGCAGCTCGTCGACGGTGCGCACCTCCTTGGCGACGCGGGTGTTGACCGCGAAGCCGGTGAGCCCGGACTGCCACGGCACCGCGAAGCGCAGCTCCTGGTCGTACGGGCGGGCCTTGAGCGAGGGCAGCAGGTTGCGCCGGTAGTTCGGCGTCTTGGCCGGGTCCAGCTCCTGCGCGAAGCCGTTGCGGATGAACTTGTTGACCATCCAGTCGGAGAACACCACGATGTCGCGGTCGATGCTCTGGCAGGCCGCGAGCTGCGCACGGATCTTGCCGTAGTACTCGTTGTTGTCGTTGATGTCCTCGGTGTAGGACACGTCGACGCCGGTGCGCGCCTTGAAGGCGGCCAGCGTCGGGTGGCGCTTCTCGTCGTTGGAGTCGACGTCCAGGTATTGCACCCAGTTGCCGAACGACACCTTGCGCTCGCTCGCCGAGACGTCGGTGGCCTTGCACGCGGGCCGGGTCGACGCCCCCGCCTGGGGAGCCATACCGCTGGGGCTGCACGCGGCCATGACCCCACCGGTCGCGGCGAGCGCGCCGCCGGCCAGGGCGCCGCGCAGCACGCGCCGGCGCGATGGGGTCGCGGTGGTGGCCGCGAGCAGGGCGCGGGCCGGAGCCGACAGAGGACGAGCGCGCAATCTAGGCACCTCTCGCTGGGCAGGCTGAGAGCCTGGAGGGGTAAAGGGGTGACCCGCAATTGTGCCGAAATCGACCCGCCACCTGCCCGCTGAGGTGCGGCAGCTCACAAACCGCCCGTTACCGCCCAACGATGTCGGCCCGGTTGCCGACGCACTACGAAATCCGTAGCCGTCGTGCGAAAATACTACGGAGAGGGTTGCTGCATCTCGACTACGTGTGCGATAACCGTAGGCAACGCCGCAACGTACCGATGAGTGAGGCCTCACGATGGGCAAGGAAACCGACCACCTCTGGATGCACTTCACCCGCATGGGCGCGTACCGCGAGGGCAGCGTGCCGACGATCGTCCGCGGCGAGGGCACGTACGTCTGGGACAGCAACGGCAAGCGCTACCTCGACGGCCTCGCCGGCCTGTTCACCGTCAACGCGGGCCACGGCCGCGCCGAACTGGCCGACGCCGCCGCCAAGCAGGCGCACGAGCTGGCCTACTTCCCGCTCTGGTCTTACGCCCACCCGAAGGCCATCGAACTCGCCGACCGCATCGCCGAGCTGACCCCCGGCGACCTGAACCGCGTCTTCTTCACCACCGGCGGCTCCGAGGCCGTGGAGAGCGCGTGGAAGCTCGCCCGCTCCTACTTCAAGAAGGTCGGCCAGCCGCTGCGCCACAAGGTCGTCAGCCGCTACCTCGCCTACCACGGCACCTCGATGGGCGCCCTGTCCATCACCGGCGTGCCCGCGTTCCGGGCCGAGTTCGAGCCGCTGGTGCCCGGCGGCATCAAGGTGCCGAACACGAACTTCTACCGCGCCCCCGAGCACGGCGACGACTACGAGGCGTTCGGCGTGTGGGCGGCCGACGAGATCGCCCGCGCGATCGAGCGCGAAGGCCCGGAGACCGTCGCCGCGGTGTTCCTGGAGCCGGTGCAGAACGCGGGCGGCTGCTTCCCCGCCCCGCCCGGCTACTTCCAGCGGGTACGCGAGATCTGCGACCGCTACGGCGTGCTGCTCGTGTCCGACGAGGTCATCTGCTCCTGGGGCCGGCTCGGCGAGTACTTCGGCGCCCAGTACTACGGCTACCAGCCCGACATCATCACCACCGCCAAGGGCATGACCTCGGGATACTCCCCGCTCGGCGCGATGATCGCCAGTGACCGGCTGATCGAGCCGTTCCTGGCCGACGGGCAGATGTTCGCCCACGGCATCACGTTCGGCGGGCACCCGGTCAGCTGCGCGGTCGCACTGGCCAACCTGGACGTGTTCGAGCGCGAGGGCCTGGTCGGGCACGTGCGGGAGAACGCGCCCGCGTTCCGGGCCACCCTGGAGAAGCTGTACGACCTGCCGATCGTCGGCGACGTGCGCGGCGAGGGCTACTTCTACGGGATCGAACTGGTCAAGGACAAGACGACCCGGGAGACGTTCAACGCCGAGGAGTCCGAGCGGCTGATCCGCGGCTTCCTGTCCACGGCGCTGTTCGAGGCGGGGCTGTACTGCCGCGCCGACGACCGGGGCGACCCGGTCATCCAGCTCTCCCCCGCGCTGACCGCCACCCAGCAGCAGTTCGACGAGATGGAGCAGATCCTGCGGGATGTGCTGACCCGGGCCTCGTCACTGCTGTGACGTCCCTGTGGTTCGACACCGCGGGCGGGGCCGTCGCGCCCCGCCCGCCCCTGCCCGGCGACCTCGACGTCGACGTGGCGATCGTGGGCGCGGGCTACACCGGCCTGTGGACGGCGTACTACCTGCGCCAGGCCGATCCCGGACTGCGGATCGCGATCGTGGAGGCCGAGCAGGCCGGGTTCGGGGCGTCGGGCCGCAACGGCGGCTGGTGCTCCGGGCTGCTGCCCACTCCCCTGCCGAAGCTGGAGAAGCTGCATGGGCGCGGCGCGGCCATCGCGTTCCAGCAGGCGATGATCGACACCGTCGACGAGGTCGGCCGGGCCGCCGCCGCCGAGGGCATCGACTGCCACTGGGACAAGGGCGGAACGCTGGGGCTGGCCCGGTCCGCGGCGCAGTGGCGCGGGGCTCGGGCCGAGGCGGAGCTGGCCGCGTCGTACGGGTTCGAGCTGCGGCTGCTCGACCGGGCCGAGGCGCTCGACCGGTGCGGCGCGACCGCGGTGCACGGGGCCACCTGGTCCCCGCACTGCGCGGCGGTGCACCCGCTGCGGCTGGCCCGCGGGCTGGCGTTGGCCGTCGAGCGACTCGGCGTCGCGATCTACGAGCGGACCCGGGTGCTGGAGATCATGCCGGGCGCGGGGCGCACCGCGGTCGGCGGGCACCGTGCCGCGGTGCGCACCGACCACGGCACGGTGCGAGCCGACACGGTCGTCCGGGCCACCGAGGGCTACACGGCGAGCCTGCCCGGTCACCGGCGTGCCGTGGTGCCGATCTACTCGCTGATGGTCGCCACCGAGCCGCTGCCGAAGTCCTTCTGGGACGAGGCGGGACTGGACCGGCGGGAGACCTTCACCGATCACCGCCGCCTGGTCATCTACGGCCAGCGCACCGCCGACGACCGGCTCGCCTTCGGCGGGCGCGGCGCGCCGTACCACTACGGCTCGGCGATACGCCCGCCCTTCGACAACGAGCCCTCGGTGCACCTCGCACTCCGGAACACCCTGGTCGAGCTGTTCCCGGCCCTGGGCGACGCGAAGATCACCCACGCCTGGGGCGGGCCGCTGGGCATCACCCGGGACTGGCACCCCTCGGTCGGCCTCGACCGGTCCACCGGCCTGGCCTGGGCGGGCGGCTACGTCGGCGACGGCGTCGCCGCCACCAACCTCGCCGGCCGCACTCTCGCCGACCTGATCACCGGCACCGAGTCCTCGCTGACCGTCCTGCCCTGGGTCAACCACCGCTCACCGCGCTGGGAGCCCGAACCCCTCCGCTGGCTCGGCATCAACACCGCCCTGCGCGCCGTCGTCGCCCTCGACCGGTTTGAAGGAAGGGCACCTTCTTAACGCTCCGCGTCATAGAAGGTGCCCTTGCCAACGCTCCGCCCGTCGCCCTGCTGCGCATGATCGCTGTTTCGGGTCAGAATCTGCGGTCTGACCTCACCTTTTGACCCAAAACAGCGATCATGGCGGCAAAGCCGAACCCGCCATCGCGGGCATCCAGCGCCGCCACGCCGTGGACGTCGGTCTCGCGCCGGCGCTTGCTCGCGGTTACGCCGACGAACGGCCTGCCAGCACCCCTTCCGACGTTAAGAAGGTGCCCTTCCTCTACGGATAGCGATGGGAAGGTGCCCTTCCTTCGCCGCTCAGGACGGGGGGATGACGCGGAGGTGGCCGCGGCGGCCGGGGGTGGGCGGGGCGTTGTGGGGCGGTTCGGGGGCGGGCTGGCGGGGGGCGGGGCGGGCTGCCTCGCGGACCGCTTCGGCCAGGGCCACCAGGTCGTCGGTGGTGGGCGGCGGGGGCTCGAACTCGCCGTCGTGGCGGACGAGGTCCCAGCCACGGGGGGCCGTCAGGCTCAGGGCGTGGGGTTCGCACAGGTCGTACGTGTGCGGCTCCTGGTACGCGGCGAGTGGGCCGACCACCGCCGTGGACTCCGCATAGACATAGGTCAGCGTTGCAACCGCCTGCCGGGGGCAGCCGTTACGGGAGCAACGCCGTGGAGACCTCACGGCGTGTGACGTTAGCGCCCCGCCGCGCACCGGCACGCCGGTTGCGCCGCGACACGCCGAGGGAAGGATCACGGCCCCGTACCGGGTACCGGCACTGGCGCTCGGGGATACATTTGCCGGGTGACCAGTCCCGCCCGCCGCCGCCCCACCGCCGCCCGCCGCCGACGCGACCGCCACGGCAGGGGTATGCGCGGTCGGCTGGTGCCGGCCAGCGTGCCCCTGGCCCGGACGAAGGCCGAGGTCTTCGACGAGCTGGTGCTGGACACGGTGGAGTCGCTCGAGGCGCGCTTCGCGACCGAGCTGGCCGGGGTGGAGTTCGCGGTCGAGGACGTGCCGCCGGACCTCAACGTCTACGACTCGGACGTGCTGGAGGACGGGCGGGTGCCGCTGGCGCGGCTGCTGCCGGGACGGCCGGGACGGCACGGGGTGCCGCCGCGGATCGTGGTCTACCGGCGTCCGCTGGAGTTCCGGGCCTCAGATCGGGACGACCTGGGCGAGCTGGTGCGGGACGTGATCGTGGAGCAGGTCGCCAACCTGCTGGGCCTGAACCCGGACGATCTCGCGTAGCCGACGCGGCTCCGGGCCTGCCTGAGGCGCCCGCCGGAGCGGCCGTGGTGCTTGTCGGAGCGCTGCCGGACCGCCCCCACGGGCCGGCAGCGCTCGAAAGTCTCAGATCGCGCGGCGCTTGAGCTTGCGCCGCTCGCGCTCGGACAGTCCGCCCCAGATGCCGAAGCGCTCGTCGTGCGACAGCGCGTACTCCAGGCACTCGGACTTGACCTCGCAGCGCGAGCAGATGCGCTTGGCCTCGCGGGTAGAACCACCCTTCTCGGGGAAGAACGCCTCCGGGTCAGTCTGGGAGCACAGTGCGTGCTCCTGCCACTCGGGCGCGTTGCCCAGCAGATCCGCCACGACGGGGCGACCGTCCATCTCCGCTGCCTCCTTATTGCGCGCCGGTCACGACCGGCGCAACCCCCCACCTGGAGAGCGTTGGTCCACATAGGCGGTTTTGTGGATGCCGCTACCTCCAGCCCCACGCAAAATTACACGCGTGTCCTACGTGCACCGTCAAGCTGACTCTGGTACACGCCCGGCAGGGCCGTTCGGTTCGGCATTTCACCGTCCCGCCACTGCCCTATCGATTCAGACCCGAAACCGGTGACGGCATGTCGGGCGTGTCGTGGCGAAATTCTGCTGGCGTGTCGGGCTTGACGGCAGGGTGCTGACGACCTTCGGACAGGAGTGAGCTGCTAGCGCACGTAACTTGTGGTGCGCTGGCGGGCGGGCCGACCGGCGGCCGCGGCGATGGCGTGCAGCTGTTCCACCGTACGGGCCGAGCCGTGCGCCGATCCGGCCATCCGGGAAATCGTCTCCTCCATAAGAGTGCCCCCGAGGTCGTTGCAGCCGCCGTCGAGCATGGCCACGGTGCCCTCGTCGCCCAGCTTCACCCAGGAGCACTGGATGTTGGGGATGCGCCCGTGCAGCAGCAGCCGGGCCATCGCGTGCACCACCCGGTTCTCGCGCCAGGTCGCCCCCGCGCGCGAGATGCCGGCCAGGTAGATCGGGGCGTTGGTGTGCACGAACGGCAGCGCCACGAACTCGGTGAAGCCGCCGGTGCGGTCCTGCAGCCCCGCCAGCACCCGGAAGTGGCCCAGCCAGTGCTTCGGATGGTCGACGTGGCCGTACATCATCGTGGAGCTGGATCGGATGCCCAGCCGGTGCGCCGTCTCGACGGTCTCCACCCAGGCCGAGGTGGGCAGCTTGCCCTTGGTCAGCACCCAGCGCACCTCGTCGTCGAGGATCTCCGCGGCGGTGCCCGGGATGGTGTCCAGGCCCGCGTCCCGCAGCCGGGTCAGCCAGTCCGCCACGGACACGCCCGCCTTGGCGGCCGCGGTGACGATCTCCATCGGCGAGAAGGCGTGCACGTGCATGCCGGGCACCCGCTCCTTCACCGCGCGCACCAGGTCCGGGTACACCGAGACGGGCAGCTGCGGGTCGATGCCACCCTGCACGCAGATCTCGGTCGCGCCGTCGCGCCAGGCCTCCTCGGCCCGGTCGGCGACCTGCTCGACACTCAGCCGGTACGCGTCGGCGTCCCGTTCACGCTGCGCGAACGCGCAGAACCGGCAGCCCACATAACACACGTTCGAAAAGTTGATGTTCCGGTTGACCACATAGGTGACGTCGTCGCCGACCGTGTCCCGGCGTACGTCGTCGGCGATGCCGCACAGCTCGTCCAGCGCCGCCCCGTCGGCGTGCAGCAGGGCCAGCGCCGCCTCCTCGTGCACCGGCTCCAGCAGCGCCGCCGGGTTCTCCCGGGCGATCCGCAGCCCCGCCGCGAGCGCCCCCACGCTGACCGCGGGGCCCACGCCGGCGGCCGCCGCCTCACCGACCGCGTTCCAGTCGCCGTACACCGTGTCGAAATCACCGCGCCGGTCGCCGGTGCGCCCCTCGGCGTCGATCTCGCGGTGCAGGTCGACGCGGCCGACCCCGCCCTCGACCTCGGGCTCCTGCCACGGGCGGCCGGTCACCGGCGCGTCCGCGACGGCCATGCCGTGCTCGTCGGCCAGGGCTCGCACGTGCGGGTGCAGCCGCGGGTCGAGCCACCGCTCGGCGCCGCGCACGTAGTTCGGATACACCGTGAGCCGCTCGCGCAACTCGAACCCTGCGGCGGCGGTCAGCGCGGCCAACTCGTCCAGGTGCGGCCAGGGCCGCTCCGGGTTCACGTGGTCGGGCGTCAGCGGCGACACCCCGCCCCAGTCGTCGATCCCGGCCTTGACCAGCAAATCGAACGAGGCGTCGCTCTGCTTGCCGGTCGGCTCTGACGAGCCGATCAGGTTCGGCGGGGCCTGGATGCGCATGCCCGGCCCCATCAGCAGCCGCGTCACCGCGACCGTGGCGGCCAGGTCCAGCACCGACGCGTCGGGAGTGGAGCGCATCGCCGTGTCCGGCTTGGCCCGGAAGTTCTGCACGATGATCTCCTGCAGGTGCCCGTACTCCCGGGCGCTGCGGCGCATCTCGAAGATCGCGTCGACCCGCTCGGCGTGCGTCTCCCCGATGCCGATCAGGATGCCCGTGGTGAACGGCACCCCGACCCGGCCCGCGTCGGCGAGCACCCGCAGCCGCACCGCCGGCTCCTTGTCCGGCGAGCCGTAGTGCGGACCGCCCGGCTCCGACCACAGCCGCGTCGCGGTCGTCTCCAGCATCATGCCCATGCTCGGCGCCACCGGCCGCAGCCGCTGCAGATCCGCCCAGCTCATGACGCCCGGGTTCAGGTGCGGCAGCAGGCCGGTCTCCTCCAGCACCGCGATCGCCACCGACCGCAGGTAGTCGATCGTGGACGCGTACCCCCGCTCGGTCAGCCACTGCTGCGCCGCCGGCCACCGCTCCTCCGGCCGGTCACCCAGCGTGAACAGCGCCTCCTTGCAACCCAGCGCCGCGCCCTGCCGGGCGATCGCCAGCACCTCGTCCCGGTCCAGGTAGGCCGCGGGCAGCCGGTGCGGCACCGTCGCGAACGTGCAGTAGTGGCACCGGTCACGGCACAGCCGCGTCAGCGGGATGAACACCTTCTTCGAGTACGTGATCACGCCCGGCCGGCCGGCGTCGCGCAACCCCGCGTCGCGTACCCCCGAAGCCAGCGCCAGCAGCTCGTCGAACGCCGCCCCCGAGGCACTGAGCAGCGCAGTAGCCTCCGCGGCGTCCAATGCCTTCCCCGCCGCCGCACGCTTGAGCGCACGGCTGATCTCCGCGGAACCGACCACCGGCTGGGCAACGACCTCGCTGGACATGGAGGCCAGCCTACGACCCTGGCCCCGTCGGCCTCCCGCGGTGCGGGAGGATGTCGCCATGCGGATCGTGGTGCTGGCAGGTGGCATCGGCGGCGCGCGTTTCCTCGCCGGAGTGCGGGCCCACGCCCGCGCCACCGGCGACGAGGTGACCGCCGTCGTCAACGTGGGCGACGACGTGTGGATGCACGGGCTGCGCATCACCCCCGACCTCGACTCCGTCATGTACACCCTCGGCGGCGGCATCGACCCCGAACGCGGCTGGGGCCGCGCGGGCGAGACCTGGACCGTCAAGGAGGAGCTGGCCAAGTACGGTGCCGAGCCCACCTGGTTCGGCCTCGGCGACCGCGACATCGCCACCCACCTGGTCCGCACCCGCATGCTCAACGCCGGCTACCCGCTGTCCGCCGTCGTCGCCGCGCTCTGCGACCGCTGGCAGCCCGGCATCACGCTGCTGCCCGCCACCGACGACCGGCTCGAAACCCACGTCGTGGTCGCGGCCGAGGACGGCAGCGGCGACCAGGCGATCCACTTCCAGGAATGGTGGGTACGCCACCGCGCCGCGCTGCCCGCCAAGCAGTTCCGCTTCGTCGGAGCCGACACCGCCAAACCCGCCGCGGGCGTGCTGGACGCGCTCCAGGCCGCCGACATCGTGCTGCTCGCCCCCAGCAACCCCGTCGTGTCCATCGCGCCCGTGCTGGCCGTCAGCGCCCTGCGCGACGCCCTCGTCAGCGGCTCCGCCCCCGTCGTCGGCGTCTCCCCCATCATCGGCGGCAGCCCCGTACGCGGCATGGCCGACAAATGCCTGTCCGCCGTGGACGTCGAATGCTCCGCCCAGGGCGTCGGCCGCCTGCTCGGCGCCCGCACCGCCGGTGGCGTGCTCGACGGCTGGCTCGTCGACACCGCCGACGCCGCCACCGACGTCCCCGGCGTACGTGTGCGCGCCGTGCCCCTGTGGATGACCGACGACGACGCCACCGCCGCCATGGTTCGCGCAGCGCTGGAGTTGGGCGGCGTCGCGTGAACGAGCACACTGGTCACGGCAGCGAGCGCAACGAGGTGGCGGCATGATCGACGGTTTCAGCGTGCACCCGGTCCGGGGCATCCCGGACGTGCAGCCCGGTGACGATCTGGCCAAGCTCATCGTCGGCGCGGCCCCGTGGCTCGCCGACGGGGACATCCTCGTCGTCACCAGCAAGATCGTGTCGAAGTCGGAGGGTTCGCTGGCCTCGGTGCCCGTCGGGGGGCCAGAGCGGGAGGCGGCGCGGGAGCAGGTGCTGCGGTCGCAGACCGCCCGGGCGGTGGCCACGCGGGGGCATACGCGGATCGTGCAGACGCATCACGGGTTCGTGATGGCGTCCGCCGGGATCGACAACTCCAACGTCGACCGGTCCCAGCTCGTGCTGCTACCGGTCGACCCGGACGCGTCCGCGCGGGCGCTGCGTGAGGCGCTGCGGGAGCGGTACGGGCTCGACGTGGCTGTGATCGTCAGCGACACCATGGGGCGGCCTTGGCGTAACGGGCTGACGGATGTCGCCCTGGGGTGTGCGGGGATCGAGCCGCTGCGGGACCACCGTGGGGAGACGGATCCGTACGGCAACGAGCTGCAGATCACGCAGATGGCGGTCGTGGACGAGTTGGCGGCGGCTGCGGAGCTCGTGAAGGGGAAGGTGGATCGGGTGCCGGTCGCGGTCGTACGCGGGCTGCTCACGTCCACGCGGGACAGCAGCGGGGTGGTACCGACGCTGGTGCGGGATGCGGAGCACGACCTGTTCTCGCTCGGTACCGCGGAGGCGCGGGAGCAAGGGCGGGCGGAGGCGCTCGGCCAGGGCTGATCCACAGGCGCTCGTTGAGTTATCCACAGGTCGGCCGGTAAGGGCTGTGCTCAGCGTGGTCAATCCGTTACCCTGCCCGCAGACGTGACTCCGGCGGGTGTGGATCGATCGGTACCGGAGACGTCCCCATTGCGCGCTTCTTTGGGGAGGGAAGCATGCCTGAACAACGTGTACCGGGGAGGCTAACCGTCGACCTCGCTGGTCTACGGGAGGTCCGTACCGACCTGCGCCGAGACACCGACGAAGCCCTACGCCCAGGCCTGACTACCGCACGGCGCCAGCTGGGTTATGGAGTTCGATTCTGCCTGGCCCTGGACTGCGCCGAGGGACGAGCCGCGCGGGCCTCAGTAGGTCAAGTACTGGCTCAGCATCGCGTAAATGCGGAGTACCAACTTCGGGTAGCCGAGGGCCTCGCCCTTGCGCTTGAACGGATCGTCGAAAACTACTCTGACGCAGACATGCGGGCCGCTGCACGCATCACTGAGGTTGAGTCCGAACTCAGTAGAGCGATCGCCCAGCTGGAGAAGGTCGAGCATGACAATCAGAGTCCGCCAACGTCACAGCGCGGGATGCTCCGATGAATACCGGGCCCACGGGAATGCTGCGTCAGGATGGCGGCTATACCGCGACGTCCCAGGACGCGTTGACGAGATGGCCCACTCAAGGTCGCACGAACTGGGTGGCAGTGGACCCTCCGCGCGTCTGGGACATGCTTCGCCACGAAGACGATGAACTCGGCTGGGAGCAAGTTAAAGGCCTTAGGGCGATGGCCAGCCTACTGATGGCACAAGCTGACAAGCTAACCCGGCAACGCGATTCGCTCGCCCAAATGTGGCCGGCCGATCAAAGCCAAGCAGCCGCGATGGCGCTCAGACGACTCGACATCTTGATCGCAAGCATGCGCCAGGACAGTGAGGACGCGATCCAGAACGCCTTGGCAATTGATGGCATCATGGCGGCCACTGCCAAGGCGAAGCGCGAGGTTCACAAGATCGTCCAGGCGTGGGAGTTGACAACCAACGAGGGCGGACCCGAGTGGTGGGACCGTGAGGCGACGCGGCTCAGCTACCTAACCGAGCAAACCATGGATGCCACTGAGCGCGCAATCCGCGAACACAGGTCACAAATAGTTAGCCCTACACCACAAACAGTCCAAACGTCCTCAGGCATAGGAACGCCCCCGCCCCCGCCCCCGCCCCCGCCCCCGCCCCCGCCAGCAGCGAACACCACCACTCTTGATCGCAACGTAGGCCCGCCACGTCCTCGCTCGTTAATCGTTCCGCCATCGGTTCCTGGTCGCCCACCGTTGATCGAGCCTCTGCCGTCGGATAATGGCCCAAATCTCGAAGGCTATACCCCACCAGTGCCCGCATTGCCTGGCCAACCAGTTTCCATGTTGCCCATTTCGCCCGGAAGCCCGTACGCACCTTATGGCGGCGCATACGTTTTACCCGGTCCTGGGATTGGAAAAAATGGCTATGTCGTGGCGCTTCCTCCCGCTGGCTCTGGTGCAGCGGCAACGGTGTACACGCCTCCTCGCACAAGTTCAGCAGCCATGCCAGGAATGATGCCAATGCCGATGGGACCGGCCCAGACACCCCGAAGCGGAGATGGACCTTACCGGCGTACTGCTAACACACGCTGGGAGATTGCACACGGAGTGTCACCCGTGATTCAGCCGGGCCATTCGACTGGAATGCCTGAGCCTTCCCCAGAGGAGACAGAAGAGACGTTCCGTCAGTGGTTCACTAAATCTGCCATGCCATGGCGACTAGACAGCAAGCCGACGACGCAAGCACCTACAGTCACCATCCGTCGAGGAGTTCCCCGGCCGTGAATCTCCGCATCCGCCTTGCACACCTCGCGGCAGTAGCGCTGGCGTCAGTGTTAATAAATCCACTACCTTCAGTCGCCTCTACCGACGACGTGTCCGATGGTCAGTGGTTTCATGAACTTCTCCGAACGGACGAAGCCCATAAAACCTCGGACGGGGCTGGCATCAAGGTCGCAGTCATCGATACAGGTGTCGATGCCACACACCCTGACTTAATCGGCTCAGTTCTCCCCGGTGCGGACTTCAGTCCTGAGGGACCGGGCGAGGGAATCGTGGACAAGGACGGGCACGGCACGGGCATGGCAAGCCTCATCGTCGGCCATGGACGAGTGGCTGGCATCGCCCCAGGGGCAAAGGTGGTCCCGATCCGACAGTCAGTTCACGGTCGCGGCGCCACAGCTGACATAGCTAGGTCAATTGAATGGGCCGTCGCACATGGCGACATCCACATAATCTCCATTTCGCTGGTCGATGGTTTCGATGATCCAGCAGTCAGAAAGGCCGTTAACGCAGCGCTTGACGCCGACATCATTGTCGTCGCGGGCGTCGGCAATGACCCCCAACAACCAGTTGGCTATCCAGCTGCCATTCCCGGAGTTGTGGCAGTCTCGGGAGTCGACAGAAACGGCCAGAACTCCAAAGCTTCAGCCATGGGTTCGGCTGTTGTCATCTCCGCACCCAGCGACGGCATCACAAGCGCTGGCTTGGGACACTTATGGCAGGCAGGTACCGGTACATCCGCAGCGACGGCGATTGTCGCTGGAGCCGCAACGCTAGTGAGGGCGGCCCACCCCGAACTTTCTGCCGCTGAGGTTGTTCATCGACTGACGGCTACAGCGACCGACAAGGGTCCACCGGGCCGAGATTCTGCTTATGGCCACGGCTTACTGAACCTCGTCGCCGCACTGACGGCCGACGTTGCGACCACCGGCCCCGACGCGCCGTCCTCAGCTGAACACGCGCCCACAACACCAAACCCAGTTAACCGCACAGCCTTGGCGATAATCGTGGGCACGGTAGCGGCGCTCGGGGCACTAGTCCTACTCATCCTTAGGTCACGACGGCGTCGGTGAGCGGCCAGCGAGCATCGCGTAGCCGAGGGGAGTGAGAGTGTGCAGAACCGTGTTCCGGTCGCGGAGGCTGTGCACCAACCCGGCCTCGCGCAGCACCGCCACGTGCTGGCTCGCCGCCGCCGGCGACACGTCGAGCCGCCGCGCAAGCTCCGTCGTCGTACTCCCATCAGCCAGCAACTCCACCACCGCCGCCCGCGTACGCCCCAGCAACGCCGCCAACGCCTCCTGACTGCGTACGACCGCCGCCCGCGCCTCGTGATGCACCGAGTACACCAGCACCGGCGGCAGCTCCGGGTCGAACAAACACACCGGCTTGCTGGGCGTCTTGAAGTACGACGGAACCAGCTGCAGCCCACGCCCTTCCAGGTAAACGTCCCGATTCGACGGATACTCCGAGATCTCCAGCACGCTGCCGTCGAACCGCACCGTCGGGTGCAGCGTGTTCAGCAGCCCTTCGGTACCCGATTCGAGCATCGTCCGGGCCCGCAGCCCCCGATCCGCGTCGACGGCGGTCCGCACCCGGTCCCACATCGGCGCGATGGCCGTCTCGTGATACCGGCTGATGGCCGTGCCAAGCTCGCCGAGCGCCCGGGTCGCTCCCCCGCCGACGTCATCGATGCTGCCGGACAGCGAGCCCTGCGCGTCGCCCAAGGCGTTGATCTCCTTGCGCAGCCGGTCCTTGGGCGTGGACAGCACGGCTTCGAGGCCGGGCGCGAAGCCGGCGGCGGCCTCGGGCGGGGTGAGGAAGTCGGGGAAGTACCCGACCGGCGGGTTCAGGGCGAGCAGCAGCCCGACCTGGTCGCGCAGTTCCCCGCCCGGCTTCAGGCCGGTGATCATGCGGTTTTTCCAGCCGCCCAGCAGCGGATCGGTGCCGCGGTACCGCAGCAGGTGGATGCTGAGCGCGAGTTCCCACATCGGGTCCGGCGTCGACGAGATCCGCGTTCGGACCAGGTCGGCGCTGGTGAAGTGGATACGCAGCATGGGCTCTCCGGGCTAGGGGTCGGCGCTGACTCTACCGGCCGAGATGACCTGGGTCTTTAAGTCACAACCGAAAGACGTAGACCCTTCGCCATTCGGTGGATGATCCTTGGCGCAGCCTGGGGAACCGAGGCGGCACCTCTGACGAGGAGCGAACTCGGCCGTACGGGGGCGTACGGGGCGATGCGGTAGCGGCTGGTCGGTTTGCCGGGGGGCAAGCCGATCGGCCGCTCCGTACGCGGGGCGAGGCTACGGAACCCCAGTTCAAAGCCACAGCGCGATGCGGTGATCCTCATCGGCCACATAGAGCGGAGCGCCCTCGCGTTCGCTGATGCCTTCGACGTGGTGCAGCGGTGCCAGGTCGGCGACCAGGGTCGGGGCGATCAGCGCCGGGCCGGTGCCGTCGGGCAGCCGGAAGCGCAGGTGCCGGCAGGTGGCGTCGCGGGCGTCGGGGTGCTGCTCCAGCAGGATGGAACCCTTGTCGAGGGCGTCGATGGAGCCGACGACGATGTCGTAGGCCCCGTCCTCGCGGGCCGAGAGGGCCCGTACGCCGAGCGGCCCCTGGGCGATGCCGGTGAGCGCGTACACCCCGGTCACGCCGAGGGTTTCCGCGCCGCTGAACAGGCCGGGCACACCGGAGAGCTCGACCAGGATCGGCTCGCCCGCCGCGGTGACCGGCCAGCGGAGGCCGGCCAGCAGCGTGCCGCGGGCGGTGAAGGCCGCGCCCTCGATGTTGACCGGGTGGTCGCCGGGGGCGAGCTGGCTGGTCCAGCGTTTGCCTTTGGCGTTGCCGCGACGAACGGCCTCGGTCACGAAGCCCGCGTGCACGACGTCCCGGACCGGCTCGGGGGCGGCCGGGTGCCCGGTGGCGGCCAGCGCGGCGAGCGCGTCGTTGACGGCGCGGTGCAGGGCGAACCGGTGTCTGATGATCTGGAGCTGCGGCCTGGCCGACTCGCGGAAGCGGGCGACGAAGGCCCGTTTGGGCTGGAGCGGGCCGGCCTTGGAGCCGAAGTGCGAGCCGAGCACGTACACCCAGCCGTCGAGGCGGGCCAGCGCCTCCGCGTCCTCGGTGCGTCCCTCGTGCTCGCCCGCCGTCGCTTTGACGTGCTCGGCCCGCCAGTCGCCGTCGTGCTGCTCCACGAGCAGCGCCAGGCATTCCTCGGCCGGGCCCTCGTCGAGGACGGTCCAGTAGGCCCGGCGGGCGCCGAGTTCGGCGAGAAGACCTTCGTCGTGTACGGGTAGCAGGTCGCTCGCCTCGTTGCCCGCCGCGGACAGCTCCACCAGTCGCATGGAGATCAGCGTAGGCAGTCGAGGCGAGCCGCGTCCCGGGTCAGATGCGGCTGTCGCCGCGCTCCTTGAGCTCGTCGACCAGCTTCTTGACGTCCTGGGCCCGGTCGCGCGGGCAGACCAGCACCGCGTCCGGGGTGTCGACCACGATCACGTCGCGCATGCCGAGCGCGGCGACGAGCCGGCCCGACTGCGGCACGACGACGGTGCCGGTGGAGTCGTGCAGGAGCACCTCGGGCTTGCCGCCGTCGAGGGTGGCGCTGTCGCCGACGATCACGTTGCCGGCGTCGTCGGCGGGCAGCACGTCACCGAGGGTGTGGAAGTCGCCGACGTCGTTCCAGCCGAAGTCGCCGGGCACGGTCGCGACGAGCCCGGCCGCGGCGGCGCCTTCCATGACCGCGTAGTCGACGGAGATCTTGGGCAGGGTCGGCCAGATCTCGCCGAGCACGCGGTCGCGGTCGGCGGTGTCCCACGCGGCCGCGATCCGGATCAGGCCGTCGTGCAGCTCGGGCTGCTGGCGGTGCAGCTCCTTGAGGAAGATGTCGACCCGCCAGACGAACATGCTGGCGTTCCACAGGTAGCGGCCGGAGCGCACGTACTCGGTCGCGACGTCCAGGGACGGCTTCTCCTTGAACTCGTCGACGGTGCGGATCGGGCCGTCGACGGTCTTGCCGCACTGGAGATAGCCGTACCCGGTCTCGGGGTGGGTGGGGGTGATGCCGACGGTCATCAGCAGGCCGCGGCGGGCGCCGGCCTCGGCGTCGCGCAGCACCTCGACGAACCGGGCCCCGTCGCGGACCAGGTGGTCGGCGGCGAACGAGCCCATCACGGCCTCGGGGTCGCGCTGGGCGATGACCGCGGCGGCCAGGCCGATGGCGGCGCAGGAGTCGCGCGGGCTGGGCTCGATGAGGATGTTGGAGTCGGGCAGATCGGGCAGCTGCCGCGCGATCCCGGGCGCGTGGGCGACCCCGGTCACGACGTACGTGTCGCCGAGCGCGGCCACCGGGGCGAGCCGGGCCACGGTCGCCTGGATGAGCGTCTCGGCGGTGCCCGTCAGGGGGTGCAGGAACTTCGGGTTCGTGGCGCGCGACAGCGGCCAGAGACGGGTTCCACTTCCACCTGCGGGAATGACGGCGTGCAGCATCCGCCCATTCTGCCTGACGAGTGTGAACGCGAGCTGCACCCCGCCCGCGACACCAGCCGCGTTCGCCTGCTAGTGGGCGGGGTGCGGGCAGCTCAGCGCGGGTGCCGCATCGAGCGCTGCCAGGCGGTGACGTGCGCGTCGGCGCTGGAGCTCCAGCTGAACTCCTTGGCCCGGGCCAGGCCCGCCGCGGCCAGCGCGGACCGGCGCGCCTCGTCGTCGAGCAGGCTGGCGAGGTCCTTGGCGATGTGGTCGGCGTCCTGGCCGGTGTAGGCGACGGCGTCGCCGCCGACCTCCGGCAACGACAGCCGGGGCGTGGTCAGCACCGGCGCTCCGCAGGCCATCGCCTCCAGGATCGGCAGACCGAAGCCCTCCCCGTGGCTCGGGTACGCGCACAGCACCGCGCCGCCGAGGAAGCCGGGCAGGTCGGCGTACCGCAGATAACCGGGGCGCAGCAGCCGCAGGTGTGCGGGCACCTCCGCGGCCACCCGGTCGATCTCGTCGTCGTGGCCCTGGCCGCCGGCCAGCACCAGGGCGGGCGGGTCGACCCGGTCGCGCACCGCCGCGATCCAGCCCCGGACCAGGTTCGGGACGTTCTTGCGGGGCTCCTTCGCGCCCAGGAACGCGATGTAACTCTGGTCGCCGAGGCCCAGCCGGGACCGCACCCGGGCTTTCTCCTCCTCGCCGGGCACGTGGAAGGCCGTGTGGTCGACGCCGTGGTAGGCCACGTCGATGCTGGTCGGGTCGGCGTCGAGCAGCCGGATCAGCTCGTCGCGGGTCGCCTTGCTGGGCACGATGACCCGCTCGGCGCGGCGCAGCGACGTCTTGATCGCGGAGCGGAAGAAGGTGCCGCGCGACTTCTCGTAGTGCTCCGGCTCGGTGAAGAAGGTCGCGTCGTGCACCGTCACCGTGACCGGGCAGCTGGCCCGCAGTGGGCAGGTGTAGAACGGCGAGTGCAGCACCTGCGCGCCGACCTGCTGGGCGAGCAGCGGCAGGCCGGTCTGCTCCCAGGCGAGCCGGGCCGGGCGGTGCGCCACCGCGGCGGGCGCGGCGACGACCTGCGCGTGCGGGAGGGTGCGGGCGTAGCGCTCCTGGTCGGTGCGCTGGGAGACCACGACCAGGTCGATGTCGGAATGGTCGGCGAGGGCGCCGAGCAGGCCGTCGAGGTACCTACCCACGCCGCCGCGGTCAGCGGGGACGCTGGTGGCGTCGACAAGCACCCGGGGAGAGCGAGCGATCGTCACGGTGAACACTCCTTGTGGGGGTGTGCAGCGCAGCCCAGCCGACCGCCGCTCTGCGGTTGTGAGACTGTGCGCTGTTTCACAGCAGTCACGCTTCAGACTACGCCCGACATGCCCCATGGCAAGGTCCACGACGCGGCAGTGTCGGTAGCCTGACCACGTGTCCACTATCGGTCAGCTTTTCGCCGCGACGGTCGCCGCCGATCCGGCAAAACCGCTTCTCACCTGGTACGACGACGCGACGGGCGAGCGCACCGAGCTCTCCGGCGCGACCCTGGCCAACTGGGTGGCCAAGACGGCGAACCTGCTCGTCGACGGGTGCGGCCTCGGCCCGGGCAGTGTCGCGTCGATCTCGCTGCCGCCGCACTGGCAGACCGCCTCGATCATGCTGGCCTGCTGGACGGCCGGGCTGGCCGTGTCGCACAGCGCGGACGTGCCGGCCGACGTCGCCTTCGTCGAGCCCGAGGCCGCACCAACCGCGCCCGACACGTACGCGGTGAGCCTTCACCCGTTCGCGCTACCGCTGCGCGGGCTCCCGCCGGGCGTGTCGGACTGGGTCAGCTCGGCCCGCGCCCACGGCGACTTCTACGGCGGCCCCGCCGCCGACCCCGGCGCGCCGTCGCTGGTCGGCCTGCCGGGCGGCGGCGGCTCGATCACGCACGCCGAGCTGGCTGAGCGCTCGCTGGCCCGCGCCAAGGAGCTGGAGATCGCCAAGGGCGACCGGGTGCTGATCGACATCGGGGCGCATCCGCGCCCCCTGGACTGGCTGACCGCCCCGATCGCCGCCGGGGCGTCACTGGTCCTGTCGTACCGCACCGCCCCCGGCATCCTCGACTCCCGCACCGCAACGGAGCACGCCCGCCTCATCCCCTGATCAGAGCGTGGTCGGCGTTAACAAGGGCACCTTCTACAACGCATAGCGTTGTGAAGGTGCCCTTGCTTTCAGCGGGACTTGGCGAGGTGTTCGAAGGCGAGGAGGGACTCGGGGTTGGCCAGCGCGCCCTTGGCGGCGGCGGACTCGACCGGGGTGCCGGTGAGGATGCGCTTGACCGGGACTTCGAGCTTCTTGCCGGACAGGGTGCGGGGCACGGCCGCGACCTGGTGGATCACGTCGGGGATGTGGCGGGGCGAGAGGGCGGTGCGCAGCTCGCGGGCGATCTTGGATTTGAGCGCGTCGTCGAGTTCGAGGCCGGGCTGGAGCACCACGAACAGGAGCAGCTCGCCCGCGCCGCCCTCGTCGTCCTCCAGGTGCACGACGACCGAGTCGGCGACCTCGCTCATGCCCTCGACGACCGAGTAGAACTCGGCGGTGCCGAGGCGTACGCCGCCGCGGTTCAGGGTCGCGTCGGAGCGGCCGGTGATCACGCACGTGCCGCGGTCGGTGACGGTGATCCAGTCGCCGTGCCGCCAGACGCCCGGGAACACGTCGAAGTAGGCCTCGCGGTAGCGGGAGCCGTCGTTGTCGCCCCAGAAGCCGACCGGCATGCTCGGCATAGGCGCGCTGATGACCAGCTCGCCGAGGGCGTTGTCGAGCGGCTTGCCGGTCGGGTCGTACGCCTCGACCTTCGCCCCGAGCGCACGGGCCGCGATCTCGCCGGAGTAGACCGGGTTGAGCGGGGTGCCGCCGACGAAGCCGGTGCACACGTCGGTGCCGCCGGACAGCGAGATCAGCAGCAGGTCGGGCTTGACGTTCTCGTACACCCAGACGTAGCCCTCGGGCGGCAGCGGCGCGCCCGTCGAGCCCAGCCCGCGCAGCTTCGACAGGTCCGCGATCTCCCGCGGCACGATGCCCTCCTTGCGGCAGGCCAGCAGGTATGGCGCGGAGGTGCCGAAGTAGGTCATGCCCGCCTGCTCGGCCAGGCGCCACAGCGCGCCCAGGTCGGGTGCGGCCGGGTTGCCGTCGAACAGCACGATCGCCGCGCCCACGGCCGGGCCGGAGACCAGGTAGTTCCACATCATCCAGCCGGTGGTGGAGAACCAGAAGTAGCGGTCGCCCGGCCCCAGGTCGTGGTGCAGGGCGAGCATCTTCAGGTGCTCCAGCAGGATGCCGCCGTGGCCGTGCACGATCGGCTTGGGCAGGCCGGTGGTGCCGGAGGAGTAGAGGACGTACAGCGGCTGGGCGAACGGGACGGGCGTGAACTCCAGCGGCTCGTCGGTGTCGGCGGCCAGCTCGCCGAGACCCACCACACCCTGGGTGTACGGCAGCAGCACGGTGTGCGCCAGCGACGGCAGCGCCGCCTGGATGGCCGCGACCTCGCCCTGCCGGTCGATGAGCTTCACGCCGTACTTGTAGCCGTCGACGGCGACCAGGACCTTCGGGGAGATCTGCTGCCAGCGGTCGGTGACGCTGCGGGTGCCGAACTCGGGCGCGCACGACGAGAAGATCGCGCCGAGGCTCGCCGTGGCCAGCATCAGCACCACGGTCTCCGGGATGTTCGGCAGGTACGCCGCCACCCGGTCGCCCTCGCCGACGCCGAGCCGGCGCAGCCCGGCCCGCGCCCGGCGGACCTGCTCGCGCAGCTGCGCGGCGGTGAGGATGACCGGTTCGCGGGTCTGCGAGTAGCCCAGCACGACCGGCTCGTCGTCGCCGATGCCGGGCATGCGCAGCACGTGCTCGGCGTAGTTCAGCGTCGCGCCGGGGAACCACTCCGCGCCCGGCATGGTGGCGTCGGGCAACACATCCGTCGGCTGGTCATGGGCGATGACGTCGAAGTAGTCCCAGATCGAGGACCAGAAACCGGCCAGGTCGGTGGTGCTCCAGCGCCAGAGTTCGTCGTACGTGCCGAAGGTCAGCCCGCGCTCGCGCTCCAGCCAGCCCAGGTAGTCGCCGATGCGGGAGTGCTGCCTGATGTCGGCCGGTGGGGTCCACAGCGCTTCGGTCATCATGATCCTCTCCCGCGATACCTCGTCGTGCCGCTAGTGGCCCGTCCCGGCGGCCCGCCTGGACGGCGGTCCCCCGAGGACTTCCCACCAGCGTCCGCTCCTGGCATCCTGCCGCATGGCACGACGGATCATTCTCCGACCTGGCACGCGGTGCCCGCGCTGGGTCGGGGCACATCGCGGCCCGGCCGGGAGTGGGCCGGGCCGACACCCCGTCAGGCGCCGTCGGCGCGGTGGCGGTCGATGGCCTGGCGGCGGGCGAGGCGGTGCTCGCGGCGGATCTCGGCCTCGTGCCAGCGGCGGACGTCGTCGGGGCTCTCCGGAACGACCTGCGGCACGTGCCGGGGGTTGCCGTCGGCGTCGACCCCGACGAACACCAGGTACGCCGTGGCGACGTTGACCGGCTCGCGGTCGGCCTCGTTCCAGCGTTCGGCGAACACCGTCACGCCGATCTCCAGCGAGGTCTTGCCGGTCCAGTTGACCTGCGCCTTGGCGTGCACCAGGTCGCCGACCTTGACCGGCACCATGAGCGTGATCTCGTCGATGGCGACGGTCACCGCGTTGAACCCGCAGTGCCGGGCCGCGGCGGCGCCCGCCGCGTCGTCCACGAACTTCATGATCACGCCACCGTGCACGGTGCCGTAGAGGTTGACGTCCTGGTTCGTCATGATGCGGCTCAGCGTGACCCGCGAGAACGCGGTCGGTCGGCCGGGCGGCGGAGTGTCGATCACGCCGTTCACCGTACGCCCCTCCTCCGAACGGTTGACGAACGGCAGGATTTCCGTAAGGTAGCGCCACATGCGTCATGTATGGAGCCTTCTCGCCGGAATTGTGATCACGCCCCTGGCCTGGTTCGCCGTCGCCTACGGACAGGCCGTCATGTTCGACGCCGCGCAGATCGGCGGCACCCGTCCGCTGTGGCTGGGGCTGGCGCTGTTCGCCGCCGTCGGCCTGCTGCTCGGCCTGATCGGAAGCCTGCGGGTGTCGCCCGCGGGACCGCTGTTCGTGGCCGTGGGCTACCTCGGCATGACCGGGTTGCTCATCGCGCGGCCCGAGACCGCCAAGCAGGCACTTCCCGACCTGGTGCAGGTCGGTGGCACCCTGGTCGTCCCGCTCAGCCCGGTGTCCACCGGCGTGCTGGGGCTGATCGGCGCGATGCTGCTGATCGCCGTGGCGAGCCTGCAGCGCTGGCGCGGCTGGCCGCGCCCGGACGCGGCGACCGAGCCGACCTGGCCGGAGATGCTCGCCCCGACCGCGGCCGACCGCGACGAGAACACGCTGGCAGACCGGGACACCTTCAACGGATTCGCGGACTTGCGGACCCCGGCAGCGATGAGCGGCGTCGATGCGCCATCCTGGAGCGCGCCAACCAAGGTCTGACCCCGGAGGCATGGATGCGCCACATTGGATCGTTTCTGCTCGCGCTCGTGTTCGCCCCAGCGATCTTTCTGCTGACCGGCACCGGGCTCAGCGCCTTCCAGACCATGTGGGTCAACGGCGGAGCGCCGTCCGCGGTCCTCGACGCCGCCGTCGCCGCGGGCGCCCTGCTGCTGGCGAGCGTCCTCTACGCGATCCTCACCATGGTGCGGCTGTCGCCGGTCGGCCCGTTCCTGGCCGGGCTGGGCATGCTGGGCATGAGCGTGTGGGCGGCGGGCTGGCAGCAGTCCTATGCCGCCACGTTCGCGATGCTCGACGTGCACATGGGCGGCGCGGTCGGCCAGTCCGGCCTGGGCCTGGTGCTGTCGGTGCCGCTGCTGGCCACGGTGGTCAGCCCGCGCCGCTGGCGCAAGCACGAGCGGCTTGCCGACGAGACCGTGGCACTGGCGGCGTACCCGCTGCAGCAGGGCCGCCCGGCCGTGCCCGCGGACCAGACCCGTGCCTTCACCAGCGTGCCCGGCGAGACCGGGTACACCGGCCTGCCGGACGTGCCGCCGCCGTCGCTGCACTACCCGCGCGCCACGCCGCAGGGCATCCCGACGGTGAACGTGCCGCCCGCACCTGCCGCACCGGTCACCGCGCCCGCGAAGGCGGCTCCGGCCAAGACTCCCAAGGCTCCTAAGGCCACGCCGCCCGCCGAGGCCCCGCCGCTGCCGCGCCGCACCCCCTCCGCCGAGTCGGCCGTCGCCGCCGCCGCGGCCACCCCGCCGACGCCCCCGGCTCAGGCCGTGACCCAGCCGACGCCGCCGGCCGCTCCTCCCGTTCCGCCGCAGCGTTCGGCCCCGTCGCAGGCGGCCACGCCGCCGGCCACGCAGACCCCGGCTCCGCCGCCGCTGCCGGAGGAGTCGACGGTCATGCTGACCCCGCCCGCCGACCAGCAGACCATCAAGCTGGAGAAGGACTGACAGATCCCGAACGGGCCCACGACCTGAGGTCGTGGGCCCGTTTTTTTGGGTCAGGCGGGCAGGGTCGCCAGCGCGCGGTAGATGCGCTTGTCGGAGACCGGGTACGGGGTGCCCAGGGACTGGGCGAAGTAGCTGACCCGCAGCTCCTCGATCATCCAGCGGACCTCGGCCAGGGTGTCCCAGCCGGGCGCGCCGGGCCGGATCGACGCCCGCGCGTCGGTGTACTCCTGCTGCACGTCCTCGAGCAGCAGCAGCCGCTCCCGGTCGCGCTGCGGGGACTCGGGCAGCTTGGCCAGCCGCTGCTCGATCGCGCGCAGGTAGCGCACCAGGTCGGGCAGTCGGCGCAGCCCGGTGGCGGCCACGAATCCGGGGTAGACCAGCCCGGTGAGCTGGGCCCGGATGTCGGCCACCGACCGCACCAGCAGCACATTGGTGATCGACTTGAGTTGCCGGTCGATGTCGTAGGACAGCGACAGGATCGGCTCCAGCTGCTGCAGGATGGCGTACATCGTGTCGGGCATGTCGGCCCGCGCCTTGCCGACCAGGGCGGCGAACGCGTCGGCGTCCCACGCCGGGCCGCCCGCCTCGATGATCACCTTGTCGACGGCGGTGGTGACGACGTCCTCCAGCAGCTTCGCGACGCTGCCGTGCGGGTTGCGGCTCAGCGCCAGCTTCGCCTGGTTGGACAACCGTCCCTGGAGCGACTTGAGCGGCGGCGGGGCACCGAGCAGCACCAGCCGCCGGGTGCCGCGCCACATCGCGGTCCACTGCTCGCCGGGGCTGTCGAACACGCCGACGCCCACGCTGTCGCCCTCGTCGACCAGCGCCGGGTAGCCCTTGACCGCGTAGCCGCCGCGCTGCCGTTCCACGATCTTCGCCAGCGGCCCGATGGTCCAGGCCCGCAGGCCGTGCTGCTCCATGTCGTCGGCCGCCGCGGCGACCGCGGCCTGCGCCTTGTCCCGCAGCCTGCGCTTGAGTTCGGCCAGGTCCTTGCCTTCGGCGAGCGTCTTGCCCTGCTCGTCCTCGACCCGGAAGGTCATCCGCAGGTGGTCGGGTATCTTGTCCGGCTCCCAGGCCTCGCGGGCGACCACGACGCCGGTCATCGCGCGCAACTGCCGTTCCAGCAGGGCGAGCAGCGGCTGCCCGTCGGGCTTCTGCCCGGCGAGCGCCTCCTTGACGTAGTCGGGCACGGGCACGAAGTTGCGCCGGATCGCCTTGGGCAGCGAGCGCACCAGCGCGACGGCCAACTCCTCGCGTACGCCGGGGATCTGCCAGTCGAACCCGGCCGGGGTGATCTGGTTGAGCAGCGGCAGCGGGATGTGCACGGTCACGCCGTCGGCGTTCGCGCCGGGCTCGAACTGGTAGGTCAGCGGCAGCTCGAACTCGCCCTGCCGCCACACGTCGGGGTAGTCGTCCTCGTCGACGCCGCCCGCGGCCTCGTTGACCAGCATCGACTTCTCGAAGCTGAGCAGGTCGGGGGTCTGGTGCCGGGCTTTCTTCCACCAGCTGTCGAAGTGGCGGCCGGAGACGACGTCGGCGGGCAGCCGCTCGTCGTAGAAGTCGAACAGGGTGCCGTCGTCGACCAGGATGTCGCGTCGGCGTACCCGGTGCTCCAGTTCCTCCACCTCGGCGAGCAGGTCGCGGTTGGCGTGGAAGAACTCGTGGTGGGTCTCCCAGTCGCCGTCGACCAGGGCGTGCCGGATGAACAGCTCCCGGGACAGCGCCGGGTCGATGCGCCCGAAGTTGACTTTGCGCTTGGCGACGACGGGGATGCCGTAGAGCGTCACCTTCTCGTACGCCAGCACCGCGGCCTGCTTCTTCTCCCAGTGCGGCTCGCTGTACTGCCGCTTGACCAGGTGCTCGGCCAGGCTCTCGGCCCACTCGGGCTCGATCTTCGCGGCGATGCGGCCCCACAGCCGCGACGTCTCGACCAGCTCGGCGGCCATGACCCACTTGGGCGACTTCTTGAACAGCGACGAGCCCGGGAACAGCGAGAACCGCGCGTTGCGGGCGCCGATGAAGTCGCGCTTCTCCGGGTCGTGCATGCCGATGTGCGACAGCAGGCCGGACAGCAGCGACTGGTGCAGGCGCTGCGCGTCGGCGGGCACCGTGTTGAGCGTGAAGCCCATGCCCTTGACCACCTGGCGCAGCTGCGACTCCAGGTCCTGCCACTCGCGGATGCGCAGGTAGTGCAGGAAGTCGGTCTTGCACGTGCGCCGGAACTGGTTCGAGGACAGCTCCTGCTGCTGCTCTTTGATCCAGTTCCAGAGGTTGAGGAACGCGACGAAGTCGCTGTCCTTGTCGGCGAACCGGGCGTGCTTCTCCCCCGCGGCCTGCTGCTTGTCGGCGGGGCGCTCGCGCGGGTCCTGGATGGACAGCGCCGCCGTGATGATCAGCACCTCGCGTAGGCAGCCGTTGCGGTCGGCTTCGAGGACCATGCGGCCCAGGCGCGGGTCGACCGGCAGCTGCGCCAGCTTGCGGCCGAGCGGGGTGAGCTTGCCGGGCTCGCCGCGCACCGGGGCCTCCAGCGCGCCCAGCTCGTGCAGCAGGTCCAGGCCGTCGGCGATGTTGCGGCGGTCCGGCGGGTCGATGAACGGGAACGCGGCGATGTCGCCCAGCCCCAGTGAGATCATCTGCAGGATGACCGAGGCCAGGTTGGTACGCAGGATCTCCGGCTCGGTGAACTCCGGCCGCCCGATGAAGTCCGCCTCGTCGTACAGGCGGATCGCGATGCCGTCCGAGGTGCGCCCGCAACGGCCCTTGCGCTGGTTGGCCGAGGCCTGCGAGACCGCCTCGATGGGCAGCCGCTGCACCTTGAGCCGGTTGCTGTAGCGGGAGATGCGGGCCGTGCCCGGGTCGACCACGTACTTGATGCCCGGCACGGTCAGCGACGTCTCGGCGACGTTCGTGGCGAGCACGATGCGCCGCCCGGTGTGCGGCTGGAAGACCTTGTGCTGCTCGGCGGTGGACAGCCGGGCGTACAGCGGCAGGATCTCGGTGTGCCGCAGGTTGCGCTTGCGCAGCATGTCGGCGGTGTCGCGGATCTCCCGCTCGCCGCTGAGGAACACCAGCACGTCGCCCGGGGCCTCGCCGGCCAGCTCGTCGACGGCGTCGGAGATGGCCTGGATCTGGTCGCGCTCGTCGTCGTTGTCGTCCTCGTCGCCCTCGACGACGAGCGGGCGGTAGCGCACCTCGACCGGGTACGTGCGGCCGGACACCTCGACGATCGGGGCGGGCTTCGGCTCGCCGCCGACGACCGCGGTCGAGAAGTGGGCCGCGAAGCGCTCCGGGTCGATGGTCGCCGAGGTGATGATCACCTTGAGGTCGGGGCGCTTCGGGAGCAGCTGCTTGAGGTAGCCGAGGATGAAGTCGATGTTGAGGCTGCGCTCGTGCGCCTCATCGATGATCAGCGTGTCGTACATCGCGAGCGAGCGGTCGTGCTGGATCTCGGCCAGCAGGATGCCGTCGGTCATCAACTTGACCATCGTCTGGTCGCCGACGTGGTCGGTGAACCGGACCTTCCAGCCGACGACGCCGCCCAGCGGGGTCTGCAGCTCCTCGGCGATGCGCTCGGCGACCGTACGGGCGGCCAGCCGGCGCGGCTGGGTATGGCCGATCAGCCCGCGTACGCCGCGGCCCAGTTCGAGGCAGATCTTCGGGATCTGGGTGGTCTTGCCGGAGCCCGTCTCACCCGCGACGATCACGACCTGGTGATCGCGGATCGCGTCGGCGATGTCGTCGCGCTTCTGGCTGACCGGCAGCTCGTCGGGGTAGGTGACCGCGGGCACCCCGGCGGCCCGCAGGGCGAGCTTCTCCTCGGCGGCGACGACGGCCGAGGTGATCTGCGCCATAGCGGCGTCGAGGGCGTCGCCCGGCTTCATCCGGCGTACGCCGTCGAGGCGCCGGCCGAGCCTGCGGCGATCCTGCGCCATCAGCTCGTCGACGCGTTTGCGCAGCTCGGTGAGCTGGCTGGGGTTACGGGGCGGCCTGTTGCGGAGCGGCGCGGACTCGGACTGCGATGTCATGACGGGCCCCAGGATATGCCGCCGACCTCCCCTGCCGACCAGCGGTTTTCACGCCGGGCTCCCCGCCACCCTCGATGATCATCCGACTTGCCAGGCACCCGGGCGTATCTTGACCGCGCTTTCGCATGGGTGCCGGGCAAATCCGACGATCTTGCGGGCGTGGCCGGCGTCCCCGCCGCGGGCGCCGGCCACGAGGTGCGCTACTTCAGGACCGGGTTCAGCGCGTTGATGAGCGCGTTGTCGTCGGAGTCCTGGCTGAGCTCCCACGCCATCGCGCCGCGCAGGCCGAGCAGCTTGATCAGCGCGGTGCGCTCGGCGAGCGACTTCGGGTCGGTGTACACGATCGTGGTCGGCGCGGTGACGGTGCCGGTGGCGAGCACGTGGTCCGCCGCCGGGTTCCACAGGTACGGCTCCCCGGCGAAGGGGTTCCACTTGCGGGTCCAGCCGTTGCCCGCGGTGCCCGAGGGGCTCAGGATGCCCGACACGTCGACCAGGTCGTGGTACGACGGCTGCGGCTTGGAGTCCCAGACAAGCGAGTCGGGGTTCATGCCGGTGTTGTCGAACGCCTGGTAGAGCCCGTCGGCGTTGCGGATGTACTGCACGCCGTAGAAGGGCACGCCGACGACGATCTTGCTGGCGGGCACCCCCTGGGCGAGGTAGTAGCCCACCGTGCCGACGGTGTTCCAGGTCCAGTCGTCGGCGTTCGGGTCGCGCGGGTCCCGGGTGAACAGCGTGCTCGGGCCCGCCACGGAGCCGCCGGGCACGTTGTAGTCGTAGGTCATGATGTTGACCCAGTCCATGTACTTCGAGAACTCGCGCAGCTCGTAGTACTTGGTGGAGCTCTTGGCCGCGGGCAGCGCCGCGGTCAGCAGGTAGTGCTTGCCGTCGGCCTTGCCCTGCAGGTCGAGCTGGCGGCGGAACTCCTTGGCCAGCAGCGTCGCGTTGTGCCGGTCCTCCGGGCCGTAGTCGACGTTGCTGTCGGCCTTGGCCGTCGGGTACTCCCAGTCCAGGTCGATGCCGTCGAAGATGCCCTTCGCGACGCCGATGCCGCCCGCGTCCTCGGGCCAGCCGCCGGTCGGCAGGTTGCCCTTGATGAACGTGTCGATGCAGGCCGTCACGAACGCCTGGCGGCGCTCGGGGGTCTTCGCGACGCTGGAGAACCAGGTCGACTTCGTCCAGCCGCCCAGCGAGATCTCGATCTTCAGGTGCGGGTTGGCGGCCTTGAGCTTGCGCAGCTGGTTGAAGTTGCCGTAGACGTTCTGGCCGGGGTAGGTGTCGGCGACACCGTCCACGGTGTTCTCCGGACCCCAGTAGACCTGCTGGTAGTCGGCCCACGGGTCGAGCACGTCGCAGCCCACGGCCCCGGTGGCCTGGTTGAACGTCGGCACGCCGAAGGCGTACTGGATGACGTTCAGCTTGTCGGCGGGGATGTCCTTGACGAAGTAACCCCGTCCGTAGACGGACCAGTTGGTGAAGTAGGCGGAGATCACCTTCTTCGGCGCGTCCGGCTTGGGGGCGCCACCGGCGGAGGCCGGCGCGGCCAGGAAGCCGGCGCCCAGGGCCAGGGCGACCGCCCCGGCGATGCCCGGGCGGAGCAGAGTTCTGAGCATATGCACTCCCATCGTTCGTCCATGCGAACTTTCACGCGGGAGCGCGTTTCAGTCAAGAGACCTAACAGTTAGATTTCCTAAGCATCACAGGAGATCCGGCGTCCCATGAGCGTCCTCGATGGACCTACCTGCATCGATCAGCCGCGGGATCGGGTGCCGGTCGCCTCCGCGGACACCGCCGCCCGGCGAGGGCGCACCGGCTCGTCCCGAGGATCGGGCTCCTCCGGCTCCGGCGAATGGCGGGCCCGGTTCTCGACCGCGACGAGCGAGTCCTCGCCGACGAAGTACGACGGCCGGGCCTGGACGCCCTGGTAGATCCGGCCCACGTACTCCCCCAGCAGGCCGAGGCAGATGAGCTGGCAGGCGCCGAGGAACAGCACCACCAGGGAAAGGGAGGTCCAGCCGGGCACGACGGTGCCCTGGAAGTACGCCACGAGCACCTTCGCCGCGGCGACGACGCAGGCCAGCGCGCCGAACACGCCCAGCCAGATGCCCAGCCGCAGCGGGGCCGCGGTGAAGCTGATGATGCTGTCGACGGTCAGATTGATCATCTTGCCGAGCGGGTACTTGCTGCTCCCCGCCGCCCGCTTCTCCCTGGTGTAGACCACCTGCCCGCTGGGGAAACCCAGCCACGGCACCAGCAGGCGGTAGACCGGGGCCTGCTCGGGCAGCTCGCGCAGCGCGTCCACCATGGCACGGCTGAGCAGCCGGAAGTCACCCGCGCCCAGCGGCATCCGGTTGCCGACGATGCGGCGCATCAGCCGGTAGTAGAGGTTCGCCGTGCCGCGCTTGAACAGGGTGTCGCTGGCCCGGTCGCCGCGCACGCCGTAGACGATGTCCAGCTCCTGCGACTGCGCGAGGTGCAGCATCTCGGTGATGGTCTCGGGCGGGTCCTGCAGGTCGGCGTCGATGGTGACCACGTAGTCGCCGCGCGAGCGGTGCAGGCCCGCGGTGAGCGCGGCCTGGTGCCCGCTGTTGCGGCGCAGCCGGACCAGCCGCAGCTCAGGCCACTTCGCCCGGATCAGGGTCACGATGGCGGCGGTGGCGTCGCGGCTGCCGTCATCGACGGCCACGACTTCGTAGGCTTGGCCCAGCCCGTCGAGCACGGGCCGCAACCGGCTCACGAGCAGGGGCAGGACCGCCTCCTCGTTGTACATCGGGATGACGACGGACAGTCTCGGCACGGCCATGGGAGAACGATAACCACCGAAGTGCCGAACGCCCGAGACCCCGCAGGAACGATCTCAGATGGAGAAATCGGGATTGTTCCTGATCACCGAGAAGGTCGCGCCCTGCGGGTCCTTGAGGATGGCGAACCGCCCGGCGGCCGAGTCCTCGGGCGGCATCACCTTGGTCGCGCCGAGTTCCAGGGCTTTGGCGTACGCAGCGTCGCAGTCGTCGACGGCGAAGTACACCGACCAGTGCGACGGCATCGGGCCCCACGCGGCGTCGATCGGCAGCGCCCCGGCCACCGGCCGCCCCTCGGCCTCCAGCAGCGTGTACGTCATGCCCTCGGCCATCGACACGTCGCGCATGCCCACCCCGAAGACCTCCCGGTAGAACACCTTGGCGGCGTCGACGTCGGAGGTCATCAGCTCGTTCCAGGTGACGCTGCCCGGCTCGTCGGCCAGCTCGAACCCGGCGAACGTCAGCGGCTGCCACACGGAGAAGAAGGCGCCCTCGGGGTCGGTGAAGACCGCCATCCGCCCCTGGCCCATCACGTCCATCGGCGGCACGACGACGGTGCCGCCGTGCTCGGCGACCTTCGCCATGATGTCGTCGGCGTCGTTCGCGGCGAAGTAGGTGGTCCACGCGCTGCCCCGGGCCACGTCGGTGGCGGGGCCCAGCCCGGCGACCAGCTTGCCGTCCTTGCGGAACATCCGGTAGCCGCCGGCGTCGGGGCCGAGGTCCTCGTCGGTCCAGCCGAACAGGCGCCCGTAGAAGGCCACCGAGCCGTCGACGTCGGTGCTGCCCAGGTCGACCCAGCTCGGGGTGCCCTGCTCATACTCTGCCGCCATGCCGACATCCTTACTCCGCGCGCGGAGGCAGACCCGGGCATCGCCGAAATTCCGCCCGAAGGAGCGGCGGCGGACTTCGGCAACCGGCAGCCCGCCCGCGGTCGCTCCTGAAAGACTGACCAAGGCGTGCCGCGTAGCCATAGAGGCGGCATATCTGCTGGTCACAAGCCTGTGCCCGCTTCCGCCGGCGCGGCCGGAACGAGAGGAACCTCGATGCCCACCAAGTCGCCCGCCAAGTCCGCGACGCGCGGCAGCCAGCCCATGCTGCATCAGAAGGGCACGCAGATCCAGGAGTTCGGCACCGTACGCCAGCTCCCGGTGGGCCTGTCCCACGACGCCCGGATGTACTCGTGCGAGCGGCTCAACCAGTGCCTCGCCGACTCGCAGATCCTCTACAGCCTCTACAAGAAGCACCACTGGCTGATGCGCGGCCCGACGTTCTACCAGCTGCACCTGCTGCTCGACAAGCACGCGGGCGAGCAGCTGGAACTCATCGACACCATCGCCGAGCGGGTGCAGACCCTGGGCGGCGTGGCGATCGGCGACCCGCGCCACGTCGCGGAGATCACCGTCATCCCGCGCCCGCCGGACGGCGTCGAGGAGGTGCCCGCGATGATCTCCCGCCTGCTGGAGGCGCACGAGGCCATCCTGGTCGCCGCGCACGACGCCGCCAAACGCGCCGACGAGATGGGCGACGACGGCACCAACGACCTGCTCGTCTCCGACGTCATCCGCACCGGCGAACTGCAGGCCTGGTTCCTCGCCGAGCACCTGGTGGACACCCCGCTCGTCGAGTCCTGACCGAGCCCCCGGCCCGCCCGCCCCACCATGATCGCTCGACTTGCCAGGCACATGGGCGAACGAGTGCTCAAGATACGCACAGGTGCCTGGCAAGTCCGGTGATCTTGCGGCGGGTCAGGTCGCGATGTAGGTGGTCGCGGGGCCCAGGTCGGGCTCTTCCCGCACCTCGACGGAGCGGGCTGCGGGCTCGGCGTCGAGTTCCAGGACGATGATCTCGTTGTCGCCCTCGCGCAGCAGCGGCCACGGGACGTACAGGGTGACCTGCGGGCCTCGCTCCCAGTAGCGGCCCAGGTTGAAGCCGTTGACCCAGACGTAGCCCTTGTGCCAGCCGGGCAGCGCGAGGAAGCCGTCGCGTTTCTCGTCGACGCGCAGGACACCGCGGTGGAACACCGGCCCGGCCGCGCCGGTCTCCCGCCCCCACGGCAGCACCGAGACATCGTCGAGCGGCACCGGGTCGATCTCGTACCCGTGCACGAGCTGCTGGCCGTGGAAGACCCCGCCGACGATGCCCTTGCGCTCGCCCACCAGCGGGCCGTAATTGACCCGCCCCATCGCCTCCACGACGAGCGTCACGTCCACCGAGCTGTCGGCGATCTCCAGCGGCAGCGCGAGGGGGCCGTTGCGGTCGAGCACGGCGGCGGGCGAGCCGTCGACCAGCACCAGCGCCCGATCGTGCAGGCCCTTCACCCGCAGTTGATGACCGGTCCGCGGCCCGGGGACGCGGGCCCGGTAGACGGCGAGCCCGTACGCCTGGCCGAGTTCCTCCAGCGTCCTCGGGACGGCGCTGTGCACGGTGCCCGTGGACAGCACGTCCAGGCAGTCCAGCAGCGACAGGCGCTCGGTCAGCTCGACCCGGCCCGCGGGCAGGGTCTTGGGCTGCTCGGACGGCGGGTCGGGCAACTCCGCCCCGCGCCCGAGAACCTCCCGGAACGCCCAGTACTTCGGCGTCAGCGCCCCGTGCTCGCTCAGCGGGGCGTCGTAGTCGTAGGACGTCACGTCGGGCAGGTACACGTCGTCGAGGTGTTCGCCGACCGCGTTGGCCCCGGCCAGGAAGCCGAAGTTGGTGCCGCCGTGGGCCATGTAGAGGTTGACCGACGCGCCCGCGTCCACCATCTCGGCCAGCGTGGCCGCCGCCTCCGCCGCGGGCCGCACGTGGTGGTCCTTGCCGTGGTGGTCGAACCAGCCGTTCCAGTACTCCATGCAGAACGACGGCCAGCGGCGCAGCGCGGCCATCTCGGCGAAGCGCTCCGCCGGGCGGCTGCCGAAGTTGGCGGTGGCGTAGACGTCGTCGAGCGTGCCGCCGGTGACCATCAGGTCGGTCGGGCCGTCGGAGGTGAACAGTGGCACCTCGACGCCCCGGGCGCGCAGTCCGTCGGCGAGGTGGCGCAGGTAGCGCAGGTCCGAGCCGTACGAGCCGTACTCGTTCTCGACCTGGACCATCAGCACGTTGCCGCCCCGGGTCACCTGGTGCTCGACCAGGTGCGGGACGAGCCGGTCGAAGAACCGGTCGACCGGCTCCAGGAACCGCGGGTCGTGGCAGCGCAGCGGGATCTCCTCGGCGGCCCGCAGCCAGGCGGGCAGTCCCCCGTTGTCCCACTCCGCGCAGATGTACGGCCCCGGCCGCACGATGGCGTACAGGCCCGCCGCCGCGGCCTCGGCCAGGAAGCGCCCCAGGTCGATCCGGCCGCCGAAGTCGAACTCACCCGGCCGGGGCTCGTGCAGGTTCCACGGCACGTAGGTCTCGATCGTGTTCAGACCCATCGCGCGCAGCTTGCGCAGCCGGTCGCCCCACTGCTCGGGCAGCACCCGGAAGTAATGGATCGCCCCGGAGAGCACCTGGAACGGCTTTCCGTCGAGCTCGACCGCGTCCGGCGTGACACTGAAGACTGGCATGGCCGGGGAGTCTAGACCAATGGAAAGCGTTTTCACCAGTCTCTGTCAGGGAGGGACTGGTGTTCTGCCAGATCCCTCAGTAATCGGTTTCCGCAGCGATCCCGTCAAGCAGACGGATCGCCTCGTCGGCGGCGGCCGCGTCGACCAGGATCTGGTAGCGGTCGGCCTGCATCGCCGACACCGAGGAGAAGTCGCGGCGGCCGCCGGTGAGCGCGTGCCCGGCCAGGCCGAACAGGCCGCCCGCGACCGCGCCGAACCCCGCGCCGTACAGCACGAGCAGCAGCAGCGAGATCAGCGGCGTGACCCAGTTGAAGAAGCCGAAGAGCCAGGCGAACAGCATGCCCAGCAGGGCTCCGCTCACCGCGCCGTTCGCCGCCGCGCGCCACATCGTCATCCGGCCGGTGACCTGCTCGACCAGGCTGAGTCCGCGACCGGCGATCGCGGTGCGCTCGACCGGGAACCCGTTGTCCGACAGGTGATCGACGGCCCGCTCCGCCTCGGCGTAGGTGTCGTAGGTCGCGACGACGACCTGCCCCACGGCGCGGCTGTCCGCGGCCCATTCGGTCTGTGTCATGGGAGCCTTCCTCTGCACGGCTGACGTTGCCAGGCGGGTACCCGTCGCGCGGCCTCGCCAACCGTCACCGTCCGCCCTGGACGTTTCGCCCTCAGCGGACGGCGGGCCGGGTGCCGGGGGCGAAGCGGAACTGCATCGCCTCCATCAGCGAGCGGCGGCGCGTGTTGTGGAAGGCGGCGACGCGCCAGCCGTCGGGTTCGCGTACCAGCGTGTAGGTCTGGATCTTCGACGGCGCGGGGCGGCGGTCCCCCTTGTAGGTGTCGCCGCGGCCGACCACCACGGCGGTGTCGGGGCCGAGGAACGTGGTGGAGATCGTCTCCCCGGCCAGCCGGGTGCCCCTGGTGAACGCGCGGAACAGGGCACGGTGGCTCTCGGTGATGTCTTCCCGCCCCCGGTACACGGTGCCGACGAAGGTCACGTAGCTGGCGTCGGCGGTGAAGGCACGGCCGTACGCGTCGGCGTCGGCGTTCTCCCAGGCGTGCGCGATCGAGGCCAGCAACTGCTCGATCGCCGCCAGATCGGCGGTGCGGTCGGGATGGTTCACGTGTTCCTCCCTGGTCGGCCGGGCCTAGCATGGGCTCCGGATACACAGAAGTTGCATGTATGCAATATCTGCACTCATGCAGAGATTACCGCAGAGGGAGCCGCCACGCCATGTCCGCCGCCACGCCGCCCGCCGGGATGCCGCCGGGAGCGCACGAGACGTTCCGGCGCTACCTCGACGCGATGACCGCGCACGCCCAGGCCGCGGCCGACGCCGCGGGCATGCACCCGACCGACTGGGCCGCGCTGAGCACGCTCAACCTCGCCGGCCGGCTGACCTCGGGCGAGCTGGCCGAGCGCACCGGCCTCACCACGGGCGCGACCACCCGGCTCATCGACCGGCTGGAGCGGGCCGGGCACGTGCGCCGCGTCGCCGACCCCGCCGACCGCCGCCGGGTGCTGGTCGAACCCGTGCCGAAACTGGACGTCGACACCATCGTGGGCCCGGCCCGGCAGCGGCTCGGCGAGGTCTTCCAGGGATACCGGCCCGAGGAGCTGGGCGTGCTGTTCAACTACTTCGGGCGTGCCGCAGACGCGCTGCTGGCGGCCACCCGCGAGGTCCGCGCCGGCACCGCGGGCCGCCCCCGGCCGGTCGACCCGCCCGCCACGCCGAAGCGCTGAGGCACCCGCCGCACGAAGCCGGGACGCGGCAGGACCGTGCCGCTCACCCGGTCGCCGGGCCGCGGTCCGCGAACTCGTACGTGGTGGTGAGGTTCTCGGGCAGGTCGGGGACCAGGGCATTGGTGCCGTCGACGACCTGGACGTAGCGCCGGCCCTGGAACAGCGACCAGGTCCCGTCGGCGACCTGCTCGATCTTGAAAAGCTGCGCCTGCGCGGCGGGGTCGCACGCCCGGCCGCGCACACTGCCCGGCGCGGCGTCGTGCACGACGGTCATGCAGAGGCGGCCACCGGCCTGCGGCACGGCCAGCTCGATCCGGTACCGGTCCCCCTCGGGGCGCAGGACCCAGCGGGCTCTGTCATCGACGCCCTGCTCGGTGGTGGCGCGCACTCGGTCGTCGTCAGGGCCGATCGCCAGCACGGCATCGCGCATGCCGGGCACCACGATCATGACCTGCCGTCGACCGGCGAGGATCTCCTGCGGTCCTGCCGAAGCGGCCACGGACGGGACAGCCGACGTCGGCGCGCCGACCACCGGCGGCTCCGCACCGTCGCGCGCCTGAAACAGGGCCGTGGCGGCGGCCACGGCAAGCACCACCAAGCCCGTGCCGGTAACGGCCGCACGCCGGCTGCGACGGCGGTCGGCGCGCTCGCGCAGCATCGACGCGGCGGGGAGCTTCGCTGCCCGCTGGGCGCCGTCGGCGATCCGGATCAGGTCGTCGTGCAGTTCAGCCATGGGAGGCCTCCTCCTGGTGCGCCTCGTCCAGCAGCCCGGCCATGGCCCTGCGGCCACGGGCCAGGTACGTCTTGACGGTCCCGACCGGCTTGCCCATCTCAGCGGCCACGTCGGCGACGCTGAGATCGTTCAGGTGGTGCAGCACCACGGCCCGGCGCTCGTTGACGCCCAGCCTTTGCAACGCCTGCAGCAGGGCGACGTGATCCTCGGTGAGGCCGGGCACGCTGTGGTCCACGGCAGCCCGGCGGTGGGCGCGTACCCGGTTGAAGGCCTTACGCCAGCTGCTCACCGCGATCCGGGTGGCGACCCGGCGCACCCACGCCTCCGGGCTGTCCGCGTCCCTGACCTCGGGCCAGTGCTGCCAGGCCCGGGTGAACGCCTCGGCGACGGCGTCCTCCGCCTCGGTGCGGTTGCCGGTGAGCGTGTACACGTGACCCACGACGCGTCCCGCACAGGCGGCGTAGAAGGCGTCGAAGTCCTCGGCGTCACTCGTCCGGCCCGTGCCCCCGAAGCTTCGTTTCGCGGTCACCCGGCGAATGGAACCCCGGCCGGGTCGCCGGCCGACCGTCCCGGGGCAGCTTTGTGAGCACCGTCACGCCCGACTGATCAACCGACGGCCGCGGCCGGACGTCATCGTGCGGTCCCGGGAGACACCCGGCGGCGGAGAGGACGATGTGCGACGACGGCAACGACACGCACTGACAGCCGGGGCGCTCGCGACCGCGCTGGTCGCGGCGGCACTGACGGCTCAACCCGCGAGCGCGGTGACCGCGGTGGGCACGACGGCCCCGCCCGCGGCGACGGCGCAGCGGCCGACGGCCGGGAGCACCACCCCCGCCGTCTTCACGCTCATCACCGGGGACCGGGTCACCCTGTACGCGGACCGCGCCGTGGGCATCGAACGCGGACCGGGGCGCGCCGGCATGCGGTTCGTGAGCAGCCACGAGGACGGCCACCGGTACGTCGTGCCGGCCGACGCGATGCCGCTGCTGCGCGACGGGCGGCTCGACCGGCGGCTGTTCGACCTGACCGCGCTCAGCGGGTTCGGCTACGACGACCGGGTCGCCGAGCTGCCGCTGCTGGTCGCCTACCCGCAGGACGCGTCCGTGCGGGCGCGCGCGGCCGTGGTCGGCGGTGACGCGCGGGTGTGGGCGGACCTGCCCGCCGCCGACGTGCTCGCCGTGCGGGCGAACCGCGACGACCGGGCGGACCTCTGGTCGTCGCTGACCCGCGGCACCGCGTCGCAGCGCACGCTCACGGCCGGGATCACCGGCATCTGGCTGGACGGTAAGCGCCGGATTTCGCTCGACCGCAGCGTGCGCCAGATCGGCGCGCCGGCGGCCTGGCAGGCCGGCTTCGACGGTACGGGTGTCACGGTCGGTGTGCTCGACACCGGCATCGACGCCGCCCACCCCGACTTCGCCGGGCAGCTCGCCGCGGTCCGGGACTTCACCGGCGGGAACGACCCGTCCGACAGCGTCGGCCACGGCACCCACGTCGCCTCGACCATCGCGGGCACCGGGGCCGCCTCCGGCGGCGTGTACCGCGGCGTCGCGCCCGGCGCGAAACTGGTCGTCGGCAAGGTCTGCGCCACCGACCTGTGCCAGGACTCCGACGTCATCGCGGGCATGGAGTGGGCCGCGGCGCAGGCGAAGGTGGTCAACCTGAGCCTCGGCGACACCGACCGGCCCGGCCTCGACCCGCTGGAGACCGCGGTCCAGGACCTGAGCCGGCGGTACGGCACCCTGTTCGTCGTCGCCGCGGGCAACGAGGGCAAGCCGAAGTCGATCTCGTCACCGTCCACGGTGGACGAGGCGCTGTCCGTCGGCGCGGTCGACGCCGACGACCAGCGGGCGTACTTCTCCAGCCGCGGCCCCCGCCTCGGCGACAACCACATCAAGCCCGACCTCAGCGCGCCCGGCGTCGACATCGTCGCGGCCGCCCCCGGCGGCGGCTACCAGCCCATGGCGGGCACCTCGATGGCGACCCCGCACGTCGCGGGCTCGGCCGCGATCCTCGCCGGGCAGCACCCGGACTGGACCGGACCGCAGCTCAAGGCCGCGCTGATGAATGCCACGAAGCCCGGCGGCGAAGACAGCCTGTACGAGGTGGGCGCGGGCCGCCTCGACATCGGCCGTGCCGTCGCGCAGCCGGTCGCCGCCGAGGTCGGCTCCATCGACTTCCCGGTCCAGCGCTGGCCGCACGCCGACGACACGCCGTTCGATCAGATCATCTGGTATCGCAACACGAGCCCCGCGCCGGTCACGCTGTCGCTGTCGGTCGCCCCGGCACCGGCGGGCATGCTCACCGTCAACCCGGCCACCCTGGTCGTGCCCGCAGGCGGCCGCGCTTCGGCGACGGTCACCGTGGACACCCGCGTCGACGCGCCCGACGGCGTCTACCAGGGCACCGTCACCGCGACCGGGGCCGGGGACCTGCGGGTACGCGTCCCGTTCGCGCTCAACCGGGAGATCGAGAGCTACGACGTCCGGCTGCCCCACACCGGGCGGGACGGCAAGCCGGCCACGGACTACGAGACCGTGGCGGCGAACCTGGCCACCGGCGAGTTCACCACCCTGTCCTCGGTGGCGGGCGGCGGCACCATGCGGCTGCCCAAGGGCCGGTACGCGCTGTACAGCACCATCCACGACGGCAGCGTGTCCACGCTGCTCGTGCAGCCGCTGCTGGACGTGCGCGGGCCGGTCACCGAGGCGCTCGACGCGCGTACCGCCAAGCCGGTCGCCCTGACCGTGCCGCAGCGCGACGCCGCCCCGACGGCGATCAACATCAGTGCGAACTGGGACGACGGCCTGCGCTACCCGGGCGTGCAGCTCAACGGCACGTCGTTCCGGGACGTGTTCTTCGGCCGGATCGGGCCCGCCGTCGCGGCACCCGAGTTCGCCGTGACCCTCGGTATCGGGCTCGCCCGTCCCGGCAAGGACGGGACCTTCCGCAACAGCCCGTACACGTACGACCTCGCGTACGTGCGCAAGGGTGACATGTTCACCGGTCTGGCCAGGAAGCTGTCCCCGGCGAACCTGGCCACCGTCAAGGCGGTCTACCGCAGCCAGTCGGCGACCGCCGCCGCGGTGCGCTTCCACCGCGCGGCCGCCATCGGCGGACCCGGGCCGATCGGCTCCAACACCGCGATCGACCTGCCGTTCCGCGCCACCGAGTACTACAACACCGACGGCGGGCTGATCTGGACGACGACGTTCGTCGAGGGCGCGAACTCCACCACGCAGGAGTCGATCTACCAGGCGGGCAGGACGTACGCCCAGACCTGGAACGCGGCGGCGTTCGGGCCGACGGTGCTCGGGGCCCCGGAGTGGTCGCCGACGGGGTACGCGGGCCGGGACGGTGACGTGATCACGGTCCAGCCGGCCATGTTCGCCGACGCGGACGGCCGGCCGGTCGGGCGCGACGACCTGCAGGTGAAGACGCGACTGTCGCGCAACGGCAAGGAGATCGGCACGGCCGAGGGCTCGTACGCGGAGTTCACGGTGCCCGCCGCGAAGGCCGCGTACCGGCTGGAGGCGACCGTCACCCGTGGCGCGCCGGACACCCTGTCCACCTCGGTCACGGTCGTCTGGACCTTCACCTCGGCGCACACCTCCGCGCCGGAGCGGTTCCCGCTGACCACGGCCCGGCTCGTGCCGGTGCTCGACGACACCAACACCGCACGGGCGGGCCGCATTGTGGCCGTTCCGGTGGTGCTGGACCGGCACCTGGCCACGGCGTCCGCGTCCTGCCGCGAGCTCGGCGTCGAGGCGTCGTTCGACGACGGCCGGACGTGGGTCGAGCAGCGTGTGCTCTGGGGAACGGCCTTCGTCAGCCACCCGAAGCGGCCCGGCTTCGTGTCGCTGCGCGTGAAGGCCACCGACCAGGCGGGCAACACGGTCACGCAGACGATCGTGCGCGCGTACCGCACCGCATAGCTGGACAACGGACAGGGCCTGGCGGATGGCCGCCAGGCCCTGTCCGTGTCCGAAGGCCGCAGTTCAGGCGACTATCGGCTTCCGGCGATTTAGTATCCAGAAGTCCTAGCAGGAAGAAGGACCATGAACAGCCCCAGGCGCAAAACAGCTTGAGATCGACATGCGATGCAAAATCAGATGGCCAAGCCTGAAGAGGCGCAGCCAGACGGGCCATGAGGTTTGGCAGGCCCTACGGATTAGGTCAGAACTGCGACGTCCAGAGGGAGTCGAGCGGCAACACCGTGGTGCCGTCCTCATGGGTATACGCCAACTGACCGCTGTAGAGAACGACGGCCGCCATGAGGCGAGCACCGAGCCGGGCACGCAGCGCCCGGATTCCAGCGAGATCGGCGCCGTCGACCCTGGTTCCAGCCTTGACCTCGAACGCTATGACATTTCCGTCATCGCGTTCCAGTACGAGGTCGACCTCCTCGGCTGCGGCGGTCCGAAAATGTCCGACCGCTACCGGCGCATCCCACCAACTGACCTGTTTGAGGATCTCACCAACGGCGAAGGTTTCCACGAGGTGCCCGTACTCGGTCAGCACCGACGGATCGTTCTGTGCGATCTTCTCGGGCGTCAGGCCTAGCAGCCATGCCATCACGCCCGCGTCGACGAGGTGGACCTTGGGCTGACGCGCTATGCGGGAGCCCAAGGTGGTGCCCCACGCCGGCAGTCGCTGGATGAGAAAGACAGCTTCCAGCAGACGGACGTAGTTCTCCGCGCTACTTTTTTCCATGCCAACGGCTTCTGCAGCAGCAGCGATATTGAGCACTTGACCGGATCGAGACGCAAGCACGTTCATCAGCCTGGGAAGCATTTCTCGCTGCCGCACCCGGGCCAGTTCGATCACGTCACGCGCGATCACGAGTTCGAGATAATTGGCTAACCAGCGTGAGCGCGACCGACCTGGCGGCCGGCGCAGCGCCACCGGCATCCCGCCCGACGTGATCCGCCGGGCGTACTCGTCACGAGTGGTGACTGACGGCTCGGTGAAGACCGGTACACCGACGCCTTCAAGCAACCGATGTATCAGCAGATCACCCGGCGTTCCGTCGATCTCGACCTGCGCGAGCGGCAACACGTCCAGGACGTCGACACGGCCGGTCAACGCCTGACCAGCCTGCGGGAGGGTCGAGTACCTGGTCGATCCAGCCAACAGATAGCGGCCTGGACTCAGGTCGCGATTCAGTTCTGCTTTGATCGCGTCGAGCAACTCAGGCACATGCTGATACTCGTCTATCAAAACGGGACCCGGACCGGCCACGAATCGACCTGGGTCATTGCGCACGGCTGCTCGCGTCGCCGGATCATCGCAGTCGATGACCGGCCTGCCCACGTCGTCGGCGAGCGAGTGCAACAGGGTGCTCTTACCCACTGTCCGGGGACCGTTCAAAACGATCGCCGGCTCCTCGCCAAGTCGACGGGACAACACGGAGGCAAGCCGACGATGAGCCAGGCCGGTGAGCGATCCATCCACGTCGCCAGCCTAAGTTACTTCCGCTTCTGCACCCAATATTTTCCGCGTTTACAGATCCGGTCTTCCGCGATTCAGCGATCCCGCGTCCGCCCCGCCGGTAGCTGGCACTGGATCAGATGACGCCCTTGAGGAGCTGGCGGGCCATGACGATGCGCTGGACCTGGTTGGTGCCCTCGTAGATCTGGGTGATTTTGGCGTCGCGCATCATGCGCTCCAGCGGGAAGTCCTTGGTGTAGCCGTAGCCGCCGAGCAGCTGGACCGCGTCGGTCGTGATCGCCATGGCCACGTCGGAGGCGAAGCACTTGGCGGCCGCGCCGAAGTAGGTCAGGTCGGCGTCGCCGCGCTCGGAGCGGGCGGCGGCGGAGTAGGTCAGTTCGCGGGCGGCGGTGAGCTTCATGCCCATGTCGGCGAGCATGAACTGCACGCCCTGGAAGTCCGCGATCGGCTTGCCGAACTGGCGGCGCTCCTTGACGTAGTCCAGGGCCGCGTCAAGCGCACCCTGGGCGATGCCCAGCGCCTGGGCGGCGATGGTGACGCGGGTGTGGTCCAGGGTGCGCATGGCGGTGGCGAAGCCGGTGCCGGGTTCGCCGATCATCCGGTCGGCCGGGATGCGCACGTTGTCGAGGTACACCTCGCGGGTGGGCGAGCCCTTGATGCCGAGCTTCTTCTCCGGTGCGCCGAAGCTCACGCCGGGGTCGGACTTCTCGACGACGAACGCGGAGATGCCCTTGGCGCCGATGCCGGGCTCGGTGACGGCGAAGACGGTGTAGTACTCGCTGACGCCGGCGTTGGTGATCCAGCGCTTCACGCCGTTGAGAATATAGTGATCTTCGTCACGAACTGCCCGGGTTGTCATGGCGGCCGCGTCGCTGCCCGCTTCGGGCTCGGAGAGGCAGTACGAGAACATGCCCTCGCCGGAGGCGACCTTGGGCAGGTAACGCTGCTTGAGCTCGGCGGACCCGGCCAGCAGCAGGGGCATGGTGCCCAGTTTGTTCACGGCCGGGATGAGCGAGGACGAGGCGCACGCGCGGGCGACCTCCTCGATGACGATCGCGGTGGCGAGCGCGTCAGCGCCCGCGCCGCCGTACTCCTCGGGGATGTGCGGGGCGTGGAAGTCCGAGGCGCGCAGCGCATCGAAGCTGGCCTGCGGGAACTCGCTCGTTTCGTCCGCCTCGGCGGCGTTAGGGGCGACCTTGGCGTCGCACACCTCACGCACGGCTTCGCGGATCGCCACGTGCTCCTCGGAGAGCTGGTACAGCGTGAACACCCGAGACCTCCTCAGAACCGGCTAGCAGATGGGGCGTACCGGTCGGTAGCTTAACGCTCGATCAGCCAAGGTCGTCCATCGGCTGCCGGTAAACTTTCTTTGGGGTGGTCGAGGGCGTAGGCTCTTCAACTGCTCAAACCTGATACCCCCACCCCCCTTGCGGATCAAGGAGACGAAGCGTGACGCTCCCGTACGCGAGCCAGCCTGCCCCGGTGACCCCGCCGTCAGGCGCCGCCCGGCCCCGACTGACCTTCATCGGCACCGGTTACCTGGGAGCCACCTACGCCATCTGCTACGCCGAACTCGGGTACGAGGTCATCGGCTTCGACGTGGACGTCGACAAGATCGAGAAGCTGGGCAAGGGCGAGGTGCCCTTCCACGAGCCCGGGCTCGACGAGATGCTGCGCCGCAACCTGGCCGCGGGCCGGCTGCGCTTCACCACGTCGTACCAGGAGACCGCCGACTTCGGTGACGTCCACTTCATCTGTGTGGGCACCCCGCAGCGCGCCAGCGGCCTGGGCGCCGACCTGACCTACGTCGAGGCGTCGGTCAGCAACCTGGCCCAGCACCTGAGCCGCAAGGCCCTGATCGTCGGCAAGTCCACCGTGCCGGTCGGCACCGCGGAGTGGGTCGAGCAGCTGGTCGCCAAGCACGCCCGCCCGGAGCTGGCGGTCGAGGTCGCCTGGAGCCCCGAGTTCCTGCAGGAGGGCTTCGCCGTCGACGACGTCATGCGGCCCAACCGCATCGTGGTGGCGACGAAGACCGAGTGGTCGAACTCGCTGCTGCACGCCGCCCACAAGGGCGTCTTCGACCTGGCCGCCACCGAGGACCGCGAGGTGCCGGTGGTTTCCACCGACTTCGCCACCGCCGAGCTGGTCAAGGTCGCCGCGAACTCGTTCCTGGCCACCAAGATCTCCTTCATCAACGCGATGGCCGAGGTCTGCGAGGTCGCCGGTGGCGACATCACGCAGCTGGCCCGCGCGCTCGGCTACGACCCGCGCATCGGCAACCGCTTCCTGCAGTCGGGCGTCGGCTTCGGCGGCGGCTGCCTGCCCAAGGACATCCGCGCGTTCCAGGCCCGCGCCCAGGAGCTGGGCGCCGGTGAGGCGCTGCGCTTCCTGCACGAGGTCGACCTGATCAACCTGCGCCGCCGCCAGCGGGTGCTGAACCTGGCCGCCGGCCTGCTCGGCCGCAAGTTCGGCCCGGCCGGCCCGGACCTGTCCGGCGCGCGCATCGCCGTGCTCGGCGCGACCTTCAAGCCCAACTCCGACGACGTACGCGACGCGCCCGCGCTCGCCGTGGCGGGCATGCTGTCCCGCGCCGGCGCCTCGGTGCACGTGTACGACCCGCAGGGCATGGAGAACGCGAAGCGGGCGCTGCCCGAGGTCGAGTACGCCAAGTCGATGGTCGAAGCCGTCACCGATGCCGACCTGGTCTGCGTGCTCACCGAGTGGGCCGAGTTCCGCAACGCCGACCCCGTGGCGCTGGGCGAGGTTGCCGCGAACAAGCTGATCGTCGACGGCCGCAACTGCCTCGACGCGACCGCCTGGAAGTCCGCGGGCTGGACGCTGCGCGCACTGGGCCGCCCGACGGTCTGACGTACTGACGAGAGGGGCCCGTCCGCACCGCGCGGCCGGGCCCTTTCGTTTACGTGGGGTGCGGCGTGTCCCCGCGATCCACTTGCTGACTGAAATGGGGCTTTTCAAAGGTCACTCCTATTAGGCATGCTGCTGCTGAGTGGATCCATACGCCGCGTCGTCAAGGTGACGTGCTTGGAGTCGGAGGTAGCCATGGCTGCGGCCACCAGCACGTGCTCGATGTGTGGCCGGGAACGGGATCCGTCGGTGCGCTGCCCGCACTGCGGCAACACCCCGGAGCAGCTCGCGGCCGAGGTGGCCCGGCTCAACAAGGCCATCGCCGACATGAACGCCGAGGACCTGCGCCTGTCCGGCGAGCGCAAGAAGCTGAGTGGCAAGCTGCAGGCGGCGCTGTACCAGCGCGACATCCTCGCCCACGCCGAGGCGCAGCGGCAGAAGAAGGCCGCCCCCAAGCAGCGCCGCTGGATCCCCCGGCCGCCCGGCGCGAAGGACCCCGCCGTGCCGCCCGCGGAGTCGGCGGATCCGGCGGCGACCAGCCCCGCGGCAGGGGACGACGCCACGGCGCCCCGCCAGGCCCCTACCGCCCCTCGTGGTGTCGGCACGGGTCGGCCCGGTGACGCGGCCCGGCCGCCAGGCTCGGGTCGGCCCACCGACTCGGCGCGGGGCGGCGGCGGGCCACGGGTCGCGCCGCTGCCTGAGTCGATGGCCGAGCCGCCGCCGGAGGCGTCCGCGCGTTCGGTGCAGAACATCATGCTCGCGCTGGGCTCGCTGCTGCTCGGCATCGCCGCGGTGGTGTTCGGCGCGGTCGCGCTCAGCAACGTCGCCCCCGGCATCCGGCTCACCGTGCTGGCGGTGGCCACCGTCGCGCTGCTCGGCATCGCGCCGAGCCTGGTCCGGGGCGGCCTGTCCGCGACCGCGGAGGCGCTGGCCGCAGTCGGCCTGGCGCTGCTGCCCGTCGACGGCTATCTGCTGGCGCAGTTGAGCCTGATCGACACGTCGCTGGCCGTCGTGGCCGGGCTGGTCTTCGCCGCGACGGCCGGGATCTCGTACTTCTACCACCGGGCCACCGGGCTGACCATCCCGCGCTATGCCGTCGTGATCGCCATCCAGCCGGTGCTGCCGCTGCTGGTGTACGACCTGATCCACGGGCCGGCCGGCTGGGCCGTGGTGCTGACCGTGGTCGCCGCGCAGAACGCCGTGATCGCCCGCGCGGTCGAGTTGGCCAACGTCCCTGCCCGGCCCGCGTCGGCGAAGACCGCCGGGCTTCCCGAGAGCGTCGCGACATTCATGCGGCGGCCCGATACGGCCGCCACGGCGACCCGGCGCTCCGCGTTCTGGCTGCGCGAGCTGGCCTGGGTGCTGCACGGGCTGGCCATCGCCGCCGCCACCGTGTACGCCGTGGCCGCCCTGCTCACCGCCGACACGGTGCCGTCGGTGCTGCGCGCCTCCGGCACGCTGCTGCTGGCGGTCGGTGTGGCGCTGGTCGGCGCGTTGATGCTGCGCCGGGCACCGCTGAACGAACTCGCCGCCGGGGCCATGGTGCTGGCCGTCATCGGCTCGGCCGCGCGGGTCGCCGTGGTCGCCCTGCCCGACCGGGCATTGCTGGTCATCGCCGCCGCTGTCGCGATCACCGGCCTGGGCGTACGGGCCATCCCGGAGCCGACCCGGCGCGGCCCGCAACTCGCCTCCACCCTCGCCCTGGTCGTGATGGGCCTGTTCACCGCGGGCAGCGCGCTGCGGGCCGCGCTCGCGCCGGTCGCCGCGGCCTGGCCGTTCGGCAGCGCCGACGTGACCGGGTTCACCGCCGAGATCGCACAGCGGGCCGGTCACCCGGGTTGGCCGCTGGTCGCCACGATCGCGCTGCTCACCATCGCGGCGGCGCTGGCGCTGCCGGCCGCCTGGCGGCACGAGACCGTCGTGGCGGGCGCGGCGCTCACCGCGCTGGCCGCACCCGCCTCGCTGGGCCTGGGCTGGGTCGCCACCCAGTGGCTGCTGGCCGCCGCGGCGATCGCGCTGCTGGCCGCCGGGATCGGCGTCGCGGGCATCGGCGCCGCCGAGGGCGCGCCCTGGGCCGCGACCACCCCACGCGCGGCCCGCACGCATCTGATCGCCTCGTTCCTGGTCGGCGCGACCGCGGTCGGGGTCGCGCTGGCGCACACCTGGTCCACCGCGGGGCTGATGGTGGCGTTCACGCTGGCAGGGGTGCTGCTCGCGGCGGCGCAGCGGGCGCTGCCCGTGCCCCCCGCCACCGGGCTGCTCGGCGACGCCGCGGCCGGTGCGGCCGCGTTCGCCGCGCCGCTGGCCGTCGGCACCAGTGTGCTCACCCTGTACCCCGCGGCCGGGGAGCAGGTCGCGCTCGCCTCCGCGTTCCTCGCCTGTGCGGCCACCCTGGGCGTGGTCGCGGCGCGTCTGGTCGCGCATCGCCGCCTGGGCACCCCGCTCGCGCTGGGTGCGGGGCTGGGCGCGCTGGTCGTGGCCGGGGCGTCGTTCGGCACCGCGGGCGCGGGCGTGCTCGACGCCGGGCTGGGCGCGCTGCTGCTGGTCGCGGCGATCCTGCTGGCGCTGGCCCCGTACATCGACTCCGGCCGCCGGGCCGACCGGGCCCTGGACGGCGCGGACTTCGCCGCCGCGGCGGTCACCACCGCGCTGATCGCCGCCCTGGCCCGGGTGGCGCACCTGATCGCCCCGGCGTACTGGCTGGTGCTGTCGGCGCTGCTGGTGTTCGCGGTCGGGGTCGCCGTCCGCCTGCTCCCGGAGGAGCTGCGCCGCGGACCCGTCGCGGGCAGCGCCATGGCCGGCGGCATCCTCGTGCTCATCGCGGGCTACCCAGCGCTGGCGGGCGGGATCAAGGCGCTCGCCCGGCCCGGCGACCTGTGGGCGGCCAACCTGGCCCCGGTCGGCGGCGGGGTGGAGTTCGGCTGGCAGGCGCCCGCCGCCCTGGTGGTGCTCGCGATCGCCGCGGCCGTCGTGCTGCCGCCGCCGCGCAGCCACCAGGCCGCCGCGATCGCCGCGATCCTGGCCACCGTCGGCACCCCCGCCGCCCTGGGCTGGCCCTGGTGGTCCCCGATCGTGCTGGGCCTGACCATCGCCACCGGGTACGCCCTCGCGGCGGCCGTGGCGCAGGACGCGCGCGCCGGATACACCCGTCTGGCCGTGGCCACCGCGGTGGCACTGCACGCGCTCGGGGCCAGTCTGGTGCGCCCGTGGACCACCGCCGCGGCGCTCGGCATGATCGCCCTCGTCGGCGCGGCGCTCGTGCTGATGGCCGCGCTGATGACCGACCAGGCCCGGCAGGCCGGCGACCAGCCGCCCGGACACCTGGACGTGCTCGGCGGCGCGGGCGTGCTCGCCGTGCTGCTGGCCGGTCCCGCGGCGCTGGCCGCGTTCGCCGCGAGCGCCGGCAAGGAACCCGAGGTGCTGCTGACCGCGGCACTGGGCGGGGTCAGCATCGGGCTCGCGGCGCTGGCCGCGGCCCGCCGGCCCGCCGCGCCCTACCTGGGCTGGGGCACGGTCGGCGTGGCGATCTCCGGCACGCTCATCGCCCTGCTCGCACTGGCCAACGGACATCCCGCCGGGGTGTACGCCGCCGCGGCGGCCCTGCTCGTGGTGCTCGCCGAACTGCTCCGCACCACCACCCGCGACCAGCTCGGCCTCACCCCCGAACGGGTGGCCGTGCCGATGCCGCGCCGCGTGCCGAAGGAGGGGCCGCAGCGCTGGCGCGTCGGGTTCGACACCCGCCAGGAGCTGATCGAGCGCAGCCGGCGCTTCCCGTCGTACCCGGGCGCGATGGCAGCCGCCGCGGCCGCCGCACCGGCCTTCATCGCCCTCATCTCGCTCGCGCCCGCGCTGCACGCCGCGCTGGTCCGCCCGTACGACAGCCTGAACGCGATCTGGCAGGGGCCACCCGCGACCGGCACGGTCACCACGGACGTCGCTGCGGTGCTGACCGCGGTGCTGCTCACCGTCGCCGCCGGTATCGCGGCCGTCGGCTTCGGCGGCGGGCCCACCCGGGCCGTGTCCGTCGTGGTCCCCGGCGCGGCGGTGACGCTGCTGATCGCCCCCACCGGCCTCGGCCTGGCCTGGCCCGCGAGCGTGCTGGCCGGGCTGGGCGTGTTCACGGTCTGCATGCTCAGCGTCGCGCTCACCGAGCCGCCGTCCGGTGACGACGTCGACCGGCCCGTCCGGGCCGCGCGGGTCGCGGTGCTGCTGCTGGGCCTCATCGCGGGCGGCGCGGGCCTGGCCGGGGCGCTGGCCACCCCGGGGCTGACCATCTTCACCTTCGGCGGCGCGGTCGCCGTCGGAGCCGTCGCGGCGCTGGGCGGCAAGAGCCAGCGCGCCCGCATCCTGGGCTGGCTCGGCGCGGCACTGGCCGCGCAGCTGTTCGTGCTGACCGTCAGCCTGCGGGTCGGCGCGAAGCCGGAATGGGCGGCGTTCGGCGTGCTGGGCGTCGGGGCGATCCTCATCGTCGGCGCGGCACTGCACCCGCGGTTCACCCGTCCGGAGGCGGTACGCGAGGCCAGCGCGGTCGAGTGGGCCGGCTACACCGCCGGAGTGATCGCCCTGGCCCTGGCCGTACGTGCCCCGTCGCAGGTCGCGGCGCTGCTCGTCGGCTGGGGTGCGGTGCTCGGCATCGCGGCGACCCGGGCGGGCCGGCCGCCGACCCAGCGCCGGATCCTGTGGTGGGCCGCCGCGGCCAGCGAGATCGCCGCATGGTGGCTCATCATGCGCAGCGCCGACATCGCGCTGCCGGAGGCGTACACGATGCCGTTCGCGGTGCTCGCGCTCGCGGTCGGGCTGCTGGAGCTACGGCAGCGCCCGCAGCTGGGCAGCTGGGCGGCGTACGGGCCGGCGCTGATCGCGGGCTTCGGGCCCACCGTCGTGGTCGTGCTGGTCACCGACACCAACCCGATCCGCGAGGTCGGGCTGCTCGTCGCCGCGATCCTGACCCTCGTGATCGGCTCCCGCTACGGCCAGCAGGCCCCAGTGGCGATCGGCGCGGCGGTCACCGTCATCGCCGCTCTGCACGCCCTCACCCTGGTCGGCACGACCTGGCTGGGCGTCCTGGTCGGCGGCATCGTCCTCATCGTCCTCGGCGCCAACTCCGAACGCCGCCGCCGCGCCACCGACCGCTACAAGCAACTCCGCTGACCGGTCTTTGATCATCGGACTTGCCGGGCACCTGTGCGTATCTTGACCGTTGATACGCACAGGTGCCTGGCAAGTCGAGCGATCTTGGTGCGGCGCGGGACCGCGTTCAGGGCTGCGGCGCGAAGGACCCGGCAGGGTCAGAGGGTCGCCTGGAGGGCCGCGTCCTTTTGGGCGACGAGTTCGGTGAGGCTGTGGGCGTAGTCGGTGAGCTTGGCGCGCAGGGTGGCGTCGTGGGCACCGAGGATGCGCGCGGCGAGCAGGCCCGCGTTGCGGCCACCCGCGATGGAGACCGTGGCGACGGGAATGCCCGCGGGCATCTGCACGATGGACATCAGCGAGTCCATGCCGTCGAGGTACTTCAGCGGCACCGGCACGCCGACCACCGGCAGCGGGGTCACGCTGGCGACCATGCCGGGCAGGTGCGCCGCGCCGCCCGCGCCCGCGATGATGACCTTGATGCCCCGGTCCGCGGCGGTCTGCCCATAATCGATCATGAGCTGCGGCGTACGGTGCGCCGACACGACCCGCACCTCGTAGGTCACGCCGAACTCGGCCAGCGCCTCGGCCGCCGGTTTCATCACGGGCCAGTCCGAGTCGGACCCCATGATGATCCCGACCTGCGGTGCGGGAGTCTGCTCAGTCATGCCGAAACCTTCCTTCGCCGGGTGGCGGCGGACGGACCGAGCGCGGCCCGTCGCTTGCTCATGCCTCGGGAGCCTTGCCGTACGTGAGCCAGTGGCCGGCGCGAGCGGCGCGGGCGCGGCAGTCGGCGAGGTCGTCGCCGAGCGCCGTGACGTGCCCGATCTTGCGGCCGGGACGGGTCTGCTTGCCGTACAGGTGGACCTTCACGCCCGGCTCGGCGGCCATCAGGTGGTGCAGCCGCTCGTCGATCGACAGGCCGCCGTCGGGCCCGCCCAGCACATTAGCCATGACGACCACGGGCGCGGCGAGCGAAGTGTCGCCCATCGGGTAGTCGAGGACCGCCCGCAGGTGCTGCTCGAACTGCGAGGTGCGGGCACCCTCGATGGTCCAGTGCCCGGAGTTGTGCGGCCGCATGGCCAGCTCGTTCACCACGAGCCCCGACGGAGTCTCGAACAGCTCCACCGCCAGCAGCCCGACCACGCCCAGCTCGTTGGCGAGGCGGATGGCCAGCTCCTGCGCCCCGACCGCCACGTCCTCGGGCAGGTCCGGGGCGGGGGCGAGCACCTCGACGCAGATACCGTCGCGCTGCACGGTCTCGACCACCGGGTACACCGCGACCTGCCCGTACGGCGAGCGGGCGACCTGCACGGCGAGTTCGCGGCGCAGTTCGACCTTCTCCTCGACGATCAGCTCGGCCCCGCTGGCCAGCAGGTCGATGATCTCCTCGACGTCGTTGACGACGAACACGCCGCGGCCGTCGTAGCCGCCGCGGGCGGTCTTCACGACCGCGGGCAGCCCGAACTCGACCAGTTCCGCGGCCGAGGCGATCGGGGCCCACCGGGGCACGGGCGCGCCCAGCTCCGACAGTTTGCGGCGCATCAGGTGCTTGTCCTGGGCGTACTGCAGCGCGTCGGCCCCCGGGAAGACCTTGTGACCGGCCGCCACCAGGGCGCGGATGTGCTCACCGGGAACGTGCTCGTGGTCGAAGGTGACCACGTCGCACGACTTCGCGAAGGTGCGCAGGGCGTCCAGGTCGGTGTGGCTGCCCAGCTGGACGTCGGTCGCGACCAGGGCCGCGGACTCGTCGACGTCGTTGGCCAGCACCCGCAGGGACTGGCCGAGGGCGATCGCCGCCTGGTGGGTCATACGGGCGAGCTGGCCGCCGCCGATCATGCCGACGACAGGGAGGCCGGTGCGAGTGTCCATCGGCAAGGAGTCTAATCAGCGCCGACGTGCCGAAGCCTTCGCGCCCTTGCGACCGGTGGGCTGCGCCACGCGGCGGGGCACGGACAGCGCCAGCACCAGCGGGGTGCGCTCGTCGCCCTGGCCGAAGGGGTTGCGCTCGCACAGCCGCTCCAGCAGCCCGGCGGGCGGTTCACCGGGCAACGACCAGCCCAGCAGCCGCATGCCGCCGTCTCCGGCGCCGACGACGGCGCAGCCGGCGAGCATGGCGTACACCTCGTCGGGCAGGGTCTTGCGCAGCGCCGCGACGATCTGCTCGGCGACCCGGTCGGCGTCGCGCGGCGGCGGCACCACGGCCAGGTGCGCGGGCGGGCAGGCCTGCTCGCGGGGCGGGCAGACGGAGCGGACCAGCGGCCCGGCGAAACGCTCGGACCAGGCCCGGCGACCTAGCCGGGCGCTGAGCACCGCCAGCCCGAGCCGGACCGGGCCGCCGTGGTCGAGCGCCACCTGCATGCTCCACGGGTCGGCGAGCCCGACCGCGGGCCCGGCGAGCTTGACCAGCGCGCGGGCGTACGAGCCGGGCTCGATCTCCCAGATGGCGCGGGACAGGCCCTGGGCCACGGCGACGGGTTTCGCGGCGACGAGCAGGTGCCAGGGGCGGCGCAGCGCCTGCCGGGCGGTCTTGTCGGCGCCGTGCGCGAACTCGGCGACGTACCAGGCGAACTTCTCGGTGTAGCGGTCACCGGCCGCGATGGGCTCGGTGAGCACCGGGTACGTGGTCCAGTCCTGGCCGGCCGCGGTGATCACCAGGGGGCCGGGCGCGGGGCGGGCGGCGGGCACGTCGGGGGTGCGCTCGTACGGGCCGAGGACCGTGGTCAGCCAGCGTTCCAGCAGGTAGCGCCGCCACAGCCGGGCCACGTCGGCCTCGGGCGCGGTCGGCAGGTGCTGCATGACGGCGAGCGCGTCGTGGTCGGTGCCGCCGTGGCGCGGGTACAGCAGCGCGCTGATCGTCTCGGCGCGCAGCCGCAGCAGGATCTCCCGCAGCGGCGGCTCCAGCGTGGCGGCGGCCGGGGCCGCGGCGGCGGCGCGCAGCGAGACCGGCGGGAGGGTGCGCTCGGCGAATCCGCGCAGCTCGGCGCGCAGGGCCTCGTCGGTGGTCTCCAGGTCCCGGTACGGGAAGCGCAGCGCGACGCCGTACCGGCTGGCGACCCGGTCGGCCAGGCGCGGCAGGTGCCCGACCGGCCCGTTCCAGCCGCCGGCCCCGAGCAGCGCGTCGACCTCCCCGCCGCTGGCCCGCGCCACCGCCCAGGCCAGGTAGCTGGACAGGTCCGGCATGGGTTCGCCGACGTCGGCGAGGAAACCGTCGACGTCGATCTCGTCGGCGAAGAACGGCAGCGCCCGGTGCCGTACGTGGCCGTCGGGCAGCGGACCGAGCAGCGCGGAGGCGTACGCGGAGGAGTCCGCCGGCAGCCCCGGGAAGTTGACCGAGTACACGGGCAGGCCGCGGGGCTCGCTGCGCTCGGACAGCGCCGCGCCGAGCACCGCCGCGCCGGGCAGGCCGGGGCCGAGCAGCACCCCCAGCCGTCCCTCGCCGACCGCACCGAGCAGCGCCATCCGGCCGGTGATCGGGTGACCCCGGTGCCGGACGGGCGGGTGCGCGCGGACCACCCAGCCCTCGGTGTGCCCGGCGGAGATCTCGACGACCTGGTGCGGCAGCACCCGGCGGATGCCGTCGAAGAAGGTGGCCGCGCCCTCGTCGCAGCTGCCCACGGCCAGGAAGCGGGCGACCGTCTCCGGGTCGGGCCGGGCCGGCACGCCTGCGGCGAGCAGCGCGGAGGGCTCGCTCGCGACCAGCACCGCGCCGCGGCAACGGGCGTAGTAGAGCGGCGGGCCGTCGCCGTTGCGGGCCAGCACCAGGCCGTCCGGGTCGGCCATGATCAGGGTGTACGGGTCGGGACCGCCGACCAGGCCCAGCGGCCCGCGATCGGCGTACCGGTTGGCCAGGGTGCTCAGCTCGACGATGCCGTCGACGATCAGCGTGGTGGTGTCCAGCCGGTGCACGATCGGCATCGCCGCCCGGATCAGGAGCTTCGCGGAGCCGCAGACGCCGCGGGCCTCCTCGGAGCCGCGCGGGGCGAGCGCGCGGGACAGTGCGGTGAGCGTGTCGGTGGAGCTGCGATCGGAGCCGAAGCTCAGCAGGGCGGCCAGACCGGCCACGCGACCATCTCCTCAGGGAAGGCTGGGCGACAGTGGCGGCACGGGGCACGCCACGCGGGGGAAGCCTCAGCCTAGCCAGGATTGTCCGTTTGGCCGTTCATATCGCACTATCGGGCGAGAATTGTCGCCAGTTCGACAGTCGTCGTCACGGGACGGTCGCAGACGAAGCCCCGGCAGACGTACGCCGTGGGCTGGTCGCCGACCATCGTCCGGCCCGCCAGCAGCGGCACGCCCGGCGCGTCCGGGTGACCCGCCACGATCACCGCTCCGGGTGGCGCGTGCTCGATCGCGGTCAGCACCAGCGGGTCGGTCTCCGGGTCCGTGGTCGCGATCGCGATCTCGTACGGCCCCGACAGCAGCGCCTCCGCCCCCGCGGCGGCGTACCCGGCGAAGCGCGGATGCCGGGCCAGCAGCGGCACCACCGTGGACAGCGCCCGCTCGGCCATCTCGTGCCAGCGCGGCTCCCCGCTCAGCGCGGAGTAGCTCAGCAGCGCGTTGACCAGCGACGACAGCCCCGAGGGGGTGGCGTTGTCGGTCGGGTCCGCGGGCCGGATCACCAGCTGCTCCGCGTCGTCGGCGGTGTCATGGAAGCCGCCCTGCCCGTCCCGGAACCGCTCCCCCGCCGTGTCCAGCAACCGCCCCGCCGCCTCCAGCCAGCGCCCGTCACCGGTGACCTGGTGCAGGGCGCAGTACGCCTCGGCCACGCAGCCGTAGTCCTCCAGCACACCGGCCGGCTGCCCGACGACACCGTCCCGGGACACCCGGCGCAGCCGCCCGTCGACGACGTGCCGCGTCAGCAGCAGCTCGCCCGCCTCCACCGCGATCGACCGGAAGTCCACATTCTCCACGTCGGCGACGTCGCCGACCTCGGTGTAGTTGCGCCAGAACTCGCACAGCGCGGTGATCGCCAGGCCGTTCCAGGCCGCGACCACCTTGTCGTCCCGCATCGGCTGCGGCCGCTCGCGGCGCGCGGCCATCATCAGCCCGCGCACCCGCTCCCAGCGCTGCTGCACCTCCGGCGCGACGTCGTCGATGTCGCGCTTGAGCACCAGCACCGACGTGCCGTGCTCGAACGTGCCCGAGTCGGTCACCCCGAACAGGTCCGCCGCGAACTTCGCGTCGTCCTCCCCCAGCACTTCGACCAGCTGCGCCGGGGTCCACGAGTACGTCGTGCCCTCCACGCCCTCGGTGTCGGCGTCCAGCGCCGAGGCGAAGCCGCCCTCGGCCGTCTGCAGGTCGTTGACCAGGAACATGGCCGTCTCGGTGGCGATGCGCTGCGCCATCGGGTCGGCGGTCAGCCGCCAGATCTCGTTGTACACCCGCAGCAGCAGCGCGTTGTCGTACAGCATCTTCTCGAAGTGCGGCACCGTCCACGTCGCGTCCACCGCGTATCGGTGGAACCCGCCGGCGAGCTGGTCGTAGATGCCGCCCCGGGCCATCGCCTCGCCGGTGTGGCGCACCAGCTCCAGCGCGTCGGCGTCCTTGGCCCGCTGGTGGTGGCGCAGCAGGAACAGCATCAGCATGTGCGGCGGGAACTTCGGCGCGCCCCCGAAACCGCCCCGCACGCTGTCGTAGTCGGCGCGCAGCCGCTCCACCGCGTGGTCCAGCAGCTCCTTGGTGATCTCGCCGCCGCCGTCGAGCGGGTTGCGCGCGATCGCCTCGACCACCGCGTCACCCTGCTCCAGCACCTGGGTGCGCTGATCCCGCCAGGCCTCGGTGACCGCCTCCAGCAGCCGGGTGAACTGCGGCTTCGGGTAGTACGTGCCGCACAGGAACGGCTTGCCGTCGGGCGCGGCGAACACCGTCATCGGCCAGCCGCCCTGCCCGGTCATCGCCTGCGTCGCCGACATGTAGACCGCGTCCACGTCGGGGCGCTCCTCGCGGTCCACCTTGATCGCCACGAAGTGCTCGTTGACCAGGTCGCCGACGACCGCGTCCTCGAACGACTCGTGCGCCATCACGTGGCACCAGTGGCAGGCGGCGTATCCGACGGAGATCAGCACCGGCACGTCGCGCCGCTTGGCCTCCTCGAACGCCTCGTCGCACCAGGGCCACCAGTGCACCGGGTTGTCAGCGTGCTGCAGCAGGTAGGGCGAGGTCGCGTCCCCGAGTCGGTTCACACGTCCCACCCTCTCACAGCGCCCCGCCCCGTGCCCCGGTGCCCCATTTGTCGCCGTACCGCTCCCCCGGAGCTGCAGTTTCGGGGAACTGCACGAATCACGGCCGGGATAAGTGCAGAAACCCGGAAACTGCACCTCAGCGCAGGTGCACGGGCAACAGGTTCATGATCGCATTCCAGCGGTACGGCTGGTCCGGGTGCTCGGGGCGCAGTGCGTCGCGCTCCGTCACCAGCGCACCCCACTCCGCCAGCAGGGCCAGGTTGCGGCGGAAGCCGGGATGCGCCGCGAGAGCAGCCTTCGCGTACGGGCTGACGATCGTCGGCACCCGGAGCCCGAACGTCGTGTTCAGCAGCCCCAGCGCCACGTTGTCGTTGATCCCGGCCACCCACTTGTTGATCGTGTTGAAGCTGGCCGGAGCGACGATGACCAGATCCGGAGGGCCCGCCCGGTGCCGCTCGTCGGGCTTGCGGAAACGATCCGCGATCGGGTTGCCGGTCAGCGCTTCGAGCGCCGGCAGATCCAGCCAATCCGCGGCGGTCGCGGTCGGCACGACCTGGACCGTCCAGTCGTCCGCCAGCAGCAGCCCGACCAGCTCGGCCACGGCCGTCGCGGGCGGGGCCGCGCATACGACGAGGTGAGCGTTTCTCCTCAGGTGCGAGCTCAGAAGCACCTCGGAAACGTCTCATCAGGTAACGACATTGCCGCCGGTGGGGGCGGTGTGATGGGGTCTCGGGCATGACGGGGGCTGCTTTCCTGGACGCGCCGACGGCGCTGACCACCGCGCAACGGGCGGCGCTCGCGCACGTCACCGGCGTCGCGACCCGGCATCGCGCACGGGCGCTGGAACGCCTCGGAGAGGTGCTCGACCTGCCCGAACTCCTGGCGGCCGTGGCCACGCACGGGCGGGTCACGCTGAACTTCCACCCGGACCGGCTGATGTCCGACGGGCGTACCGTCGCCCAGTCGATGGCCGCCGACGGCCGCTACCGGAGCCAGTTCGAGACCGGCGTGACCAACGGCAGCCGCACCGCCTTCCTCGGCGGCGACCGCGACCGCTGGGAGCAGGCCCTGTTCGGCGACGCCTACCCGGGCGCGCTGCCCGCCGAGCGGCCGCTGTACGGCGGGCTGAACCTGCTCGGCCACCCCGACGGGGCGTGCCCGCGGTTCGGCTCCTGCCACGTGCGGCTCCGGCCCTCGGTGAACGCGCGCTGCACAGTGACCCTGGGCGACAGCCACCTCGGCCCCACCGACGTCGGCACGCTCGCCGTCTTCGCACCGGTGCTGGCCGGGCTCGTCGAGCAGGCCCGCGAAACCGGCGTGACGCTGGGCCGTCCCGATGTCGACCCGCTCGCGGCGCTGCGCGAACTCGCCGGGGCCGCCCCGGCCGCCGAGCCCGGCCGGGCCCTGGACGACTACCTCGAAGTGCAGGTCCACGGGCCGGTGAACCTGGCTGTGGACGCCGAGGCGCTGGTGCTCGACCCGAGCTTCCGCGGCACGGCCGCCGGCGACGTGCTCGCCGGACTCGCCGCGCGACTCGGCGTGGATCTGGAGTGGCATGCCGGCTTCGAGCTGACCGCCGCCGAGGTGGGACCGGACTTCCGGGGTCCGGCCATCCCGCCCCTGGCCGCCCACGTGTGCGAGCGCTACGCCGGCCCGCGCGGGACGTTCGACGCCGAGCTGGTCGGCCGCGCCGCCGCCGACATGCTCCGCGACCCGCTTTCGTGGTCCACCTGGGGCACCCCCGACGAACTCCTCCAGTACGTCAAACAGCTCTGGCACACCCTCGTGCACACCGGCCGCCCGTTCGCGGGCCGCTGACCGACCGGCAGTTTCGAGGAAAGTGCGGGTATAGATCGCCCAGTGGCTGCTCTTTCCCCGAAACTGCAGCCACTGGGCGGACGGCGTCAGCGGCCGGACTTCATCGCCGCCAGGCGGGACTCGATCTCCTGGTCGCGGGCCGAGGCGGACAGCTCCTCGAACTGGGCGTCCACGGTGGAGGCCTGGAGTTCGTCGTGGCCCTTGAGGCGGGCCTCCTCGCGGCGGACCATCTCCTCGAAGCGGTTGATCTCGCTGCTCGGGTCGAGCGCGTCGATGCTGCGCGCCGAGCTCTGCACCCGGCCGCGCGCCTCGGTGACCTTGGCCCGGCCGACCAGCTCGTCACGCTTGCGGCGCAGTTCGTCGAGCTTGCCGCGCATCTGGGTGACACCCTGCTTGAGCTGCTCGGTGACCTGCGTCTGCTCGGCGATCATCGGGCCGAAGCTCTTCACGTCGTTCTCGTACGCGATCTGCTTGCCGATCGCGATCCGGGCGAGGTTGTCGAACTTGTCGGCGTCGGCGGCGTTGCTGGAGCGCACCTGGTCGGCCTTGGCGCTGGCGGCCTGGGCCTTGGCCTGCCACTCGGCGGCGTTCTTCGTCGCCTCCGCCGAGTCGGCCTCCAGCAGCCGGAGGTTGCCGATGGTCTGCGCGACGGCGTTCTCGGCCTCGCTGATGTTCGCGGTGTAGTCGCGGACCATCTGGTCGAGCATCTGCTGCGGGTCCTCGACGTCGTCGAGGATGGCGTGGATATTGGCACGGGCCATCTGGGTGATGCGCCCGAGGATCGACTGTGCCGCCATGATCAATTCCCCCCTGGTTGTTCCTTCGCCGGTCTCGCCCACGTGCTGGGGCCGCCGAAACGGCCCTGTACCGGCGGCGCCACGGACGCTGCCGCGCCGGCCGGCTGGTTCGCCTCGCTGGTGAGGCCGATGCGGAAGCCGCCCATGCCGCCGCCGAGCATGTTCTCCAGCAGGATGCCGCCGAGCACCGCGCCACCCATGCCGCCCGCGGCCGCCGTGCCGAAGCCCCCGGGACCGCCGATGATCACGCGGCCGCCGCCGAGCTGGCCGCCGTACGCCGACGGGAAGGACCAGCGCTCGACGTCGTCGCGGGCCGAGTCGACGGCCTGCGCGGCGAGGTCGTGCGCGCGTTCCGCGGCGGCCAGCGCGGTGACCGGATCGGTGCCGCTCTCGGCACGGTCGAGCTGGGCGTGCGCCTCCGACAGGCGGGCGCGCGCCGTCGAGCCGACCGCGCCGCGGCGTGTGGTGATGTAGCCGGTCGCCGAGTCGACGGCGGCACGGGCCGCGTGCAGGGTCTGCTCCAGCTGGCGGCGGGCCTGCTCGGTGCGGTTCGCGGCATCGCGTACCCCGCCCATGGCCTCGGCCAGGCCGGAAGCGGCTGTCTCCAGCCGGCGCATCATGCCCAGCGGGTCGGTCTTCGCGCCCGCCAGCTGCGTGCGCACGTCCCCGGCGACCTGGTCGGCGCGGGCCACCGCGGCGGCGAGGTTCATCTGGTCCGCGCCGCCCGCACTCCCTGCGGCCTGCATCGCGGCCTTGCCCGCGGCGACCTCGGCCTGCACCTCGTCGAGCAGCCCGGTCACGTGCTGCCCTGCCGCGTCCAGATCGGTGGCCGCCTTGTCCAGCGCGTCCAGCAGGGCTCCGGCCTGGCCGGTGGCCTGCTCGGCCCCGCGCAGCGACAGCGCCGCCTTGCCGCGGTCGCCCGCCGCGATGTCGGCGCCCGCCGCGGTGAGCTGCTCGTCGGCGAAGTCGAGCCGTGCGGTGGCCTCGGTGACGTTGCCCGCCACGGCGGTGAGCGCCCCCTCGGTGTAGCGGTCGGTGAGGCGGGTCAGCTTCGCCTCGGCCGCGGGGAGCGTGCCGCGCAGCTGCCCGGCGCGCGCCGTCAGCGATTGCGCCAGCTCCTCGGCGTTGGCCTGCATGGCACGCAGTTTCTCGAAGGCGTCCGCCTCGGCGTCGAGCCGCCTGTCCACCGTCGAGCACCGGTCGACGATCTCCCGCAGCAGCCGCCGCTGGGTGGCGTCGTCCTCCGGGATCTCGTCGTCGAGCTGGTGGCGGATACGGAACGCCGCGGCCAGGTCCTCCTTCGCGGCGGCGACCGCGGTGGCGAACGTGGTCACGGCCTCGGCGCCGTACTCGGCGGTGGCGAAGCCCAGTTCCTGCTCGCTCGTGCGCACCGCGTTGTCCACAGCCACCAGCTGCCCGTTGGCGTACGTGTTCAGCTGTGTGGCGCTGTAGGCGGCGAACGGGTCGGCCGGGCCGGTCTGCTGCGGGGTGGCCTGCGCCGTCCCCTGGCCGCGCCCCTTGCGCCGCCTGGCCACCGTCAGCACCAGGACCACGCCCAGCACGATGATCGCGAGGCAGCACAGAACCGAGAAGAGATCGACCTCAGTGGTCTGCACCGGCACGTGATCACGATATCCCCCGTAATCCCCCCCAACCCGGCGAATAGCCCTCCCTCAATCGCCCCCACCTGCCGCGACTCTTTAGGAGTCGCGGTCATCCACAGCCCTGATGCCGCAACTCTTTAAGAGTCGCGCCTGGAGGTGGGCCGCGCCCCGGGGCGGAGGGGCGGGCGGCGGGCCGGGGGTGGGTCAGGCGGTGTGGGGGCGGGCGCGGAGGGGGCGGATGGGGCGGGCCGCGCGGGTGAGGGTGTGCAGGGCTTCGGTGATCTCGTCGGCGGGCAGCGGGTGGGAGAAGTAGAAGCCCTGGCCCGCGTCGCAGCCGAGGCGGCGCAGCGCGACCCGCTGGTCGGCCGTCTCCACACCCTCGGCGACGACCCGCAGGCCGAGCTGGCGGCCCAGGTCGACGACCGCCTGCACGATGGCGGCGGCCTGCCGCGACTCGGCCATCCGGCCGACGAAGGTGCGGTCGACCTTCAGCTCGTCGACCGCGATCCGGGTGAGGAAGGTCAGCGACGAGAACCCGGTGCCGAAGTCGTCCACGGCGAACCGGACCCCGAGCCCGCGCAGCTCACGCAGCACCTGGTCGGTGACGGGCAGCGGGCTGAGCACCACCGTCTCGGTGATCTCCAGGACCAACCGGGAGGCGGGCATGTTGTGGCGACGCAGCAGCTCGGCCACGTCCGCGGGCAACTGCGGGTCGAGCAGGCTGCGCGGGGACAGGTTCACCGCGACGGGCACGTCCAGGCCCTGCCGGGTCCACTCGGCGGCCAACGTCAGGGCCTGGTCGAGCACGTGCCGGGTGAACTTGCCGAGCAGGTCGCTGGCCTCGACGGCGCGGACGAAGTGTTTGGGCAGCAGCAGGCCGCGGCGCGGGTGGTGCCAGCGGATGAGCGCCTCCACCCCGGACGGCGCGCCGGTGTCCAGCTCGACCGCGGGCTGCAGGACGAGGTGGAGCTGATCGTCGGCGGCCAGCGCGGCGCGCAGCTCGGCGACCAGCGCCAGCCGGTCGGTGCTGGTCCGGTCGCGGTGCGGGTCGTACGCGGCGACCCGCGACCCCGACTCCTTGGCCTGGTACAGCGCGACGTCGGCGCGCCGCAGCAGCTCGGTGAGGTCGAATTCGCCCGCGGTCGCCACGGCAACCCCGACCGAGACCTCGGCCGACAGCGTGACCCCGGCGACCTCGGTGGGGCTGGCCAGCGTCGCGGTCAGCATGCGCGCCCGGCGCTGGGCGACCAGGTTCGCGGCGCTGAGCCGGTCGACCTCGTCGTGGTCCGCGGACAGTCCGGGCAGGTCGGTGACCAGCAGCGCGAACTCGTCGCCGCCGAGCCGGGCCAGCAGCTCGCCGTGCCCCACGTCGCCGGACAGCCGCGACGCCGCGGTCTGCAGCAGCTCGTCCCCGGCGAGGTGGCCCAGGGTGTCGTTGACCTCTTTGAAGTGGTCCATGTCGAGCAGCAGCAGGGCGACCGGCACCCGGGCGTCGAGCCCGCGCAGCACCGCGTCGCCGCGATCCATCAGGGCGTCGCGGTTGAGCAGGCGGGTCAGCGGGTCGTGGTGGGACTCGTACATGGTGCGCTCGCGCAGCTCGCGCAGGGCGCTGTGGGTGGCGGCGTCGTGCAGGGCGGCGGCCAGGGCGTCGCCGAACACGGCCAGCCGGTGCTGGTCGTTGGGGCCCCAGGCGCGCTGGCGCAGCAGCCGCAGGGTGAGCACGCCGACCCGGCCGCCGGCCACCTCGAGCGCCCGGGTCACCGCGGGCGCGCGGCCCGCGTCCGCCGACGGCGTCTCCGAGGCGGGCTCGACCAGGATCTCCTCGCCGGTACGCAGGCTGCTGCGGTATCGGGTCTGCGAGCCGAGCACGGTCAGCTCCACCGCCCGCACCGGAAACAGCGAACGGGCCGCCTGCAGGCCCTCCTGCGCCACGGCCAGCTCGTCGAGCCGGTGCAGCGAGCGGCTGGCCAGCGCGAACGCCCGCCAGGTGCGGCGCTCCTCGTCCTCGTGCACCCGGTGCACGTAGAGCTGGTGCAGCAGCCACAGCAGCGGCGGCAGCACCCAGAGCCAGCTGCTGTCCCACAACCGCACCGCGACCAGGCCGAGCGCGACGTTGCCGACGATCATCACGGGCGTGCCGCGCAGCGCCTGCCAGACCACCCCGATCATGTTCTGCCCGTCGCGCACGGCCAGGTGCACCGCGAGCAGCACGGCACTGCTGAGCAGGTAGACGAGGGCGGCCAGCACGACGATCGCGGCGGCCTGCGCCGACATCCCGGACGCGCCGGGGGCGACCGGCACCCCGCCGACCCACACCACCAGCGCCGCGACGGCGGCGGCCAGCGTCAGTGAGGCGGCGGCCCGGACGGTCTCGACCGGGCTGGTGCGGTTGCCGGAGACCAGTGACACCACCGGTTTGGCCAGCAGCACGCCGATGCCCGCCGCGGCGGGGATCCAGGTGACCGGCACCAGGACGAAGCCGACGATCAGGGCGGCCTCGCCCCAGTCGACGTCGATGGTGGTGGAGCCGACGCGCATGCGCAGGCCGAACAGGTGGGCCAGCGTGATCAGGCCGATGAGCAGCCCGAACTGGCCGAGGTCACCCTCGTGTACGCCGAGGATCGCGCCGACACCCGCGACCAGCACCGCGGTGACGACGAGACAGGTTATGACAATGCGGACACGCGACGTCAGCGAGGCTGCACCGGACCAGCGGTAGAGTCCGTCCGCCGCCCGCGTGAGCCACCTGCCCATCCGTGCCCCCTGTCCGCGCGCACCGGAGGCGGAGGCCCGTCGTCTCCTTCTGAAGACGACACGCTCTCCGCCTGACGCGACAGGCCGTGTCCGATTCCCTCGGTCCGCCTCAGCGAGGGTCCGGCGTGACGGGCGAGTCCGTCCGCGCACCGTCACTCATGCTCGCCGAATCGAACGTCTCGGGCAACCGCCTGAGCCGCTGATTCATGTTGCGAATCAGGAAAACCGTTGCAGCGGCCAGGAGCAGGATCAGCAGCAGCGCCATCGGACCGGCGAGACCGTCGCCCGACCGGGTGTCGCCGAAGTTGTTGTCGGCCAGGATCTCCAGCATGTGCCTCACCTATCCGCTCCCGCCGGCGCGCGTACGCCGGCGAACAGGTCGTCCTCGGGAATCGCGGTCGCCACGGTCGACCTGACCAGCTGGTAGTCCTCGGTCGGCCAGGCCGTGCGCTGCACGGTCAGCGGCGCGCGGAACCAGGGCCCGTCCGGGTCGATCTGGGTCGCGTGCGCGCGCAGGGCGTCGTCCCGCAGCTCGAAGTACTCGCCGCAGGGCACCCGGGTGGTGATCCGGGGCGACTTGTCGCCGACCCAGTCGTCGTTGAGCCGCTCGGCGTACGGCGACTCCAGCCCGGCCGCCAGCATCGCCTCGTGCAGCGCCGTGAACTTCAGCTTCGTGAAGCTGATGTGGTAGTAGAGCTTCGGCACCTCGAAGGCCGGGCCGAACTCGGGGTAGCGCTGCGGGTCGGCGGCGGCCTCGACCGCGGCCATGGTCACCAGGTGGGTCTGGATGTGGTCCGGGTGCGGGTAGCCGCCCTCCTCGTCGTAGGTCAGCACCACCTCCGGCCGGAACTCCCGGATCAGCTTCACCAGCGGCGCCGCCGCCTCCTCGACCGGCACCCGGGCGAAGCAGCCCTCGGGCAGGCCGGACGGGTCGTCGTGGGTGTAGCCCTCGACCCAGCCCGAGTCGACGAAACCGAGCCACGCCTGGTCGACGCCGAGGATGTCGCGGGCCGCGGCCATCTCCGCACGGCGGATCTCGGCGATGTTCTCCCAGACGTCCGGGCGGTCCAGTTTCGGGTTGAGCACGTCACCCCGCTCGCCGCCCGTACACGTGACGACCAGCACCTCCGCACCCTCGCGGGCATACCGCGCCATAGTCGCGGCACCCTTGGACGACTCGTCGTCCGGATGCGCGTGCACCGCCATCAGTCGCAGCCGCTGCGTCACCGTGCTCTCCCCACGTGCGAGAATCGACCCTGACAGTGTTCCTCACGCGTCTGACGCGTCACACGAAGGACCCCCACCGGTGACCGAGACCTCCACCGACACCGCCGCCGGCCAGGCGGCCGAACGCGCGCCGTGGCCGGCCGGACGGTACGGCCGCCGCCGTGAGCAGCGTCGCGCCTCCCGCACGACGGTGGCCGTGCTGGGCGTGCTGACCGTCCTGGCCATGACGCTCATCGGCGCCCGCCTCTACCGCGCGTACGGTGACGGAGACTACACAGCGTCGGTGACGGCGTTCGAGATGAGCGACACGCAGGTCGCGGTGACGTTCATGATCCAGATGCCGGCCGACGGCACCGCTGTCTGCCTCGTCCGCGCCCGGGACAAGACCGGGCACGAGGTCGGACTGGAGGAGGTCACCGTGCGGCCGGGCCCGGATCCGGAGCGCACCGTGGTGACACACCGCCTGGCGACGACGGGACGTCCGGTGACCGGCGAGGTTAAGGGCTGCCACCCGGCGTGAGTCGCTGGTAGGTTGGTAACTTCGCCCATCGCGCTCAAGGGGGCAGTTACCACTGCAGCGCATGGCCGACCGGCAACCACTTCCGAGAACCCGCAAGACCTGAGGAGAACGCCCGTGTCCACGACTGATGCCACCTGGCTGTCCCAGGACGCGTACGACCGGCTCCAGGGCGAGCTGAACGACCTCATCGCCGCCCGGCCCGCGATGGCCGCCGAGATCAACGCCCGCCGCGAGGAGGGTGACCTCAAGGAGAACGGCGGTTACCACGCCGCCCGCGAGGAGCAGGGCAAGGCAGAGGGCCGCATCCGCCAGCTCCAGGAGCTGCTGCGGGTCGCCCACGTCGGCGAGGCTCCCCGCGGGGACAGCGTCTCCATCGGCAACGTCGTCGTCATCTACTTCGACGACGACACCGAGGACACCGAGACCTTCCTGCTCGGCTCGCGCGAGATCGCGGCGACCACGGACATCACCGTGTACTCCCCCGAGTCGGCCCTCGGCCAGGCGATCCTCGGCGCCCGCAAGGGCCAGACCGTCACCTACACCGCCCCCAGCGGCGTAGACATCAAGGTCACCGTCGTCTCCTTCGAAGCCTTCGGCGGCTGACCCCGCCCCGCACCGCCCCAGGGCCGGCCCGCTCCCGCAGCGCCGGCCCTCGCTGTTTCCCGCCCTCACCCCAAGATCGTGACGATCTTGCTTAAGTTGTTGGAGATATGCCGGATTCAGGCGTGTCGTCCCCACCGCCCGCGCAAGATCGTCGCGATCTTGGGTGGGGTCAGGCAAAGGGGGTGTCGACGTCTACCTGGTAGCCGGCGGTGCGGAGGGCGGTGACCAGTTGGTCTGAGTGTTCGGCGCCGCGGGTTTCGACGGAGAGTTCGACTTCGACCTCGCCGAAGTGCAGGCGGGGGTCGTGGCGTTGGTGGGCCACGTCGAGGACGTTGGCGCGCTGGTCGGCGATCAGGGAGAGCAGGGCGGCGAGCTGGCCGGGGCGGTCGGCGCAGCGGACGTTGACGTGGAGGTAGCGGCCGGCGGCGCTGAGGCCGTGTTCGATGACGCGCAGCAGCAGCAGGGGGTCGATGTTGCCGCCGGAGACGACCGCCACGACGGGGGTCTTCACCTGTACACGGCCCGCGAGCAGGGCGGCCACGCCGACCGCGCCGGCCGGCTCGGCGACCATCTTGCCGCGCTCCAGAAGCATCAGCAGGGCTCGGGATATCTCCTCGTCGGTGACGGTGACGACCTCGTCGACGAGCTTGCTGATGTGGGTGAAGGTGAGGTCGCCGCAGCGGCCGACCGCGATGCCGTCGGCGATGGTGGCGATGCTGGGCAGGCGCACCGGGCGTCCGGCGCGCAGCGCGGGCGGCACCGCTGCCGCGCCGGCGGCCTGTACGCCGATGACGGTGATGTCGGGGCGCAGCGCCTTCGCGGCGACGGCGAGGCCGGAGATCAGGCCGCCGCCGCCGATGCCGGTGATGATGGTCTGCACGTCGGGGCGCTGTTCGAGGATCTCCAGGCCGACCGTGCCCTGTCCGGCGATCACGTCGGGGTGGTCGAACGGGTGGATGAAGACCGCGCCGGTGCGCTCGGCGAACTCCTGCGCCGCGACCAGCGCCTCGTCGACGGTGTTGCCGGCGAACTCGACCCGCGCGCCGTACCCCTTGGTCGCCGCGACCTTCGGCAGCGGCGCGCCCACCGGCATGAACACGGTGGCCTTGGTCTTGCAGAGCCCGGCCGCGAGCGCGACGCCCTGGGCGTGGTTGCCGGCGCTGGCCGCCACCACACCGCGGGCCCGCTCCTGCTCGCTGAGCCGGGAGATGCGCACGTAGGCACCGCGCACCTTGTAGGAGCCCGCACGCTGCAGGTTCTCGCACTTGAGCCAGGCCGGCCCGCCGAGCTTGGCCGACAGCGGCCGGCACGGCTCGATCGGGGTGGTGCGTACGACGGACCGCAGGCGCTCGCGCGCCGCCTCGATGTCGGCCAGGCTGACCAGCTCAGGTGTCACAGGCTGATCGTGCCACTCGGCACGGCCGCGGGCACAACGGGGACGTGCGCCGCCCGGCCGCGCTCGATCCGCGCGGTCTGCGCGCCGCTGATCGACAGGATCAGCTTGACCAGGAAGAACCCGGCGAGCACGGTGCCCACCGCCTCGACCACGCCGAAGGTGAGCATGTCGTCGAAATAGGCCACGTGCGCCGCGAAGGTGTTCACGTCCGGCTCCATGCGGCCACTGATCTGCGAGGTGGCGAAGCTCACCACGTACCCGGCCCACCACAGGCCGGTGAACAGGCCGACCCGCCGGTGCTGGAGGCTGGCGGAGGCGACCTGGTGCATCACCCGGCACGGGATGACGAAGTTCGCGAACGGGATGAACCAGCCGCCGATCGCCCAGCCCGCGGCCATACCCGGCTGCGCCTCGGGGAACGCGTCGATGTTCACCCGGGCGCGGTACAGCCAGATGATCACCAGTACGCCCGCGGCCAGCATGCCGAGCACGTCGACCCCGGTGATCGCCAGCTCGACCAGGTAGGCCCGCTGCAGCAGGTCGGTGTCGCGGTCGGCCTGAGCCTGCTCCGCCATGGCGCCGGGCACCAGGGCCAGCGCCGCGCCCAGCACGGTGAGCACCGTCGAGACCACGACCGCGGCCACCGCGGCCAGGCCGATGCCGTGCACGCCGTAGAGCTTGGCGTGCGGGTGGATCAGCGGCGCGGTGCGGTCCAGCCCGCAGGCGCGGCAGTAGATCCCGGTCGCCGGATTGACGGCGGAGCAATGTGGGCAGGTCACGGCGTTTCTCCAGGGTCGAGGGCCCACGGAGAGTAACGGAACCACCGGCACCGCTGAAACCCACCCCAGCTCAGTCGGGATCATCCGGTTCCCCGTCGGTCACGTTCCGTGCAAGAAGGAAAGGAAGGGCACCTTCCACAACACATAGCGATGTGAAGGTGCCCTTCCTTTCCTCAGTTCGGGCGGGGGAAGCCGGGGGCGTGGCGGCGCCAGGGGGCGGCCAGTTCGATCTGGCCGGCGACCGCCAGGAGCAGCAGTTCCGTGCCGGGCGGGCCGACCAGTTGCACGGCGGCGGGCAGGCCGTCGGGGCGTACACCGACGGGCAGGGTCATCGCCGGGAAACCGGTGATGTTCCACGGCGCGGCGAACGGGGCGTTGCGCACGTTGGCCACCACGTTGGTCAGCCAGCCGCGGCGGTGCCAGTCGCCCGCCTTCAGCGGTGGCCCGGCGAGCACCGGCGTGAGCAGCAGGTCCACACCGTTTGCGACGAAGAACTCCAGGCAACGGTCACGGAACCGGGTGCGGTCCTGCTCGCGTACGAAGCCGCGCCGCCACGCCCAGCCGCCCATCGCGACATGCCGCCGGGTGCGCTTCTGCAGCTTGGACCGGTCGATCCCGGCCGCCTCGACGTCGCGGTGAGCGGCGGCGAACCAGGTCGCCATGCCGCGCAGCCCGAGCGAGGTCGAGTACGCCGGGTCGGCGGTCAGCGTGTCGTGGCCGCACTCGGTCAGCAGGCGGGTGGCGGTGGCCACCGCGGCCCGGTTGGCCTCGTCGGCGCTCGCCCCGGCCACCGGGGACTTCAGCGACACCGCGATGCGCAGCCGGCCCGGCTGGCTCAGCGGCTGCGGTGTGCGCCCGGCCAGCACCGCGAAGCCCAACGCCGCGTCGGCGACCGTCGTGGCCAGCATGCCGTGCTCGACTAGGCCGAACCAGTCGTCCGCGCCCAGGTTCACCGGCAGCACGCCCCGGCCGGGCTTGAGCCCGATCAGGCCGCAGCAGGCCGCCGGGATGCGGATGGAGCCCAGCCCGTCGTTGGCGTGCGCGATCGGCACCAGGCCCGCCGAGACCGCCGCCGCCGAGCCGCCGGAGGAGCCGCCCGGGGTGCGGTCGAGCGCCCACGGGTTGCGGGTCACCGCGCTGTCGTCGTCGGTCACGCCCCACAGCCCCAGCTCGGGCATCCGGGTCGTGCCGAGGACCACCGCACCCGCGCCGCGCAGCCTGCGTACCAGCTCATGGTCCTGCTCGGCGACGGCCTGGCGTGCGCCTGCGGATCCGTGCCACGTCGGCAACCCGGCGACCGGGGTGTTCTCCTTGACCGCGATCGGCACCCCGGCCAGCGGCAGGTTGGCCATGTCACTCTGGTCGTCGACCTTCTCCGCCTCGGCGGCCGCCTCTGCGGCCCGCACGGTGCGGAACGCCGCCACCACCGGGTCGGCACCGGTCAGGTAGTCGAGGTGATCGGCCACGACCTGCGTCGCCGACGTGTCACCGCGCCGCACGGCTCGCGCGATCTGCTTGGCGGTGGCGCCGACCCAGGTGTCCGCCATGTCTTTCCTCCACCACGTCGTGAGCCAGAAAACCGGGGCTCCAGTATGGAGTGCCGTGACGCGTCGTGAGCAACTGGAGCCTTGCCGCGACGGATTTCGTTGGCGATGCTGGGCTGATGCAGCCGGAAGAGAGTGGTCGTGATTGGACCGTTCCGATCGTGGTCGGGGTGATCCTGCTCGTCGTCGTGCTCGTGGTGTGCCTCGGCGGGGCGGCCGCGGCATATCTGCTGACCCGGCGCGCTCCCGGCGCGGTGCCGTCGCCGTCGGCCTCGCCGTCGCCGAGTCCCGTCGCCGTGTTGCCGTCCCCGGCGCCGCTCTCGCCCGCGCGGTGCCTGATCGGACAGTGGCGGGAGACGTCGTACACCTCCAGCGCCGAGATCTTCGGGGTGACCGTGCAGCTGACCGGGGCAGGCACGCTGCTGAGCTACGGCGCGGACGGCACCCTGGTCACCGTGGACAAGGTCACCCGCAAGGGCACCCGCAACGGCGACCGCTACGAGGTGGTCCACAACGGCACCACGCGCCTTAACTACGAGGCCGACGACGAGATGATCAGCTACAGCAACGCGTCCGCCTCGGGCACCACCACCTGGAAGGTCAACGGCAGCGTCCGCGACCGCGAGAATCTCAGCACCACGATCACCCCCGACCGCTACACCTGCAAAGGCGACAAACTGCGCATCTATGGCGACAGCTACTCGATCGAGGCCGACCGCATCCTCCCGCCCGGCCGCCCCGTCTGATCTCCTGTCGGCCCGAATGAGAAGATCGCTGTTTCGGGTCAAAACCTGCGGTTCAACCAGAGGTTTTGACCCAAAACAGCGATCTTCGTCGGAAACGCCGCGGCACGCGGCGCGCGGGCCCGTCAGCCCAGCGCGGTGGCGAGGTCGGCGAGCAGGTCGTCGATGGTCTCGATGCCGACGGACAGGCGGATCAGGTCGGCGGGGACCTCCAGCTCGGAGCCCGCGACGCTGGCGTGCGTCATCCTGCCCGGGTGCTCGATCAGCGACTCGATGCCGCCCAGCGACTCGGCCAGGGTGAACACCTTGGTCGTGTTGCAGACCCGCTCGGCCGCCGCGGGGTCGCCCATCCGGAAGCTGATCATGCCGCCGTACCGGCGCATCTGCTTGGTGGCCAGCTCGTGGCCGGGGTGCTCGGGCAGGCCCGGGTAGAGCACCTGCTTCACCTTCGGGTGCCGGGTCAGGAACTCGGCCACCTTCTCGGCGTTGTCGCAGTGCCGCTCCATGCGCACGGCCAGGGTCTTCACCCCGCGCAGCGTCAGCCAGGCGTCGAACGGACCGTTCACCGCGCCCATCGCGTTCTGGTGGAACTTCAGCGCGTCGGCCAGCGCGAGATCGTTGAGCACCAGCGCGCCGCCGACCACGTCCGAGTGCCCGCCCACGTACTTCGTGGTCGAGTGGACCACCACGTCCGCCCCCAGCGCCAGCGGCTGCTGCAGGTACGGGCTGGCGAAGGTGTTGTCGACCACCAGCAGCGCGTGCGCGTCCCGCGACACCGCCGCCAGGCCCGCGATGTCGGCGATGCCGAGCAGCGGGTTGGTGGGCGTCTCCACCCAGATCATCTTCGTGTCCGGGGTCACCTTGGCCCGCACGTCGTCGACGTCGGAGATCCGGGCCGCCGTCCAGGACAGGCCCCAGCGCTCGGCGACCTTCGCGAACAGGCGGAACGTGCCGCCGTACGCGTCATCGGGAATGATCACGTGGTCGCCGGGCTTGCACACGGTGCGGATGAGCGTGTCCTCGGCGGCCAGCCCGCTGGCGAACGCGAGCCCGCGCGAACCGCCCTCCAGCGCCGCCAGGCACTCCTGCAGCGCGTCGCGGGTCGGGTTGCCGGACCGGGAGTACTCGTAACCCAGCCGTGGCGAGCCGACCGCGTCCTGCTTGTAGGTCGATGTCTGGAAGATCGGCGGGATCACCGCGCCGGTGCGCTCGTCCGGCTCCTGACCCGCGTGGATGGCGAGCGTTTCAAACCCGTAAGACATTCCCCCAGCGTAGAGGAGGACACTGGAGACATGTTCCTTCGCCACAAGAAGCTCGATGTCGTCAACGCCAGCGAGGCCCTGGCCGGCCGGGACACCCCGATCGTGCCGCCGGCCGAGCACTACGTGCTGGGCACTCCGCTCACCGGCCCCTGGCCCAAGGGCATGCAGGTGGCTGTCGTGGGCATGGGGTGCTTCTGGGGCGCCGAGCGCCTCTTCTGGAAGCTCGACGGCGTCTACTCGACCTCGGTCGGATACGCCGGCGGCAGCACGCCGAACCCGACTTACCAGGAGGTCTGCTCCGGCTACACCGGGCACACCGAGGCCGTGGAGATCGTCTTCAACCCGGAGATCATCTCGTACGCCGAGATCCTGCGGGTGTTCTGGGAGAACCACGACCCGACCCAGGGCATGCGCCAGGGCAACGACATCGGCACCCAGTACCGGTCGGCGATCTACGCCACCACGCCGGAACAGCTCAAGGAGGCCGAGGCCTCGCGGGACGCGTTCCAGCCGGTGGTGACCGCCGAAGGCTACGGCCAGATCACCACGGAGATCGCGATGCTCGGCGAGTACTACTACGCCGAGGACTACCACCAGCAGTACCTGGCCAAGAACCCCGACGGTTACTGCGGCATCGGCCCCAACGGCATGAGCTGCCCGATCGGCGTCGCGAAGACCGACGCCTGACGGTCCGACCCGCTCAAATGACGCCGCCGTGCCCCTCCGGGCGCGGCGGCGTCGTCGCGCCCGGAGACGCTACTGGCTGACGGTGTCGCACTCGGCCAGACGCTCGTGCAGCGGCAGCGAGTCCTTGACATCCCCGCCGACCGAGATCTGGCAGCTCACCTTGAGCGGAATGTCCAGCTGCCCGAACTTCGCCGTGAGCGGCACCGGCATCACCCTCAGGGTCACCTTGACGCCCTCGTCCACCGAGACCGTCTTGCGCCACGGAAACGTCACCGACTCGGTGACGGCCTCCCCGGAGCTGTCGACATAGGTGACCGTGCCCGTGCCGCTGCCGCCCTCCCCACCGCCCGTGGCGGAGTACTCGATGTCATGAGAGGCGCCGCAGCCGGACAGCAGCGCCGTCGCGGCGATCGCGGGCAGGCGCAGTTTGGAAACGATCTTCGTCATGCGCATGGCAGCAGACGCTAATGCGCCCCGAGCGGGCCCACGTGCCGCCGACCGGCCGGTCTCGCGTCGCCGGTCGTCCAGTGGAGATCGCGGGATCGTCAGGCGCGGGTGGTCAGGCCGTCGACGAACCTGCCCCCGGCGTAGTGGGCGAGCGCCCCGGCCACCTCGGCGGTGGAGGCGCGCAGCGACTTGACCGACACGAGGATCACCGACGGCCGACCGCCGACGATGTCGCGGTATTCCGTGGGCACGCCCAGGTCGACACCGGCGGCAGGCACCAGGACCAGCCGGGCGGTGGTCTCGGCGCGGCCCCCGACCTCCTCGGTGAACGGCTCCAGGACCAGCGCTTCCACGGCCGACCACGGCAGCGTGCGCTTGATGCCCGCCGTACGCAGGGCCAGCCCGGAGGTGTCCAGCACCACCGGTGCGGGCCGGAACGCGGCGGCCAGCACGGCCAGCGAGATGAGCACCGAGAGCAGCCCGATGCCGAACAGCGCGCCGGAGCCGAGCGGGATGAACAGGAACCGCAGCTCCCAGCCGTTCATCGAGCTCCAGATGACGAAGAGCCCGGCGAGAAAGAAGAAGGCCACGCCGAGATACGGCGGGCGGGCGCGATGCAGCACCATGACGGTCTCCCCAGGACTTGTCGTTGATCGCGCCAGAACGTAGCAGCCGCCGCGACCGGGGGCAACGGTGCTGTGCGGTCACTCGTAGCAGTCCTGGTTGCCCAGCTGGAGGGACAGCTGGACGACCTTGCCCTTGTCGACCTCGATCCGGTACGCCGCCGCGTCGTTGCCCGGCACCTTGACGTACCCGCGGCCCTCGGCCTCGCCGCCCACGGCCTCCCAGGACGGGTACGCCCTGCGGACTTCGTCGACGGTGCTGCCCACGGTGATGCCCTCGGGCGTCTCCACCCCCGGATAGGCGTAGATGGCGGCCAGGCCGAGCTTCTCGGAGAAGAACAGCCTGCCGTCGATGTCGTCCTGGCCTGTCTTCCCCGACCCGATCAGGTGGGCGTACGTCCAGCAGCCGGTCTTCTCACCGGCGGGCGTGGTGATCAGCTTGGTGGCCGCGGCCTGCGCCGGGGTCATGCCGAGCCGCAGCGCGCCGTATCCGGCAGGCCCGAGCGGGACCTCGCCCGCCGGGCGTGTGGGCGCGGTAGACGTGGCCGGCGCGGCGGACGAGGCGGCCGCGGGGCCGGTGGCGGCTCCGGTGTCGCAGGCGGCGAGCAGCACGGCCGAAAGGACCGCGGCGGCCAGTGCACCGGCGGGCCGAGCCAGGTGGGTACGCATGTTCGTCTCCCCGTGTCGTGGCAGGACGGTCGTCCTGGATGCGCACTACACGTGTTCGCGTACCCACCGGTTGCACCCTGATTTCAGCGGTCAGGCGCGAGCGTCGGTGACGATCGCCTCGGAGGTCATCCTGCGTCGGTGGCCGACGAACCGCTCGGGGCCGGTCAGCCGCACCCGTACGGTGTGCCTGATGTCGCCGCTCGAAGCGCCGAACCGCAGCTCCAGGTCGCCCGGTTCGACGAGCCGCCGCCCGTCGCGCCCGGTGTACGCGGCCAGGTCCGCGGGAACGGTGAACTCCACCCGCCGGGCCGCGCCCGGCTCCAGCGCCACGCGGGTGTATCCGATCAGCCGCTGCACCGGCCGGGTGACCTGGGCGACCGGGTCGTGCAGGTAGAGCTGCACCACCTCGGTCCCGGCCCGCTCGCCGGTGTTGCGCACGGTCAGCGCGACCATGACCGCCCCGTCGGTCGGGCAGGTCACCGGTCCGGCGTCGGCGGGCGGCTCCCAGGCGAAGCTCGTGTACGAAAGCCCGTGCCCGAACGGGAACAGCGGGGTCGGGTCCACGGTGCTCACCTCGGTGGCGTGGCCGAGCGGCGGCGCGAGGTAGTTCGCGGGCTGCCCGCCCGGGTGGCGCGGCACGCCGACCGGCAGCCGTCCCGACGGCTCGACCCGTCCGGCCAGCACCCCGGCCACCGCCGGGCCACCCTCCTGGCCGGGGAAGAACGCCTGCACCACCGCTGCGAGCCGGTCGGCCCACTCGCCCAGGGCGTACGGGCGCCCCGCCAGCAGCACGGCGACGACCGGCCGGCCGGTGTCCAGCAACGCGCCGAGCAGCCGCTCCTGCACTCCGGGCAGCCGCAGTTCGGTGACGTCGCAGCCCTCGCCGGAGGTGCCCTTGCCGAACAGCCCGGCCCGGTCGCCGAGCACCACGACGCACACGTCGGCCTGCTCGGCGAGCGCGACCGCGGCCGCGACGCCGGTGGTGTCCGTCCCGTCGACGGCACAGCCGGCCGCGTGGGTGATCGTCGCCTTCGGCAGTTCGGCGCGCAGCGATGCGAGCACCGTGGGGATGGACACGCCGAGCGGCAGGCCGGGGTGGTGCAGCCCGACGTGGCGCGGGAAGGTGTAGCAGCCGAGCATGCCGTCGGCGTCGTCGGCCAGCGGCCCGACCACGGCGATCGAGGCGGCCGTGGCCAGCGGCAGCACGCCGTCGTTGGCCAGCAGTGTCACCGACTGCTCGGCGAGCTGCCGGGCCAGTTCGCGGGCCGCGGGCGGGTCGAGGTCCACGGCGGCCGGGCGCGGCGGTGTCCAGTCCGGGTCGAGCAGGCCGAGTTCGCACTTCTGCCGCAGCACCCGGCGCACCGCCCGGTCCACCAGTGTCATCGGTATGGCGCCGTCGTGGACGGCGTCGGCCAGCGGCCGCCCGTAGCAGCGCACGATCGGCAGTTCGACGTCGACACCGGCGGTCAGGGCGAGGCCCGCCGCGGCCGCGAGGTCACCCGCGACGCCGTGCAGCGAGTGCAGGAAGGTGATGCCGAAGTAGTCGGCGACCACGGTGCCCTCGAAGCCCCATGCGCCGCGCAGCAGGTCGGTGAGCAGCCGGCCGTCCGCGGCGGCGGGCACGCCGTCGATCTCGGCGTACGAGTGCATGACCGAGCGCGCACCGCCGTCGCGCAGCGCCATCTCGAACGGCGGCAGCATCACGTCGGCCAGCTCGCGCGGCCCCATCGCGACGGGGCCGAAGTTGCGCCCGGCCCGCGACGCGGAATAGCCCGCGAAGTGCTTGAGCGTGGCCACGATCCCGGCCGACTCCAGCCCCCGCACGTACGCGGTGCCGATCGTCGCGACCAGGTAGGGGTCTTCGCCGATGGTCTCCTCGGTGCGGCCCCAGCGGGGGTCGCGGGACACGTCGAGCACCGGCGCGAGGCCTTGGTGCACCCCGACCGCGCGCAGGCCCTGGCCGATCGCGGCGGCCACCCGCTCGACGAGTGCGGGATCGAAGGCCGCGCCCCAGGCCAGCGCGGTCGGGAAGATGGTCGCGCCATGTGTGGTGAACCCGGTCAGGCACTCCTCGTGCACCAGCGCCGGGATGCCGAACCGTCCGGACGCGACGATCGCCTCCTGCAGCCCGCCCAGCCGGGCCATGCCCTCGGCCGGGCTGACCGGCGCGGTGCCGAACGGGCGGGTCAGCTGCCCGAGCCCGGCGGCGATCAGGGTCTGCCAGTCGAACCCGTCCTCGACCATGTCCTGCTGGTAGGGCGCGACGTCGTCGCCGTCCGAACCCGCGCCGGGCCACACGCTGTAGAGCTGGGCGATCTTCTCGGCCGGGGTCATCCGCGCGATCAGGTCGTCGACGCGCTGCTCGACCGGCAGCGCCGGGTCCCGCCAGGGCTGCTCGTCGGGTTCGAGATCGGCTGCGGCCGCGACGGCGGCGTCCTTGTGGGTCGACATCGCCCTGCCTGTCTTCCACCCGGAATGGCTGCACTTCCGGTAGTTTCCGGTATTCGTGCCTCACCACTGAGGCATCAGCCCACGCACCCTAACACCCGTATCCGGCGTCAGGACAAGGGTTGCGGCGCACTTTGTCACCCGCGATGTCGAAATCGGAGGCCGCATCGCGGTTCCGAAACTTTCGCAACCTGGCCTCTCATTTCCGGAAGCACGCGCCCGGCCGGAAGCACCTGGCGGTAGCGTGCCGGGCATGACGCTGACGATCCGCCGGGGCGGCACGCCCGAGGACGTGGCCGCGATCGGCGAGCTGCACGCGCTGAGCCGCCGGTCGGCGTACCGCGAGCTGCTCACCGCGCAGGAGCTGGCCGGGATCACCGTCGCGGACCAGCAGGGCGAGTGGGCGCGGCGGTACGCCGCCGAGGCCGACACGCACCGCCTCCACCTCGCCGAACGCGGGAGCACCGTGCTCGGTTTCAGCTACCTGGGTCCCGCCGGAGCCGAGGAACAGGCCCCGGCGGACACCGGCGTGCTCAACGCGATCCACGTCCGCCCGGACGCGATCGGCTCGGGCGTCGGGCTCGCCCTGATGAACACCTGCCTGGCCGAGTTCGCCGCTCTCGGCTGTCGGCAGGCGCTGCTGTACGTCGTGAGTGACAACACCCGGGCGCGCCGCTTCTACGAGCGGGGCGGCTGGGCCGCCGACGGCGTCACCCGCACCACCCCGATCGGCTCGGCGACCGTGCCGGTCGTGCGCTACGCCCGCCCGATCCCGTGACCGCCCGGGTCAGCTGCCGTCGGCGTCCGAGTCGGCGGCCAGCACCAGCACCGCGAGATGGCCGTCGCTGTCCTCGGTGACCTTCATCAGCATGCTGTCCTGGAAGATGCCGTCGCCGTCGTTGAAGGTGTCCCGCCCGGTGTGCGCCGCGTACGGCGCCGCCGCGAACACCTTCGTGTTGAGCGCCTCGTCGCCCGAGGAGAGCGACTCCGCGCCGCTGTACAGGCCCGCCGCGTCGCAGTGCCAGATCTCCACCACCGCGTTGGTGAGCGGTTTGCACTGCTCGCTGTCCTGGACCTTCAGCACCACGCGGAGCCGGGTGCCCGCCCGGTCCTCCCGGATGTCGCTACGGATCTTGTCCGCGTCGAAGTAGTACGGCCCCTGCGTGGTGGACGGCGACAGCTTGCACGTGTTCGCGTCCGTGAACAGGCCGGTCAGGTCCGCCGACGTGGTCGCGTCCGGCGAGACCGCCTCCCCGCTGGTCGTGGTGGCCGGAGTGCCGTCCCCGCACGCCGCGAGCAGGCTGCCCAGCCCGATCGCGCTGATCCCCGCGAAGATCGACCGGCGGCTCACCCGCCGGCCCTCGTGGTCGTGTCCCATCGCCTCGTCCCCCTGCGGCTCGGTGTCCTGTGCCGGCGACGTTAGGCAGGCGGCGTCGGCGTTTACTCGGCGCTTGCTGGAAGAACGCTGGACGTGCGGGGCGCGGTACCCTCGCCCGGTGAAGACGATCTCCACGTGGGGGCGTCCGTGAGCCGGGAGCTGATCGTGCTCGGCACGGCCAGCCAGGTGCCCACCCGCCAGCGCGCCCACAACGGCTACCTGCTGCGCTGGGACGACCAGGGCTTCCTGTTCGACCCCGGCGAGGGTGCCCAGCGGCAGCTGCTGCTGGCCGGCGCCGCGGCGAGCGACATCACCCGGATCTGCGTCACGCACTTCCACGGCGACCACTGCCTCGGCCTGCCCGGCATCGTGCAGCGGCTGTCGCTGGACCGGGTGCCGCACGAGGTGCCGATCCACTTCCCTGGCTCCGGCGCGGACTTCCTGCAGCGGCTGCGCCATGCCAGCCACTTCCACGACCAGGCCCGGATCACCGAGTGCCCGGTCGACGGGGACGGCGTGCTGGCCACCGGACCGTTCGGCACGCTCAGCGCGCGGCGGCTGCGGCACCCGGTCGAGTCGTTCGGCTACCGCCTGGCCGAGCCGGACGGCCGCCGGATGCTGCCGGAGCGGCTGGCCGCGCTCGGCGTACGCGGCCCGGACGTCGGCGTGCTGCAGCGGGTCGGCACGGTGGTCGCCGACGGCCGCCTGGTCAGCCTGGAGGAGGTCAGCGAGCCCCGGCCGGGGCAGGTGGCGGCCTTCGTGATGGACACCGGCTGGTGTGAGGCCGCGATCCGGCTCGCCGAGGGCGCCGACCTGCTGGTCATCGAGTCGACCTTCCTGGAGACGGAGGCCGAGCTGGCCGCCGAGGCCGGGCACCTCACCGCGGCGCAGGCCGCCCGGATCGCCACCGAGGCGGGCGTACGCCGGCTGGTGCTCACCCACTTCTCCCAGCGCCACCCGAACGCGGCGGTGTTCGGCGACGAGGCCGCGGCGCACTTCGACGGCGAGATCGTGGTCGCCGAGGAGCTGGCACGGATCGCGGTGCCACCGCGCCGCTGACAGGAACGGCCTAAACTCGTCGCGGCGACCCCACGCCCCCTCCTGCGCTGAACCCGGAGACACCCCCTTGAGCGAGATCAGCTCACCGAGCGCGCCCGCCCGGACCCGCCCCGCGGGATGGCCGGCCGCCGTCCGGCGGTCGCTGGCCGCCGCCTGGCCCGCGCTAGTGGCGTACGCCGTCGCCCGTACCAGCGGCCTGGTCGTGCTGTTCGTCTGGGCCCACACGGTCGGCAAGGACGCCGTCGGCCTGCTGGGCAGCCGGGCGGACGCCGGGCACTACGTCGAGATCGCCGCTCATGGCTACCCCTCGGCGGCCGAGATCCAGACCAACGCCATGGCGTTCTTCCCCCTGCATCCGACGCTCACCCGCTGGCTCGGGGCGATCCTGCCGTTCGGCCTGCCGACCGTCGGCGTGCTGCTGACCTGGGTCATGTCGCTGGTGGCGGCCTGGGGGCTGTTCGCGATCGGCAACCACCTGCACGACCGGCGCACCGGGGTGCTGCTGGCCACGGTCTGGGGCCTGCTGCCGCACGCGATCGTCGAGTCGATGGGCTACACCGAGGCCATGTTCACCGCGTTCGCGGCCTGGACGCTACTGGCCACCCTGCGCCGGCAGTGGGTGGCCGCGGCCCTGATCAGCGTGCTCGCCGGGCTGACCCGGCCATCCGCCTCCGCGCTCTTCCCGGTCGTGGTGCTGGCCGCCTTCGTGGCGATCGTGCGCCGCCAGGACCGCTCCTGGCGGGCCTGGTTCGCGCTGCTGGTCGCGCCGCTGGGCTGGCTGGGTTACCTGGGCTGGGTGGCGACCCGGACCGGGCGGCTGGACGGCTGGTTCCACATCCAGCACGAGGGTTGGGGATCGAGCTGGGACGCCGGCCGGTACACGGCGAAGATGACCGCTTCGGCGCTGTCCGAGGCGAAGGTGCCCGACTACCTGCTGGTGGCGCTGGTCATGCTGCTCTGCGTGGCGCTGTTCGTGATCTCGGTCATCGACCGCCAGCCCTGGCAGTTGCTCATGTTCAGCGCGCTCATGATCGCCGTCTCGCTCGGCGGCTCGGGTTACTACAACGCGAAGGCGCGCTTCCTGCTGCCCGCGTTCGCCCTGCTGCTGCCGGTCGCGGGGGCGCTGGCCCGGACGAAGCCGGCAAAGATGATCGTCATCGTGGGCACGCTCGCGGTCGTCTCCGCGTACTGCGGCGGCTACCTGCTGCTGATCTGGAAGTTCTCGCCCTAGACGAGTCGGGGCGAGGGTACGTGACCGGACTGCGGGGAACCGGAGATCACGTACCCTCGCCCACTGACGCATCTGTACGACTGGGGAGAACGCCTGGCCGGAGGCGTTGCGGAGTCGACGGAGGCATGTCGGCTCCCGCTCAGTCGTACCGATGCACGCGGCGCGCCAACGCTGGCGGAGCGCAACGGCGTCGCCGCTGGGACGGGGCCCGAGGACCACACGCCGGGGGACGGCAGGGGGTCGTCGGAACACCCTTTACTGGCTAGTCGAAGAGGCTCCTGCGGGTGCCGTTTCGCATGATGGAGCCGCCACGCTCGCCAAGATCAGCACGCCAGGCGGGTAGCGAGCGCATCCCGTTGATGTCGTGCCGCACGGTCCAGGCCTCCCGCCAGTGCCGGCTGGCCGCGGCTTGCGCACGCTCGGCGAGCCTTCGTGGCGGGCACGGCCAATGCTGACCGCACCAGTTGCACAGATGGTCGTCGTCGGGTCGGTCGTGCCGACCCAGCATCTGCTGCGCGTCGCGCCACAGCAGGTGATCGGTTATGTCGGAGGGTTCCCTGTTGCCGGTCTCGGTGGGTGGTGCATGGTCGACGGTGACCACGTTCCACGCTCCCCTCGGTAGCACTGCCGCTTCCGTACGCTTAGTCAACACTCGCGGAAGACAGTGCAGTCGCACAGGCTGTGCGATTGCCGCCGAAACGGGCTAACGGAACCGGCGGCGTGCCCGGTTACCAGCGATTACTGAGATAAGCAGGGCCAGCCCCACGAGCACCCCGGCGACCCCGAACCACGTCACAGGGCGTGACGCCAGCGCCATCAGCCGCTCCCCCGCGGGCTTCGGCGAGGGCTCCGCCGACCCGGTGCCGCCCGGGACGGGACCGCCCGGTCCGGCCGCGGGACTCTCCGCGGCGGCGGACGCGCTCGGCGAGGCTGACGGCGGCGGGGCGCAGTCCAGCCCGTCCGGCAGCACCGGAGCACCGCGGAGCACGGTCCGCAGACCGGCGGGACGGGCCGCCACGGGCGGCAGGCCGGGCGCGGTGGACGGTGCGCCGGAGGACCTCGCCGGGACGACCGGAGACGCGGCGGGCGACAGGCTCGGTGACGGCGCCGGGCTCGCGGAGAGGCTCGGTGACGGGGATGGGCTGGGCGGGGCGAACACCTCGGCGTACGGGGCGAAGACCACGCCGGGCACCGGCGGGCCGGTCAGCACGAGGCGCACCGCGCTCGGGAAGTGCCACACGACGCTGTCCACGGGGCCTCCGCCGAGGCCGGTCACCCGGGGCACCGCCCAGGTCAGCCGGTCGTCGACGAGCCGGGTGTCGACGTTGACCAGCAGCGGCGCGGACTCGATCGGCGACGTGCCGAGAATGAGCTCGGCGATCCGGTTGAGGTCACCCGAGCGAATGGTGAGCGCGTTGGTGCGGTCCTGGCGCAGGTAGACCAGCACCCGCGAACCGCGGGCCAGCGGCGGGGCCAGCGGGCCGCCGTCGGGGGCGCGCAGCTCGACGTTCGGCGGGCAGGCGGCAAGCGCCGCCGAGCGGTCGCGTTCGGCGGGGTCCGGGGTGGGCGCGGCCGCGCCGGCGGAACCGGCGGCGAGTGCCAGCGGCAGCGCGATGAGCACTGCGAACACGGCTCGTCCCGGCGCGCCGGCATCCGTCCGGCGTACCCAGCGGCTCAGCGCGCTCGGCCTCCGCATGACCGGAGGGTAGCCCCCCGCCGCACGCCGATCGTGAATGTGGCATCCCCGACACACCCACCCGATCGCATACCGCGGGCCGCCCGCCCCACCAAGATCGGCAGACTTGCCGGGCACCTGTGCGTATCTTGACGATCGATTCGCACGAGTGCCCGGCAAGTCGAGCGATCTTGGCGGAGCGGCGGGATCAGCCCAGCTGGGCGAGCAGGTCCTGGCGGGTGAGCACGCCGTGGGGCTTGCCGTCGATGAGCACCATCGCGGCGTCGGCCTTCTCCAGCAGTGCCACGATCTCGGCGACCGGCTGGCCGCCGCCGATCATCGGCAGCGCGGGGCCGACGTGCCGGTCCAGCGGGTCGTGCAGCGCAGCCGCGCCGGTGAACAGCGCGTCCAGCAGGTCCTTCTCGGCCACCGCGCCGGCCACCTCGCCGGTGACGACCGGCGGTTCGGCCTTGAGCACCGGCAGCTGGGAGACGCCGTACTCGCGCATGATGTCGATCGCGTCGCGCACGGTCTCGGTGGGGTGCACGTGGATCAGCTCCGGCAGGGCGCCCTTGCTGTGCGACTTCGCGGCGAGGATGTCGGCGACGGTCGCGCCGTGCTCGTCGGTGCGCAGGAAGCCGTAGCGGGCCATCCAGTCGTCGTTGAACAGCTTCGACAGGTAACCGCGGCCGCCGTCGGGCAGCAGCACGACGACCACGTCGTCCGGCCCGGCCTGCGCGGCGACCTTCAGTGCCGCCACCGCGGCCATCCCGCACGAGCCGCCGACCAGCAGACCCTCCTCGCGGGCCAGCCGCCGGGTCATCGCGAACGACTCCTTGTCGGTGACCTCGACGATCTCGTCGCAGACGGTCCGGTCGTACGTCTCCGGCCAGAAGTCCTCGCCCACGCCCTCGACCAGGTACGGCCGGCCGGTGCCGCCGGAGTAGACGGAGCCCTCCGGGTCCGCGCCGATGATCTTCACGCGGCCCTGGGAGACCTCCTTGAGGTAGCGCCCGATGCCGCTGATCGTGCCGCCGGTGCCCACGCCCGCCACGAAGTGCGTGATCCGGCCGTCGGTCTGCTCCCACAGCTCCGGGCCGGTCTGCTCGTAGTGCGACAGCGGATTGTTCGGGTTCGAGTACTGGTTGGGCTTCCACGCGCCGGGGATCTCCCGGGCCAGCCGGTCCGAGACGTTGTAGTAGGACCGCGGGTCCTCAGGCGCGACGGCGGTCGGGCAGACCACGACCTCGGCGCCGTACGCCCGCAGCACGTTCTGCTTGTCCTCGCTGACCTTGTCGGGGCAGACGAAGACGCACTTGTACCCCTTGAGCTGGGCCACCAGCGCCAGCCCGACCCCGGTGTTGCCGCTGGTCGGCTCGACGATGGTGCCGCCCGGCTTGAGCAGGCCGTCCCGCTCGGCCGCCTCGACCATCCGCACCGCGATCCGGTCCTTGACCGAACCCCCCGGATTCAGGTACTCGACTTTGGCGAGCACGGTGGGGCCGCCGGGATCGGTGACATTCCGGAGCTTGACCAGCGGGGTGTTACCGATCAGCTCGACGACGTTCTCGTAGTAGCGCACGCGTCAAGCGTAGACCGGGCTTGAACCGCCGTTAAGCGACGTCGCCGTCGATGACCGGACCGCCCACGGGCGCCTTGACGCCGTTCTCCCACAGCAGGAAGCGATCGGTCTCGCTGATCAGCGCCCCGGCGATCCAGCTGACGATGATCACGTCATCGGCCAGCCCGAGCACCAGGAGGAACGCCTCCGGAACCATGTCGACCGGGGACACCACGTACAGGGTGGCCGCGGTGATCGCCATAAGCCGGCCGAGGCCGTCGTACCTGCCGCGCAGCGTGGCCAGGACCATGCGCGGCATGGCGCCCAGCCGGTCCGCCAGACTGGCGCTGCTGCCGTTACCCGTGATGAGTGCCTTCCACAGCGCGGTGAACGCCGCGGTACGACGCAATGTGCGTCCCATCTCGCCTCCATCCGAGCGCAACCGAAGAGCGCTACCTTTCTCGCATGAGCGAGCGTTACCAGCCGACGATCCGCTGGGTACGTAGGAGCCTCAGCGAGGATTCCCCAGCGGGTCTCCCGAGTGAGGCGGGTTCACTATGAGCGAGCGTACTGCGCAAGGGGCTACGGCGGCACACCGTCGGGGCAGGGATCTGGCGCGGCTGGCCGTCTACGGCGGCGGCGCGCTGGCCGGACTCGGCCTGGCCACCGTCGGCGTGCTGCTCGGCCAGGTCGAAGCGGCCCGGCGCACCATCCCCATCGCCCAGGCCCCGCCGCCGCGCTCGGACGGCCTGTACGGCGGCCGGTTCGGCGGCGAGCCCGTGCACATGGCCATGCTGGGCGACTCCTCGGCGGCCGGGTTCGGGGCGCTGCGGGCCCGGCAGACCCCGGCCGCGCTGATCGCCACCGGACTGTCCCGCCGTCTGGAAAGGCCGGTGCGCCTGCACAGCCTGGCCGTGGTCGGGGCGACCTCGGGAATGCTTACGCACCAGGTGGAGGAGGCGCTGGAGCTGAACCCGGACCTGGCCGTGATCCTGATCGGAGCCAACGACATCACGCACCGGGCCGGGCAGGCCGCCTCCGTACGCCACCTCGCCGACTCGGTGCGGCGGCTGCGCGAGGCCGGCGCGACCGTCGTCGTGGGCACCTGCCCCGACCTGGGTGCCGTGCAGCCGATCCGGCCGCCGCTGCGCTGGCTGGCCCGCACCTGGAGCCGCCAGCTCGCCGCGGCGCAGACCGTCGCCGTGGTCGAGGCCGGGGGCCGCACCGTATCCCTGGGCGAACTGCTCGGGCCGACGTTCTCCGCCCAGCCGCACCGGTTGTTCGCCCGGGACCGCTTCCACCCGTCCGCCGAGGGCTACGCGCTGGCCGCGTCGGTGCTGCTCCCCACGGTGGTGGCCGCGCTGCGCAGCCCGGCCGGGCCGCAGCGCGTGGAAGCGGGCGCACGAACCGCCGTGGACGGGGTACGGTCGCTGCCACAGGCCGCGGTCGAGGCGGCGCGCCACGCCGGCACCGAGGTCGCCGGAGTACGCGTCGACGGCCGTGATCGCGGCCCGGCCGGCCGGTGGGCGCAGCTGCGCCGCCGCATGTGGGAGGTCGTCCGCCAGGGCGAGGCCCCGGCCGGCCTGGCAGACCAGCCGAAGGTAGTGGAGCAGGCGTGAGCGAGGAGTGGGCATGAGCGAGCTTGTCGAGCGAATCAGCGGGCTCCGTGGACATGTCCGCGACGAGCGGAGCGAGGAGTGGGCATGAGCGAGCTTGCCGAGCGAATCAGCGGGCTCCGTGGACATGTCCGCGACGAGCGGAGCGAGGAGTGGGCATGAGTTCCGTGGCACGGAGGATCGGGAAGGCTGCCGCGATCACGCTCATCGCGGGCACGGTCGGCGGTGCGGCGCTGCTCGCGGCCGAGGCGGTGGTGGCTCGCAGCCGCCGGTACGCCAAGCCGGGGCTCGGCCTCGCGCTGCGCACCACCGTGGGGGCGGACACCGCCGCCCCGCTGCGGCTGGTCATGCTCGGCGACTCCGCGGCGCTCGGCGTGGGCGTGGACCGGGTCGCCGACACCGTCGGCGGCCAGCTGGCCGCGCTGCTGTCCGGCGGCGAGTCCGGCAAGGGCGGCCCGGTGCAGGCCGTGGCGCTGTCCAGCGTCGGCGTCGCCGGGTCCCGCTCATCCGACCTGGCCACCCAGGTGGCGCGCTGCCTGCTCGGCGACCGTCCGGATGTCGCGGTGATCCTGGTCGGCGGCAACGACGCGATCACGCTGCGCCGCCCCTCCGACGCGGCGGCCTACCTGGGCGCCGCGGTGCGCCGGCTGCGCGAGGCCGGGGTCGAGGTCGTCGTGGGCACCTGCCCCGACCTGGGCGCGGCCCGCGCCATCGCGCCGCCGCTGCGCCAGGTCGTCGGCTTCCTGGGCCGCCGGGTGGCGCGGGCGCAGGTGCGAGCGGTGCACGCGGCCGGGGGCGCCGTGGTCGACCTGGCCGCCGAGACGGGGCCGGTGTTCCGCGCCGACCCGAACACGCTGTCGGCCGACCGCTACCACCCTTCCGCGGACGGCTACCGGGTGTGGGCGTACGCCCTGCTCCCGGCCGTCGCCCACGCCGCCGGAGTCACCCCCCGCCTGCCCTGACCGGCCCCATCGCGCCTGCCCTGCACGCCGCGGGCGCGGCGCGGCCGCAGCACCCCGGCAAGATCGTTCGACTTGCCGGGCACGTGTGCGTATCTTGAGCCGCCTTTCGCCCACTTGCCGGGCAAGTCGAACGATCTTGGACGGACCGAGGGCGGCTGACGACTTTCTCACCCGGTCTGGTGGGCAAGTTACCGGCGAGTTAACGTTCGTTCATGTCAGATGCTGTCATCGTCGCCACCGCCCGGTCCCCCATCGGCCGGGCCGGCAAGGGCTCCCTGAAGGACCTGCGCGCGGACGACCTCACCGCCACCATCATCCAGGCCGCCCTGGACAAGATCCCGGGCCTGGACCCGGCCGAGATCGACGATCTCTACCTGGGCTGCGGCCTGCCCGGTGGCGAGCAGGGCTTCAACATGGGCAAGGTGGTCTCCACCCTGCTCGGCCTCGACTCGCTGCCCGCCGCCACGGTCACCCGATACTGCGCGTCGTCGCTGCAAACCAGCCGGATGGCGTTCCACGCGATCAAGGCCGGCGAGGGCGACGTGTTCATCTCGGCGGGTGTCGAGATGGTCTCCCGGTACGCCCGCGGCAACTCGGACTGGCTGCCCCCGGACGCCGCCGCGGCCGTCGGCGGGAGCTGGAACAACCCGCGCTTCGAGGCGGCCCAGGCCCGCTCGGCGC